>NZ_AUHY01000029.1 GCF_000423425.1 Meiothermus rufus DSM 22234 | reverse complement strand
GCTTTGGCCTCGGCCAGCCTCTGTGCTTGTCTAGCGCCTTGCCATATCTCTCGGCCAACGGTGGTAAACTGCACCTGGGGAACCTCCTTTCTTGGTTGGTTCCCCTCTTTTTATCCCAGCTTAGAGTCTCACATGTGTTTGTCCGGGTTCAGATACCGTGCATTTGCCGCTGATGTGAGCTCCTTGCGTGCTACAATGGGCCGCAAGATGAGGAATAATCTGAAGGAGACGCTATGAAACAACTTTTGTGTGCGGCGCTTCTGCTCCTCGCTCTGGGCTGGGCGCAGCCAGCCCCTGCGGTGCAGCAAACCCTACAGCAAGCCCAGGCCGCCCTCGAGGCCGGGCGCCTAAACGAAGCGGTGCAGGGCTTTGAAGCCGTCATCGCCCGCGACTTCACCAACTACAGCGCCCATTTTGGCCTGGGCCTAGCCCTCTACCGCCTGGGCGACCTGCGCGGGGCGGCTTTCGAGTTCACTCAGCTTACCGTGCTAGACCCCAACCGCTTCGAGGGCTGGTTCAACCTAGGGGTGGTGCGCGACCGCCAAGGCCAGGCCGCCGAAGCCGCCCAGGCCTTCGCTCGAGCCATCGAGGTAGGGGAAAAAGCCAACCTGGGCATAGCCGATCTAAAGCCTGCTTATGTGGGGCAGGTCAAGGCGCTGCGCACCCAGGGACAGCACGAGGCCGCCGCTGCCGCCGCGCGCAAGGGTCTGGAAAAAGCCCCCGGCGATGCTGAGCTCACCGCTTTGCTGGCCGATAGCCTGGTGCGGGCGAATAAGCCCCTCGAGGCCCTACCGGCGCTCTACCAAATTCTGAACAACGACCCTGCCAACGTCCAGGCCATCGCTCAGATTGCCGATATCTACGTGGCCCAGGGGCTACCCCAGCGAGCCCTGCGCGAACTGGATCGGGGGCTAGAGGCCGTTAGGGACAACGCCAGCCGGGCCCAGCTTCTGCTCAAGAAGTCCAGCCTGCAGCAGGGCCGCGAGCAGCTGGCCTCGCTGCAAGAAGCCGTCCGCCTTGACCCCAAGCTATGGGCCGCCCACTACAACCTGGGGTTAGCCCGCTTGCGCGAGGGCAACACCAGGGGTGCCCTAGAGTCCTTCCAGAATGCCTACGCGCAAAACCCCGACGAACCCCGGGTACTGCTGGGGTTAGCCACCACCTACGACCGCCTAGGCCAGGCCGCGGAGGCAGGCCGTTTCGCGGCATTGGCCGCCCGATCCAGCCAGGGGGCCGACCGGTTGGAAGCCCTTTTGCTGCAGGGCAAAGCGGCCTACACCCAGCGCCGTTATGCCGAGGCCGTAGAAGTCTTAAGCCAAGTAGCCCAGCAAAAGCCCGATAGCGCCGAGGCCTGGTTCTTCTTGGGCGTATCGCAGTTCAATCTAAGGGACTATACCGCGGCCATTGATTCGCTGGAAAAGGCCCAGGCCCTAGCCCCCAGCGCTTCCACCGCGGCCAATCTGGGTGCGGCGCTCTACTCGGCAGGCCGCTACTCCGATGCCGAGCGGGTACTTTCCCAAGCGGTGGCCCTAGACAGCCGCAACGCGGTGGCCTGGTACAACCTAGGCCTCACCCTGCGCTCGCTGGGCCGTACCGCTGAGGCCCGCCGGGCTTGGCAGCGCTCCGCCGACTTGGGCTATGCACCCGCGCGCGAGCTGTTGCGGTAGATTGATAGCATGGGTTGGCTTAGGACAAACTGGCTAGACGCGCTCATCTTTCTCCTGGTGGCGGTGATTATGGCTGGGGTGGTGTTTTTTCTAACGGGGGTCAACCCTTTTGAGGCCTCGAGGGGGAAGCCGCCCACCACCCTCCCGCCCCAAACCCAGTCCCCTACTTCACCTCAGTCCGAATCTCAAGCCATCCCTTCAATCCAGCCTGAGCCTAAACCCGAACCACCCCCCTCATCGCCTACCCAAGCTGAACCCGTGGTCACGGTCTTGCCGGTGCCCCAGGCGCCCGCCAGCAAGCCTGTACCGGCCCCCCCTAAAATTGCGGAAAAGCCGACTGAACCGGCCCGTCCCACCCCAACCCCCGCAGCCCGGAGCGAGCGGCCCGTCTTGCGCGCCGATGCCGGGGGGGAGTGGCGGGTGATGGTCGGCTCGTTTGGCAACCAGGAAAACGCGGAACGCTTAGCGGCCAGCCTGCGCCAGCAGGGCTACCCGGTCGGCCTCGAGCCCGCCGGCAATTTCACCCGGGTCTGGGTAGGGCCCTACCAGAACCAGGCCCGGGCCCAGGCCATCGCCAGCACCCTGGGGGCCTACCAGCCCCTGGTGGCCCGCATGCCCGCTAGCCCCCCAGAAACCCGAGGAGCTGGGCGCTTCTTACAGGTAGGGGCCTTCCGCAACGCGCAAAGCGCCCAGCCGGTGATTGACGCAGTGCGGCAGGCTGGCTACCCGGTGGTGCTCTTGGAGGAAGGGGGGTTGCTCAAGGTGCGGGTCGGGCCATTCGAGGATACCGCCCCTGCGGCCCAGGCCCTAAAGGCGCTGGGCCTCGAGGTGCTGGAGGTACGCTAAATGGCCAAAGTTCCTAGCGCCGCCATCTCCCGCCTGGTCACCTACCTGCGGATTCTGGAGGACCTCGAGGCCCGCGGCATAAACCGCACCTCCTCCGAGCAGCTCGCCGAGGAGGCCCAGGTGACCGCCTTCCAGGTGCGCAAGGACCTCTCCTACTTCGGCAGCTACGGCACCCGGGGGGTGGGCTACACGGTGCAGGTGCTACGCCGGGAGCTGCGGCAAATCCTCGGGCTCAACCGACGCTGGGGCCTGTGCATCGTGGGCATGGGCCGGCTGGGCCAGGCTATTGCCGACTACCCTGGCTTTAGCGAAATCTTTGAGCTACGAGGGCTATTCGACCACGACCCGGCCAAGCTAGGCCTCACCTTTCACGGCCTAGCCGTAGAAAGCATGGAAAACCTGCCCCGGGCGGTGGCGGAAAGGCGCATCGAGTTCGGCCTCCTGGCCGTTCCCGCTGATTCGGCCCAAGCGGTGGCCAACCGCCTGGTAGAGTCGGGGATAAAGGGCATCCTGAACTTTGCCCCAATCGTGCTAGAGGTGCCCAAGGAGGTCGCGGTGGAAAACGTAGATTTTCTGGCCGGGCTTAGCCGGCTCTCGTTCTTCGTACTCAACCCCAAACTTAGGGAGGAGATGATCGGATGAAAAAGCTTATCCCCTTGATGGCGGCGGCCCTTATGCTGGCGGGATGCGGCAACTTCGTGACCGACTTTGGCATACCCACTGTGCGCTTCAACAACACATTCTCTGGCCCAACCAGCAGTGGATATACCATCGAGTTCGAGGTACAACCCTACCCAGGCAGTCCCTCTGCGCAAATCACCCGCCTACTGCTCTCAGGCCCGCCAAACGAGCTCCCCGGCCTCAGCGTCCCCGAGTGCCCGGCCTCCACCCTGCCCGACGACTGCCCCAAAATCCTCCGGACGCTGACCTTTGCCGCCAACCCTGGCCCGCTCTCCATTACCGGCTACGAGGCTATGAGCCTGAATGGCAGCGTGCGGGTGGTCAACCTACCCGCGCCGCACCTCATCAATCGTTAGACCCCAGGCGGCACTATTGCAGCCCTAACCCACTCTCTTTGGAGTGGTTTTGAATATCATAGTGGCATGAGCATTAAGGACTTCACCTTCGACCTAGATACCCAGCTCCAGGCTTTCGAAGACCGCTTGCGGGAGGTGGTGCGGTCGGAGGTGATGTTCATCCAACTCATTGAAGAAGACCTGGTCACCGCCGGGGGCAAGCGGGTGCGACCCCGGCTGGTCTTTCTGGCGAGCCAGGCCTTAGGTGGGGTGCCGGGGGCCATGGAACTGGCTTTGGCCGTGGAGCTACTGCACTCGGCCTCGCTTCTGCACGACGACCTGATCGACGATGCCGAAACCCGCCGGGGAAAAGAGGCCGCCTTTCGCAAGTACGGCAACGCGGTCTCGGTGCTCTCGGGCGACTACCTGCTCTCGAGGCTCATGGCGTTGCTGGCCCAGACAGGCCGGATGGAGTTGGTGGCCATGTTTGCCGAGGCTGCCCGAGAGCTTTCCGAGGCGGAGGTCTTGCAGTTTCAGGCGGCTGCCCTGGGCGAGCATTCCCTGGAAAACTACGAGCGCATCATCGATGGGAAGACCGCCTCGGTCATGCGCCTGGCCTGCGAGGGGGCAGCGGTGCTGGGAGAGGCCCCTCCACGGGAGCGAGAGGCCCTGGCCCGCTTTGGCCAGCTCTATGGCCAAGCCTTCCAGATGCGCGACGACTACCTGGACCTGATGGGCCACCCTGAGGTGCTCGGCAAGCCGGCGGGGGGCGACGTGCGGGAAGGCAAGGTCACCCGCATCACCCTGCGGCTTCTGGAGGCCTATCCCGACGAAGTGGGGGCTATCTTCAAGCGCAGGGCCAGCCAAGCCGGTGACATTGCCCGCCTACAAGAGCTGGCGGTGGTCTCGGGGGCCCACGTTGAGATCACCCAGGCTATCCAAGAGCGGGTCGAAGCGGCCATCGCCGCCCTCAAAACCCTGCCCCCCTCCCCCTACCGCGAGGCCCTGGCGACCCTAGCCCGGCGCGAGCTGGTGCGCCTCAGCTAGCCCGCAACCAGTCTTCGCGGGTGATTTCCATAGGGATGAACTCGTTTTTAGGCGCTAGGCCAAAGTGGAAGCGGGGGCCTGGAGGGGGTGGGTTTTCCACATAGTGAAACCCGGCTTTCTCAAAAGCCCGGCGGGCCCGCTGGTTATGCTTGTAGGTGCGTAGCTTAACTTTGTTTAGCCGCAAGGTTTGAAAGGCATACTCCAGCACTGCCCGCACCGCATCGGTGCCGTACCCCTGGCCCCAGCGGTCTTTAGCCCCGATGAGGATGCCTAAGGTAGCCTCGCTGGGGGTTAGCTCATATAACTCAATCGTCCCCAGCCACTCCCCCACCTCGTCCAGGATGCCGAAACCCACCCGGTCGCCCCGGCTGACCTCGCCCAGAACCACCCGCTTGAAGAGCCAAAGGGGCATCCGCAAAGGACGGCTACCGTTCCACTCGGCAATCTCGGGGTCGCGGAAACACTCGTAAAAGCGGCGCCACTCCATCTCGCTCAAGGGTTCGGTAAAAGGCTTGAGGGTGACTTTGCCGTGGCGGGGCCAGGTCTTGCCGAGTGTCACACCTCCAGCATACGCCCTGTGGCCCAGGACGTGGGTGAAAGGGGCTAAAGTTCAGGGGTACAGGCCCAGCAGGTGCCGCGCCTCCAACACCCGGGTAGCCGCCACGATGTAGGCCGCTGTCCGCAGGGTCACCTTTTTGTCCTGGGCCACCTGCCAGACCGCCTCAAAGGACTGGCGCATCAGGCGTTCCAAGCGGGCGTTGATCTCCTCCTCGGTCCAGAAGAAGCTATTGAAGTCCTGCACCCACTCGAAGTAGGAAACCGTCACCCCCCCCGCGTTGGCGATGACATCGGGGATAACCAGAATGCCCCGCTCGGCCAAAATGTCGTCAGCTTCCGGGGTGGTGGGGCCGTTGGCCCCCTCGGCCACAATCTTGCACTGGAGCTTCCAGGCGTTGGCTTCGGTAATCTGCTTCTCTAAGGCTGCCGGCACCAAAAACTCGCAAGGGGTGGCCAAAAGCTCGGCCGGGGGAATGGCCTCGGCCTTGGGATAGCCGCGCACCCCCCCCATCTGGCGCACGTACTGGGTGAGGTCGTAGGGGTCGATGCCCCCATCGTGGCGGATAGCCCCGGTCACATCGGAGACAGCCACCACTTTGGCCCCATGATCGTGAAAGATGCGGGCCGCAGCGTTACCCACGTTGCCGAAGCCCTGCAACACCACCCGGCTGCCCTCCACCGGAAGGCCGATCTTCTCCGCAGTAGCTGCGGCGGTCACGAAGACCCCTCGCCCGGTAGCGTCCTGCCGCCCCAAGGAGCCGCCCACGGCAATGGGCTTTCCGGTAACCACTCCCGGGGCCGTGCGGCCCACGTTCATGGAATAGGTGTCCATCATCCAGGCCATCTCTCGAGCCCCAGTGCCCATATCGGGGGCGGGAATGTCCTTATCTGGCCCGATGATGATGCCGATCTCCGAAGTGTAGCGGCGGGTCAGGCGCTCGAGCTCGCCTGGGGAGAGCTTACGCGGATCCACCCGCACCCCGCCCTTCCCGCCCCCATAGGGCAGGCCCACCGCGGCGTTCTTGATGGTCATCCAGGCCGCCAGGGCCATCACCTCGGAAAGGGTGACCTCCTGGTGGTAGCGTACCCCCCCTTTGGCCGGTCCACGGAAGGTGTTGTGGTGTACCCGGTAGCCCTCGAAGTGGGCTACCGAGCCATCGTCCATCTGCACGGGTACATCCACTACCAGGATACGCTTAGGTCGCTTGAGGTCTTCCACCCAGAAGGCCAGTTTGCCCAGATAAGGGGTGACGCGGTCTACCTGGGCCAGGTAGATTTCCCAAGGGCCGGTGTTTTCGCCGCAAAGATAGGAAAGGGGTTCCGATTTCATAAGGCACCTCTTCAGGGGTAGACCCCCCGCAACCGACTGGCTTCATTGATACGCTCCAAGGCCAGCACGTAGGCTCCGGCCCGTAGGTCGCCCTCTAGGGGCCGGGCGCGCTCGAGCACCGCTTCTAGGCTCTGGTGAACGAAATCCCGCAGTTTTTGCTGTACCTCACCTTCCTCGAAGAAAAGCATGGAAAGGTCCTGCACCCACTCCAAATAGGAGAGCACCAGGCCACCCCCATTGGCCAGGATATCCGGCACGATCTCAACCCCCTGGAGCTTGAGCAGGTACTCAGCCTCGGGGGTGATGGCCCCATTGGCCCCCTCGATGACCACCCGGGCCGCCACCTGCCGGGCATTGTGCTCATGGATGACGCCCTCTATGGCCGCTGGAACCAAGTAGTCCACCGGCAGGGCCAGAAGCTCAGGATTGGTGAGGTAGCGGCCCTGGGGAAAGCCTTCCAGGTGCCCATGGGTGGTGTAGTGGGCCTCCAGGGCGGCCACATCCAGCCCCTCGGGGTGGTAGACCCCCCCTCGGCTGGTGGAGACCGCCACCACCTTCAAGCCCTCGCGCACCGCATACCGGGCCACCGCACTGCCCACCTGGCCGAAGCCCTGGATGGCGAGGCTGGCCCCCTCCAGGGGCCACCCCCGGGCACGGGCCAGGTCGGCCAGAACATACACCAGCCCCTGCCCCCCACCCTCGTCCCGTACCGCTACCCCACCCAGGGAGGGAGGCTTGCCGGTCACCGCGCTGAGGCTGGTCTGACCCCGGGTCATGGTGAAGGTATCCTGGAACCAGGCCATCACCTCTGCATCGGTGCCCACATCGGGGGCCAAAACGTCCTCATCGGGGCCAATGAGCTCGATAAGTTCGGTGACGTAGCGACGGGAAAGGCGCTCGAGTTCCCGCCGGGAAAGCCGGTGCCGGTCCACCGCCACCCCTCCTGCCGAGCCCCCAAAGGGCAGGCCGAAGACCGCGGCTTTTAGGGTCATCCAGGCCGCCATGCCGCAGGTCTGACCCAGCCCCACCTCGGGGTGGTAGCGCACCCCTCCCAGGGCCGGCCCCCGGGCAATGTTGTGGATCACCCGGTAAGCGGTAAAGTTTCGTACCGACCCATCATCCATCACCACCGGCAACGAAACCCCTACCATGCGCTTGGGATGGATTAGGTACTGGATGGTGGCCGGGTGGATACGGGCGATGTGAATCGTGGCCTCGAGGCGACGCAGGAAACTTTCCCACAGGCTGGCCTCTCCAGGGGGGCGATAGGCATATCTGAGTAGCATCGAGGGACCTCCGTTTGGGTTATTCTTCCAACCCTTGGCAAAGCGTCCATGAGTATACCCGGAAAGCCAGCCCCCTTTCTCAGCACCATTCGCTAGGATAGGATTGCCATGCGCCCAGAGGAGCTTCCCCCCCTGCCCGAGGCCCCCGGGGTCTACCTGTGGAAGGCCGGGGAGACCATCCTTTACGTGGGTAAGGCTAAAAACCTCAAGGCCCGGGTGGGCAGCTACTTCCACAGCGAGGGCAAGAGCCTACGCACCGCCCAAGAGGCGACCCACCTCGAGTTCATCGTGGTGCGTGACGAGGTGGAGGCTTTGCTCTTGGAGGCCAACCTGATCAAGCACCACCGCCCCCGCTACAACGTCCTAATGAAGGACGACAAACACTACCCTTTCCTCAAGCTAACCCAGGAGGACTGGCCCATGCTCTTGGTGGTGCGACGGGTGCAAAACGACGGGGCGCGCTACTGGGGGCCCTTCCCCGAGGCCAGCGCGGTGCGGCGGATCAAGCGGCTCATTGACCGGGTCTTCCCTTTGCGCAAGAACTCGGGCTACCCCTTTCGCAAGAAGCGCTACCCCTGCCTCAACTACGCCATGGGCCGCTGCTTCGCCCCTTGCGTAGACCGGGCCGACCCCAAGCGGTACGCCCAGGTGGTGGCCCAGGTGAGCCAACTACTGGACGGTAGAGTGGATGAACTCTATGCCCAGCTAAAGGCCCAGATGCGCCAGGCCGCCTTGAACCAGGACTTCGAGCGGGCTGCCGAGATTCGCGACCAGATTCAGGCCATCCAGCGCTTTTTCGGCACCGCCCAACAAGCCTACGACCCTGAGCTGGGCGACCTGGACTTCATCGGTTTTGCCCGAGCGGGCGACTATGCCATCCTGCAACACTACCAGATGCGCAACGGGCAGATGCTGGGCCGGATAAGCCGCCTAGTGGAAGGGGTGGGGGAGGCCAGCGACGCCGAGCTTCTGGAGGCCTTCCTAAGGGACTACTACCTCGAGGCCACCCCCCTCCCCCCTTTGCTGCTGCTGCCCTTCGCGCTGGAGTCCCAGGAGGCTTTAGCCGCGTTTCTTAGTTCCAAGGGGCGCAAGGTGGAAGTGCGGGTACCCCAACGGGGGGAGAAGACCCGGCTCATCGAGCTGGCCCAGCGCAACGCCCAGACCACCCTCGAGGCCGAGCTCAGGCTCATGGAGCGCAAGGGCGACCACCCTGGCCTGAAGGGGCTGATGGAGGTGCTGGGCCTCTCGCGCCGCCCCTACCGCCTGGAGGGCTACGACATCTCCAACTTGCTGGGCGAGAGCGTGGTGGGCTCCATCGCGGTCTTCGAGGGTGGACGGCCTAAAAAGGCCGAGTACCGCCGGATCAAAATCCGCGGACTCTCCCAGCCCAACGACTTCTACGCTCTGGAGGAAACCCTGTACCGCCGCTTCACGGGCCGCTTGGCCGAGAGTCTGCCCCTGCCCGATCTCTTACTTATCGACGGGGGGCTGGGCCAGGTGCGGGCAGCGCAGAAGGGCCTGGCCCGGGCCGGCCTGGAGCTGCCATTGGTGGGGTTAGCCAAACGGGAGGAAACCCTGGTGCTGCCCGATGGCCGAAGCCTGGCCCTCCCCCTGCACCACCCGGCCTTGCAGCTGCTCATCTACCTGCGCGACGAAACCCACCGCAACGGGCTCATCTTCCACCGCAAGCTGCGCCAGGAAAAGGCCCTGCAAAGCCTCTTCGACGGCATTCCCGGCATTGGCCCAGCCCGCAAGCAGGCCCTGTTGAACCACTTCTCCACCCTGGAGGAGCTCAAGGCCCTGAGTCCGGAGGAGCTGGCCCGGAGGGCTGGCCTGGATAAAAAAAGTGCCCAGGCGGTGTGGCGGGCTTTGCGCCAGGTCTCCCCATAGGGCTTCTACTCGGGCTCGAGGGCGGAAAGCCAGTGCCCCAGGCGCTTTCTTTTAGCCGCTAAATAGCGCTGGTTGTGGGGATTCAACCCTGCTTGCAGGGATAGCCGCTCCACTATCTCCAAGCCATAGCCCGACAAAGCCCGTACCTTACGAGGGTTGTTGGTTAGCAAACGCAGCCGGCGCACCCCCAGGTCGGAGAGAATCTGAGCGCCCACCCCATATTCCCGCAAATCCGGGGGGAACCCCAGGGTTAGGTTGGCCTCCACCGTGTCCTGCCCGGCATCCTGCAGCGCGTAGGCTCGGATCTTGTTAATCAGGCCGATGCCTCGGCCCTCCTGGCGCAGATAGACCAGCACCCCACACCCCTCCCGGGCCATGCGCTCTAGGGCCAGGTCGCGCTGAAAACCGCAATCGCAGCGCAGGCTATGCAAGGCATCCCCGGTGAGGCACTCGGAGTGCACCCGTACCAGTATAGGCTGCTCAGGGTTGGCCCCGACCGGGCCTATGGTCAAGGCCGCATGCTCCTCCTGGGTCAGCTGGTCACGGTAGCCCACGAGGCGAAACTCGCCAAAACGCGTGGGCAGCCGAGCCTCCGCCTCTCGCAGCACATAACGGTCTCCCTGGGCCAGGCGGTAGCGGATAAGGTCGGCAATGCTGCCCACCTTGAGCTGGTGCTGCCGGGCAAAGGCCAGTATGGCCGGCAAACGCATCATCTGGCCATCGTCGTGCATCAGCTCACTAATGGCCGCTACCGGTTTGAGGCCGGCCAGCCGGCACAGATCCACGCTAGCCTCGGTGTGCCCGGCCCGGCGCAACACGCCTCCCTCCCGGGCGCGCAAGGGGAAGATGTGCCCTGGTCGCACGAAATCGCCTGGCCCCACCCCATCCTGGGCGGCCAGGCGCACCGTGGTGGCCCGATCCGCGGCTGAAATACCGGTGCTAATGCCCTCCCGGGCCTCGATGGAAACGGTAAAGGCCGTGCCCCGCGGCGCACTGTTCTCGGCCACCATAGGGGGCAGGTTGAGGTGATCGGCCAAAGCCTCAGTCATGGCTAGGCAGACCACCCCACCGGTATAGCGGATGAAAAAGGCCATCCACTCGGTAGTCATATGCTGCGCGGCCATCACCAGGTCGCCCTCGTTTTCCCTATCCTCATCGTCCACCAGGATGACCGGGCGGCCCTGAACAAGTTCCTCCAGTAGCTCAGGAATGCTGCTGAACATACCTCCCCTCCAAAAGCCGCTCCAGGTAGCGGGCCAGAAGGTCTACCTCCAGGTTGACCTCGGCCCCTACCTCCAGCTCTTCCAAGGTGGTGGCGGCCAAAGTATGGGGAATCAGGGTTACCCAAAAACGGGGTCCCTCTACCCCGGCAATGGTCAACGAGACGCCGTCTAGGGCCACCGAGCCCTTAAAGGCCAGGTAGCGGGCCAGCTCCCCAGGGGCTTCTAGGTGAAGGTTCCAGGCTCCCGGCTCACGATGGAGGTGCACCACTCGAGCCCTTCCGTCCACGTGCCCGCTCACCAAATGGCCGCCCAAGCGGTCGCCTAAGGCCAAAGCGCGCTCGAGGTTGACCCGGCAACCCACCTGCCAGCGGGATACGGTACGGGAGAGGGTCTCCTGGGCCAGTTCCACCCAGAACCCCTCGGCCTCCAGGGCCACCATCGTCAGGCAAACCCCCGAGACGGCAACGGAGTCCCCTATCCGGCTACCCTCGAGCACCCGCTGAGCCCGGATGCAAAGCCGCTGCACCCCTCCCATAGCCTCTGCCATCACGATGGTTCCTACTTCCTCTACAATGCCGGTGAACATACCTACTCCACTGGCCCTGCCTTGGGATAAGCCTCCAGCCAAAGATCGCCTTCCAACCCCTCCAGCCGGGCCACCCGCAAGGGCAGGGCCTGCTCCATCCGCCAGGCGGAAAAGCCCCGCAGGGCAGGCTGTCCTTCCCCCAGGAGTTTGGGCGCCAGAAAAAGGGCCAGTTTGTCCAGATAACCCTGCCGACAAAAAGCCCCAGCCAGGGTGGGCCCTCCTTCGAGCAATAGGCCATCCACGCCCTGGGCCCAAAGCCAGTCCAAAGCCGCGGCCAGACTGACCCGGCCCTCCTCGCGGGGCAGCACCACCACCTGGGCTCCCCGGGCCCGTAGGGCCTGTTGGCGTTCTGGGCAAGCTCCTTCCCCCACCAGCACCACCACCCGGGCTTCCTCTCCCCGTGGGCCAGGGAGAAACAAGCGGGCTGTGGGCGGAGTGCGGGCCTCGCTATCCAAGACCACCTTCAAGGGATCGCGCAGGGGGGGTGGCTCGAGCATGGCAGGAAACAGGCGGAAGTCGGGCTCCCGTACAGTAAGCCGGGGGTCATCCGCCAAAACCGTACCCACCCCCACCCCCACCGCCGGCAGCCCCTGTCGGTAAGCCTGGGCGACCCGGCGGGCCAGGGATCCTGAGACCCAGGTGGCATGGCCGCTGCGCGCCGCGGCCTGCCCATCTAAGCTCAGGGCCGCTTTCCAGAGCACAAAAGGGCGGCGGTGGGCCAGCCCGTGGAAAAACACCTCGTTTTGCGCGCGAGCCTCTACCTCTAACAGCCCGGCTTCCACCTCCAGTCCCCTAGCCTGCAACCACTCCAATCCACCTCCGGCCTGGGGGTGGGGGTCCCGCAGCGCGACCACTACCCGGCGCACTCCTGCCTGCAAAATGGCCTGGGTACAGGGAGGGGTGCGCCCATAGTGGTTGCAGGGCTCGAGGCTGACATAAAGCGTAGCCCCCTGGGCCGCGGCCCCCGCCTGTTGCAGGGCCATCACTTCGGCGTGGGCCTCCCCTGCTTTGGGGTGGTAGCCCTCCCCCACGATCCGCCCATCCTTCACCAGTACCGCCCCGACGAGGGGGTTGGGATGGGTGTGTCCGCGGGCTCGCTCGGCCAGTTGCAGGGCCCTCCGAAGATAGCGTTCATCCAGCTGGCGTTGTGAGGTTTTTTCGTCCAGCAAAGGTTTGCCGGCAGGCCGGCCTCACCTCCTTCTCCCATCCGGACTTTCACCGTCGGCCCCGGAATCGCACCGGGTCGGGCCCCAGAGGGCTTCGCGGGCTGTACCGCCGGTCGGGAATTGCACCCTGCCCCGAAGGAGGGCTTTTTGGTTTATAACCGATCCCAGGGTAAAACAGTGTGGCATACGGTTCAAAAACCCACTCCAAGTGCTAGGCTTAGAGAGATGAAACCGAGCCAGCCCGTCCTTTCTGCGCAGAATGTTCGCTTGGCTTTCGTAGTGAGCCGCTTTAACCAGCGGGTTACCCGTGCCCTTTTGGAAGGTGCCCTGGAGGCCTATGCCCGGCTGGGGGGCGATGCTCAGGCTGCTTGGGTGCTGTGGGTACCTGGCTCCTTCGAGCTGCCCCTGGCAGCCAAGAAGCTGGCCCAGAGGCCCGAGGTAGACGGTGTGGTGGCCCTAGGGGCGGTTATTCGGGGGGAGACCCCCCACTTCGAATACGTCAGTGCGCAGACCGCTAGCGGCCTGATGCAGGTCATGTTGACCTGCGAGAAGCCCATAGCCTTCGGGGTACTGACCACCGATACCCTGGCCCAAGCCGAGGATCGGGCCGGTGGCAAAGCCGGAAACAAGGGGGCTGAGGCCGTCTACAGTGCCGTTGAGATGGCGCAGCTCCTAAGGCACCTGGCAGCCAACGAGAACTAGGGTGTAGCCTTACCCTCATGAAAACCATCCACCTTGCCCTAATGGGCGCTGGAACGGTGGGGCAGGCTTTGCTGGAGCTACTGCCCACCCACCAGGCCCGCTTCCAAGCCCTAGGCCTAGAGCTAAAGCTGGCCCGCATCCTGGTGCGCGACCGGAGCAAACCCCGGCCCGGCGTACCGGCCCACCTGCTCACCGACGAGCCCAAGGGGTTTTTAGAGGGGGCCGACCTCTTGGTCGAGGTGGCGGGGGGCACGGCCCAGGCCGGCGAGGTGGTGCTGGAGGCCTTGGCCCGGGGGCTGCCGGTGGTCACGGCCAACAAGGCCCTGCTGGCTGAGCGCTGGGACGCCCTACGGGAGCACGCGGAGGCAGGCCGGCTACACTACGAGGCCAGCGTGATGGCCGGTACACCGGTGTTGGGGGCGCTGCAAAGCCTGTGGGGCAACCAGACCCTAGCGCTGCACGGCATCGTAAACGGCACCTGTAGCTACATTATCCAGCGGCTGGAGGAGGGGGCCACCTACGCCGAAGCCTTTGCCGAGGCCGGTGCGCTAGGCTACCTCGAGGCCGACCCCACCCTGGACGTAGGTGGCATCGACGCGGCCCACAAGATTTGCGTGCTGGGACGGCTTACGGTGGACCCTGGCCTGGCCTGGGCCGAGGTGCAGAGGCGCACCCGGGGTATTGCGCACCTTACCCCTCAGATGCTGCGCCAGGCCCGGGCTGAGGGCTACGCCATCCGGCTGGTGGCCAGTCTGTACCCCAGCCCGGAAGGGTGGGTGGGGGCGGTGCGACCCGTGCGTCTGCCCCAGGAGCACCCCCTGGTCCAACTAGGCAGTGGGCGCAATGCCTTAGTCTACCAAGGGCACCCCGTAGGCAGCCTGGTCTTTGCCGGGCCAGGAGCCGGCGGAGGGGTTACCGCCAGCGCGGTGCTGGGCGATATCTACCGGGCCCTTTCGGGCCAGCCGGGGCACCGGCCCCTCCCCGCCCCAGCCCCCCTACCGGCCCAGCCCGCCCCAGCCTTCGAGGAGGTCTAGCCCCAGCGGGTATGATGGGAGCGCTTTATGGTGGCCTACTATAGCACCCGCGACCCGGCGAAAAAACTGGTGCGCTTCGAAGAGGCCCTGCTCCAAGGGCTGGCCCCCGACGGGGGGCTTTATGTGCCCGACCACGTGCCCCAGTTAAAGCCTTCCACCTGGCTCGAGGCCCGCTCTTTGGCCGAGCTGGGGGTGCGGGTCTTAGGGGCCTGGCTGGGGGAGGAGGTGCCCCTACCCCACCTCGAGGCCATCCTCCATGAAGCGCTCAACTTCCCCTGCCCTCTGGTGGGCCTCTCGGAGGACTTGTTCGTGCTCGAGCTCTTCCACGGCCCCACCCTCTCCTTCAAAGACTTCGGCGCGCGCACCATGGCCCGGCTGATGCAGTACTTCCTTGGCCGGCGCGGCCAGCGGCGCATCATTTTGGTGGCCACCTCCGGCGATACCGGCAGTGCGGTGGCCGATGGCTTCGCCGGCCAAGAGAATATCGAGGTAGTACTGCTCTACCCCAAGGGCAAGGTCAGCGAGGTGCAAGAGCGCCAGCTCATCATCCAGCGACCCGGGGTGCGCAGCTTTGCCGTGGAGGGCAGCTTCGACGACTGCCAGCGTCTGGTCAAGCAAGCCTTCACCGACCCCGATCTGGCCCACCTGCCGCTCTCGAGCGCCAACTCCATCAACATCGGGCGGCTGTTGCCCCAGGCCTTGTACTACCTGTGGGCGGTGCGACAGTTACCCACCCCACCGCAAAAGGTGAACTTCGCCGTGCCCAGCGGCAACCTGGGCAACCTGACCGGGGGGGTGCTGGCCGCGTGGATGGGCCTGCCGGTCAGGCGCTTCATTGCGGCCCACAACGCCAACCACTTCTTCCCCGACTTTCTGGCGGGCCGGGCCGAGCCCTACCAGTTCCACCCCACCATCGCCACCCTTTCTAACGCCATGGATGTGGGGGCCCCCAGCAATTTTGAGCGGCTGTACGTCCTCTTGGGCAGCCAAGAGCTGCGCCGCCTGGTCTGGGGCACCTGCGTAGATGACGCCGAGACCCTGGCCCGTATGCGACAAACCTACCAGCGCTATGGCTACGTGGCCTGCCCCCATACTGCCGTGGGGCTGGAGGCCCAGGCCCGCTACCGCCAGGAGACCCGCGACCCCACCCCCCTCATTAGCCTGGCCTGCGCCCATCCGGCCAAGTTCCCCCAGGCCATAGCCCAGGCTTTGGGCCTAAAACCCCCCAAGGAAGCCGCCCTGGAGGCCCTGTGGCAACGTCCTACCCAGGTACAGACCCTCCCCCCCCATCTGGAAGCGCTCAAGGCCCATCTGCTTTGAGCACGGTAAACTGGTGAGCATGGCAGAAAAGAGCAAAGCCAAACCCAACAAAGAACCCTTTCCCGGCGCCTATTTCCTGGGGCTATTCATCACCCTGGCCCTCTTGGCGGGGGTGGTGGCGGTAGGCGCAGGTATGGCGCCAGCGCTTTCGGGCTTTCTGGTGGCCGGGCTGCTAGGCCTCACGGTCAACCCCAAGTACGCCCTTGGCTTTCTGTGCGCCGGTGTGCTGGCTGCGCTGCTGGGCTTCGCCGGCAACGAACCCCAGGTGGCCTGGGGCGGGGTGGGGCTGGGGGTCTCCAGCCTGGTGGTCTGGCGCTTCGTCAAATCCTGATGGCTATGCGAGGTGCCCTGGCCCCCGACCGCCTAGCCCGCACCCTCATCTATGCCGGCATAGCCGGGTTTATCTGGTTTGTCTTTATCCAGCCTAGCCCCTTCGGATCAACCCTCTCGGTCTCGGCCCTGGTGGGGGCTGGCCTGGTGCAGTATGGCCACGGCAAGCCCTTCCTCATCCCCCTATACGCTTATGTCCTGGCCGCTTTGCTCCTGTTACAGGGAGCAGGCCTGGTGCTGGGCGCAGGTGGACAGCTCGGGGCCGCTCTTCTGGGCAGCACCTTGGGGCTGGGGCTTCCCTACCTGAGCTACCGCCTACAGGAGAAGACATGAACGCTGCCCTGATCCACCTGGCCACACGACCCACCCCAGAGGCCACCCTGGGGCGTGCCCTCGAGCTTCTCCAAGAGGCGCACCAGGCCGGGGCCGAGCTGGCCGTACTGCCCGAGCTTTTCCCCAGTGGCTACCGCTACCCCGACGCGGCCTACACCCCTTCTGTGTTGGCGGCCCTCGAGGCCTTCGCTAGCCAAAGCGGCCTGAGCCTAGTCGCCGGGGTACTGGAACAGGCAGGTGAACGCTACGCGAACCGGGCCTGGGTCATCGGGCCGGCAGGCCGGCAGGCCGTCTACAGCAAAACCCACTTAATCCCAGCCTTCGGTGAGCCCCAGACCATGGTGCCGGGGGAAAGCCTGGTACAGCTCGAGCTGGGTGGTTTCCGGCTGGGGATAGCCATCTGCTTCGACCTGCGCTTCCCCGAGCTTTTCCGTGCCTATGCCCTCGAAGGGGTAGATGTGTTCGTGGTGCCCTCGGCCTGGCCTAAAAGCCGCAGCTATGCCTGGGAATTGTTCTGCAAGGCCCGGGCCGCCGAGAACCAGGCCTATCTCCTGGCGGCTAACCACGCCGAAGAACCCTTTGGGGCGGCCAGCCTGGCGGTAGACCCACTGGGCCTGGAGATGCTGCGGCTGGAAGGTGAGGGGGTGGGGGTGGTGGCCCTGGAGCCAGGCCGGCCAGCCCGCTTGCGCCAGGAGTTCCCCGTGCTGCCGCAGCGCCGGCCCGAGCTGTATCAGGGTCTTTTGAAAAGCCCCACCAATAGGTAAACCCCTGCGCCCCAGACCAGGCCCTCCCCCCAGGCCGGCAGGTAGGCCCCGAACATCTGTAGGTCAAAGCGGAGGCTTAGCCAAAGGGGCCAGGGCAGCAAAGCCCAGGCCAGCCCATACTGGCGGAACCCCACCGCCAGCAAAAAAGCCAGCCCCACCCCCCGCAGGTAAAACAGCCCTCCCTGGCCCAGTTCGTTCTGGTAGATGAACCACAGCAGGTTGAGCCAGACCCCTACCGCTCCCCAGGGCCAGCCCCAACGGCGCACCGCCTGCCAGGCCAGCCCCACCAGTCCCAAGCCCAGTACAACGTCCAGCATCCCGGCCATTTTACGAGGAGTATCCAGCCAGGGGGCGATTGCCCCTGTGGGGATAACCACCCCTAAGGCAAACTGAAGGGCAAGGCTGGTGAACGATCGATCAAAAAGGCCGGCCCCTTGAGGAAGTCCATGCTGTGAAATATTTAGGCACTACCGGTAGAGTAGAGGGCGATATGACAAACCTCGAGTTCCCCCCTTATATCCGAAACGAACAGGTAAAGCAGTGGATCCGCGAGGCCATAGCTTTGTGCAAACCCGACCGGGTGCACTTCTGCGACGGCTCGGAGGAGGAGTACCAAACCCTTTGCGAACAGCTCGTGCAGGCTGGAACCTTTATCCGACTCAACCCCAAACTCAGGCCCAACAGCTTTCTGGCCCGCTCTGACCCCAGCGACGTGGCCCGGGTAGAAGACCGTACCTTCATCTGCTCCATCAACAAAGAGGACGCCGGGCCTACCAACAACTGGGTCAACCCCAAGGAGATGAAGGCCACCCTCGAGGGCCTCTTCGATGGCTGCATGCGAGGCCGCACCATGTACGTGGTGCCCTTCAGCATGGGGCCGCTGGGTTCTCCCATCAGCTACATCGGCATCGAGATCACCGACTCGGCCTATGTAGTGGTGAATATGAAGATCATGACCCGCATGGGCAAGGCCGTCTACGAGGTACTCGGTGAAGACGGCGATTTCGTCCCCTGTATGCATAGCGTGGGCATGCCCCTGGAACCCGGCCAGAAGGACGTGCCTTGGCCCTGCAACCCTCAGGTCAAGTACATCGTGCACTTCCCCGAGGAGCGCTCCATCTGGAGCTACGGCTCGGGTTATGGGGGTAACGCGCTACTGGGCAAGAAGTGCCTGGCCCTGCGCATCGCCTCGGTTATCGGGCGCGACGAGGGCTGGCTAGCCGAGCACATGCTCATCCTAGGAGTACAGGACCCCAAGGGCCAAAAGACCTATGTGGCAGCAGCCTTCCCCTCGGCCTGCGGCAAGACCAACTTTGCCATGCTCATTCCGCCCAAGCCCTTCCAGGAGGAAGGCTGGAAGGTGACCACCGTGGGCGACGACATCGCCTGGATCAAGCCCGGCCCCGATGGGCGGCTGTATGCCATCAACCCCGAGGCGGGCTATTTTGGGGTAGCCCCCGGCACCTCCTACGCCACCAACCCCAACGCCATGGAGACCATCAAGGCCAACACCATTTTCACCAACGTGGCCCTGACCCCCGAGGGCGATGTCTGGTGGGAAGGCATGGACGGCCCCCCACCCGAGCGGGCCATCGACTGGCAGGGCAACGAGTGGACCCCTGACTCGGGCCGCAAGGCCGCCCATCCCAACGGCCGCTTTACCGCCCCCGCCAGCCAGAATCCGGCCATCGACCCCGAGTGGGAAAACCCCAACGGTGTGCCCATCAAAGCCTTCATCTTCGGTGGGCGCCGGGCCACGGTCGTACCGCTGGTCTACCAGAGTTTCAACTGGTCGTTTGGGGTCTACCTGGGAGCGACCATGGGCTCTGAGATGACCGCCGCAGCCTTCGGCCAGATTGGCCAAGTGCGCCGCGACCCCTTCGCCATGCTGCCCTTCATCGGCTACCACATGGCCAGCTACTTCAACCACTGGCTGGACATGGGCCGCCGCATCACCGACCCCCCGCGCATCTTCTCGGTGAACTGGTTCCGCAAGGACAAAGATGGCAACTTCGCCTGGCCCGGCTTTGGCGAGAACATGCGGGTTTTGAAGTGGATTGTGGAGCGGGCCAACGGACGAGGCTACGCCACCGAATCGCCGCTGGGCTACGTACCCCGTTATGAAGACCTGGACTGGCGCGGGCTTGCCTTCAGCAAGGAGCAGTTCCAGGAACTGATGGCTATCGACCGCGACTTATGGTTGGCGGAAATCCTCTCCCATGAGGAACTCTTCATCAAGCTCTACGACCGGATGCCCAAGGAGTTTTTGGCCATGCGCGAGCTACTCATCTCCAACCTCTGGCGCTCCCCCGAGCACTGGGACGTGGGTGGCTCCGAGGGTGAGCTGAACTCCTAGAAGGTACTAAAGGCCCCGGGGCCCCACGCCCCGAGGCCTTGCATAGGGCCTCTACTTGATGAAGAGCATCTCCCGGTAGCTGGGCAGCGGCCAGTATTTGTCAGCCAAGATGCGCTCCAGGGCATCGGCAGCCTTACGCACCTCGGCCATGGCTGGCAGCACGTTATCCCGCATGTGGTGGGCTTTTTCGTGTACCTCGTCCCCACCCAGCTCGGCGTTTTGCACCTTGAGCTTCTCCAAAGCATCGGAAAGGGCATCGGTCGCCTCGACCACCTGCTGGATGGTGCGCTCGGCAGCGCGGGACTTAACCTCGATCTCGGAAAGTTCGGCCAGATAGCCGAGTGCTCCTGGCAGAATCTGGGTCTGAACGATCCACTCGGTGGTCTCGCCCTCGATGTTCACCTGCTTGAAGTAGATGTCGTACATGATCTCCTGGCGGGCGCGAACCTCCCGTTCGTTCAACACCCCCAGGCGGCTGAAAAGCCGCATGTTCTTCTCGTCGGTGAGACGCTCGATAGCGTCCACTGCGGTGCGCAGATTTAATAGGCCCCGCTTCTCCGCCTCTTTATGCCAGGCTGGCGAGTAACCGTCCCCGTTGAAAACAATGCGCTTGTGGTCGCGGTAGACCTGCTTGATAACCTCGAGGGCGGCCTCCTCGAAGCTGCGCTTCTCCCGCATCTTGGCTTCCACCGCGTCCACCATGGCGTCGATGGCATCGGCCACGATGGTGTTGAGCACGGTGATGGGGAAGGAAATGCTTTGGCTGCTGCCCACGGCGCGGAACTCGAACTTGTTGCCGGTGAAGGCGAAGGGCGAGGTACGGTTGCGGTCGCCCGAGTGCTTGGGCAGGCGGGGCAGCACGGGAACACCCAGCTCGAGCACCCCCGTCCCTCTGCCCCCGCCTCGGTGACCGTTGAGCATCCCCTCAAAGACCTCGGTAAGCTGCTCACCCAAGAAAATGGAGATAATGGCAGGTGGCGCCTCGTTAGCCCCTAGGCGGTGGTCGTTGGAGGCCGAGGCCACGCTGATGCGCAGCAGGTCTTGGTGCATGTCCACCGCCTTGATAACCGCCGCACAGAAGAAGAGGAACTGCAGGTTCTCGTGGGGGGTCTCGCCCGGCTCTAAAAGGTTAATGCCGGTATCGGTGCCCATGCTCCAGTTGCAGTGCTTACCCGAGCCGTTGATGCCAGCGAAGGGCTTCTCGTGCAGCAAGGCCACCATCCCGTAGCGCCGGGCGGTGTTCTTGAGCACCTGCATGATGAGCTGCTGGTGGTCGGCCGCCAGGTTGGAGGGCTCAAATACTGGGGCAATCTCGTACTGGCTAGGGGCCACCTCGTTGTGGCGGGTCTTGACCGGAATACCCAGGGCGTAGAGCTGGTTCTCCACATCGCTCATGAAGGAGAGCACCCGGTCGGGAATCGAGCCAAAGTAGTGATCCTCCAGCTCCTGTCCCCGCGGTGGCTTGGCCCCAAAAAGCGTCCGCCCAGTGAGCACCAGATCGGGACGGCGGAAGTAAAACTCCTCATCGATCAGGAAGTACTCTTGCTCGCTGCCCAGGGTGGAAAAAACCTTGTTGGCCTCCACACCAAAGTATCTGAGGGCCCGCTGGGCGCTTTTGTTGAGGGCCTCGATAGAGCGCAGCAGGGGGGTCTTTAGGTCAAGCGCCTCGCCCGTCCAGCTCACAAAGGCCGTGGGGATGCACAGGGTCGCCCCGTTGGAGTGCCGCATGATGAAGGCTGGCGAGGTGGGGTCCCAGGCGGTATAGCCGCGGGCCTCAAAGGTGGCCCGCAGGCCACCGGAAGGGAAGGAGGAGGCATCGGGCTCCCCCTGGATGAGTTCCTTGCCGCTAAAGGAGGCGATGACCTTACCGTCAGAGATAGGGTTGTAGAAGCTGTCATGCTTCTCGGCGGTGTAGCCCGTTAGCGGATGGAACCAGTGGGTATAGTGGGTAGCCCCTTTCTCCAAAGCCCACTTCTTCATGGCTAGAGCGATGGTATCGGCGATGCTGGGATCGAGGGGGGCCCCTTTCTGAACGGTGTTCTGGAAGGACTGCCAGACCGGCTTGGAAACCAGCTCACGCAGCTCATCCATATCCAGAACGTCGCTGGCGAAGACCTCTCCCGCAATATCGCTCGAGACCTGGCGCACCTCTTTGAAGCGCCAGTTGCGGGCTGCTGAAAGCACATCAAAATCGTGGTTCACACTTCCTCCTCCTATGGCCTACACACACCACCCCAACTTAGCTGCTTTTTGCATCTAAGCGGTTTGCTTTTGGGGCTGACGTGGCCACCATATAGGCCTATAGATTAGGCGTTGTCCTGAAAAAAATCAAGGGTTTATCCACAATAATCTTGACATATGTAAAAAATTTGATGCACATTTTGCAACAACAAAGGCATCGTATCTAAAGATTGACTTAGATACATAAAACATATATGCTGTGTGCATCTATGCTGTATCACCCAACAGCCCAGCCCGCCGAGTAAAGCACACCCCCTATGACCTGGCGCGACCCCATTGAGCCATTCGAGAAACGCGAGCCCCCTCGGTTCGACCGCCCCTCCGTTACGGTGGATGTGGTCATCCTGACCCTGCGGGAAGGACACCTCCAGGCCCTGTTGGTCAAACGCAAAGAGCACCCTTTCCTCAACTACTGGAGCCTGCCTGGGGGCTTTGTGCAAATCAACGAATCACTAGAGGAAGCAGCCCTTAGGGTCTTGCGGCAGAAAGCAGGACTGGAGGGAAGAGTGGGTGGGGCAGGCCGGGAAGGGCTGGGCCAACACCCGGTTTACCTCGAGCAGCTCTACACCTTTGGCAGACCTGGGCGCGACCCGCGCGGGCGGGTCATTAGCGTGGCCTACTATGCCCTGGTGGAAGCCAGCCACCTGCAGGAAATCCCCGAGGAACGAATGCTCTTCCGGCTGCGCCTGGTGGAAGAAGAAGGCCGGGCGGAAATTTTCGATGGCAAGCACAAGCGCTACTCCTTGGCCTTCGACCATGGTGAGATTCTGGCGGTAGCCATCCAGCGGGTTCGGGGGAAGCTGGGCTACACCGCCATCGGCTTTGAGCTGCTGCCTGAACGCTTTACCTTACGGGAGCTACAGCGTGTGTATGAAACCATCCTGCAAAAAAAGCTCAACAAAGACTCCTTCCGCCGGAAGATGCTGGCCTCGGGCCTGCTTCAGGCCACCGGGGAGCTGGAAAAAGGCACCGGCTTCCGCCCCGCTGAGCTATACCGCTTCAGGAGAGAAGCATGAAAACCGCTGTGTTCATCGGGCGCTTCCAGCCACCCCACCGGGCCCACCTCGAGACCATCCAGCGCGCGCTGGCCCGCTATAACCGGCTGGTGGTGGTGCTGGGCAGCGCGCTGTGCTACCCTACCCCCAAAAACCCCTTCAGCGCCGAGGCACGCGAGGCCATGATCCGGGCCGCCCTGAGGGAGGAAAACCCCGAGCTGGAGGCCCGGCTGCACTTCGTGGCCGTGCCCGACGACTTCTACGACGACCCTCGCTGGTTCCGCAGTGTGCGGGCGGCCATAGAGGCCATCACCGGCCCCGGGGCCCAGGTGGTCATCACCGGCTACCATAAGGACCAGAGCAGCTACTACCTGCACGGCTTCGGCGACTGGCCCTTCGAGCCCAGCGGGGTGGTGAGCCCCCTGAGCGCCACCGCTGTGCGCCAGCGCTACTTTGACGGCGACGAGGCCTGGAAGGCCATGGTGCCGGAGGCCGTGCGGCACTACCTGGAGCAGTTTGCCCAGAGCCCTGAGTACACCCGCCTGCAGGCCGAGTGGAGAACCATCCAGCACTACCGCGCCCTGGAAAAGCGCTACCCCTACCCCATCCTTCATGTAGCCGCCGACGCCACGGTGCTGGCCCAGGGCCAGGTGCTCCTGGTCGAGCGGGCTGGGGCCCTGAGCCGGGGGGCCTGGGCCCTGCCGGGGGGGTATGTGGAACCCCAGGAGACCCTGCTCGAGGCCGCCTTGCGCGAGCTGCGGGAAGAGACCGGTCTGGAGCTGGCCCCCGCCTGGCTCCACGCCACCAAGGCCTTCGACTATCCTGACCGCAGCCTGCGGGGCCGGGTCATCAGCTTCGGCCACCTTTTCGACCTGGGCCCCACCCCACCCCCCCCGGTGCAGGGCCGGGACGACGCAGGGCGGGCCTTCTGGCTGCCCCTAGACGAACTCCCCCAGCACCAGGCCCGCTTTTTCGAGGACCACTACCAGCAGATCCGCTGGTTTCTGGAGAGAAAGGAGCCATTATGCAACCCCTCAACCCCCGCAACCTGATTCTCAACACCGACAGCTACAAGGCCAGCCACTTCGCCCAGTTTCCCAAGGGCATGACCTTCGGCTCTTGGTATATCGAGAGCCGGGGGGGTGAGTCTAACTTTGTGCGCTTTTTCGGGCTGCAAGCCTTCCTGATGGAGTACCTGGCCCCAGGGGTAAGCCCCCAGGACGTAGAGGAGGCCCAGGCAGTCTTCCAGGCCCACGGCCTGCCCTTCCCCTACGAGGGCTGGATGTACATCGCCCGGGAGCTGGAAGGCCGGCTACCCATCCGCATCCGGGCCGTGCCGGAGGGCCTGGTGGTGCCGGTGCACAACCCTTTGGTCATCATCGAGAGCACCGACCCCAAGGTGCCCTGGCTGCCGGGCTGGCTCGAGACCGCCCTGCTGCGGGCGGTCTGGTACCCCACCACGGTCTGCACCGTCTCCTGGGAGATTCGCAACCTGATCCGGGAGTACCTGGAAAAAACCGCCGACGACCCCGAGGCCGAGCTGCCCTTCAAGCTGCACGATTTCGGTGCTCGAGGGGTGAGCAGCCTGGAGAGCGCCGGCCTGGGTGGGATGGCCCACCTGGTCAACTTCCAGGGCACCGACACCGTGACCGCCCTGATCTATGCCCGCAACTACTACGGCGCCCAGATGGCCGGCTACAGCATCCCGGCCATGGAACACAGCACCGTGACCAGCTTCGGGCGTGAGGGCGAGGCTCAGGCCTACCGCCAGATGATCGAGACCTTCGGCCAGCCGGGGGCCTTGTTCGCCATGGTGGTGGACTCCTACAACCGCGAGCAGGCCGTGGGCCAGATCATCGGTCAGGAGCTGCGCGACCTGATCGTGCGTTCCGGGGCCACCGCGGTCATCCGCCCCGACTCCGGCGACCCCCCTTACGTGGTGCTGCGCACCGTGCAGACCCTCGAGGCCCACTTCGGCGCAACCCTCAACCGGAAGGGCTACAAGGTGCTCAAAGGGGTGCGGGTCATCCAGGGCGACGGCATCAATAAGCACACCATCGGCAAGATTCTCTTTTTGCTGGAGCAGTGGGGCTACAGCGCCTCCAACGTGGCCTTTGGCATGGGGGGGGCGTTGTTGCAACACCCCCACCGCGATACCCAGAAGTTTGCCCAGAAGCTGCACCTGGTCACGGTGGACGGCCAGACCTACGGGGTGAGCAAAAGCCCCATCGACGACCATGGCAAGGCCAGCAAGAAAGGCCGACTGGACGTCATCCAAGACGAGCGCGGCATCCGCACGGTGGAACTGGAAGGCCCCACCCCTCATCCTAAGAGCATCCTGCAAACCGTCTTCGAAAACGGGGCCATTCTAAAGCGCTATACCTGGGAAGAGGTGCGGGCCAACGGCTAGACGAAGGCAACCCCCGGGCCAGCCCAAGGGAGGCCGAACAGGTGGGCCCAGGTGGCCCCCAGGTCGGCAAAGGTGGCCCGGGTGCCCAGATCCCGGCCTGCCAGCCCTGGCCCCACCGCCAGCAGCATCCCGTACTCGCGGGTGTGGTCGGTGCCGCGGAAGGTGGGGTCGTTGCCGTGGTCGGAAACGATGAAGAGGTAGTCCTCCGGGCCTAAAGCGGCCAGCAGCTCCGGCAGGCGGGCATCGAAGTCGGCCAGGGCCTGGGCGTAGCCTTCCGGGTTGCGGCGGTGGCCGTATTTGGCGTCGAAGTCCACCAGGTTGGTAAAGATAAGGCCGGAGAAGCCCTCGCGCATCCGTTCCAGGGTGCGCTCTAGGCCCTGGGCATTGTCGCCGGACTTCACCTCGAGGGTAAAGCCCCGGTGGGCGTAGATGTCGGGGATTTTGCCCACCCCCACCACCTCCAACCCTGCGGCCTTGATCGCATCCAGCACATTGGGGGGAGGCTCTAAGGCAAAGTCTTTGCGCAGGTCTTCCCGCCGGTAAAAGGCCCCCGGCGGGCCCTCGAAGGGACGAGCAATCACCCGGGCACAGGCCAGCGGCCCCACCAGCATCTCCCGCGCCACCTGGCACCAGCGGTAGAGGGTCTTTAGGGGAACCTTGTCGATGTGCGCCGCCACCTGAAAGACCGAGTCCGCCGAGGTGTACACGATGGGCCAACCGGTGCGCAGGTGTTCCGCGCCGTAGTCGCGGATGGCCTCGGTACCCGAGTAGGGCCGGTTGAGCAGATAGCCCTCTACGCCGATACGCTTACAGTAGGCCGCCAGAAAATCCTGTGGATACCCCTGGGGAAAAACCTGAAAGGCGTTTTCCAGGTGAATCCCTACAAACTCCCAGTGGCCGGTGGAGGTGTCTTTACCGGGGTTGACCTCCACCATCCGGCCAAAAGCCCCTTTGGGCTCGGCCTCCTGAGGCAGGGTATGCACCCCCGGTACGTGGCCCAGCCCGAGCGCGGCCAGGTGGGGAAGCTGCAAGCCGGTCTTGAGCACGGTGTGGTCGAGGGTATCGGCCCCCTCGTCGCCAAAGGTATGGGCATCGGGCAGGTAGCCCAGCCCCACCGAGTCCAGCACGATGGTGGTGATCTTCATGCCCCCAGCATACCGGAGGGGCTTCCGCCCCTCCGTCCCCAAGCGACCTTCAATGCGCCGCGCGCGGCGCATTATCTCAGCAACGAGGCCGTGCAGGTTCCTGCATCCTTGAGGTCGCTGTTCTGGCCGCCTCTGTATTGGATGAAGGTCTGGAGGATTCCGCTCAACCTGGCAGGGTCGTTCTGCCGCTCAAAGCGGCAACGAACCACCACCACGCCACCGTCCGAGCGGGCTTCCCCCGAGGTCATATCCAGTAGAGCGACCCCGTTCCCTATGTAAAAGAAGGCTATAAGGGTGGTACCACTTCTGAAGGCAGCGCTACCCTTGGGGTCTCCATCGCTATCCAGCTCGCTAAGGGTAACAATGGCGCTGTCATCCAGGTTGGGGCCGCTCACACTGAGTTGCCAGCGCTGCCCCACAGCCAGGCGAGGAGGCCAGGCCGCCTGGGGCTGAGCTGCACGCAGACTTGCAGCACAGGTTCCGATCTCTTCTGCATCGGCGTCGGCGCTTCGGATCACAAACAGCTTGCCCTGGATAACCCCACTCCCACTTTGGGGGTCGAAGCGGCAGCGTACCAGTGGAAAATCGTCGTTGAGGTTGAGGCGTAGAACGTTATCCCGCAGGAAAAACACCGCCTGGGTTCGACGGCTGCCCAGGCTGGCTGTGGCGGTAAAGTCGCCGTCCGCATCCTTCGGGCCCACCACCAGCGTCCACTCGCCGCTCCACTGCCCCCCTGAACGCGTAGCTGCCAGGTCTGGCCGGTGCTGATGGCTGGGGGCCAGGCACTTGCAGCAGCTGTCTGCGGTTGGGGTGGTTGGGGCTGGGGGGTGCTGACTGTGGGAGCCCGGTTCACCAGACCCGCTACGTTGGGGCCTATCAGGCCCCAGGCCAGGGCGATAGGACGCATGTAGGCAGTACGGGAGTTCCCCTGCCCCGACACCCCCCGGGTGTGAATGCCGATCAGTTCACCGTCCTGGTTGTAAATACCACCCCCCGAGTTGCCCGGGCCGGTCTGGGCATCGTGCTTGATCCATTGCTTGCCCCCACTCTCCATGTCTTCGCCGGTGAACCCCCCCACCACCCCGGTAGACAGGGTGATGGTCAGTCCACCGGTTCCCTGAAAGCCAAAAACATAGATGGGGTCGCCCACAATCAGCTTGTTGGAATCGCCAATAAGAACGCTCGGAAAGGTCACATTGCCGATGGGCTGACCATTGGCCGTACGGGCGATGCGGATAATCGCCAGGTCAAGGTTGGGATCAGCAGCCACTACCTCGGCCTGATAGCGTATCTCGGGAGGTTGATCCACAAAGCGAATGGTGCCCACCAAGATGCGTGCGCAAGACGGCGGTTCTCGAGGTCGCCAATCACGTGGTAGTTGGTGAGAATATACCCCTGGGGACTGATCAGGGTACCCGAACCATGACCGTTGCCATCGGTAATGAGCACCGTTGCCGCAATAATGCGTTCACGCACCTCACGAGGCAAGGTTTGGGCCAGGGCCACCCCCCAGACCCATAGGGCCAATAAGCCTACCAGGCCGATGCGTCCTCCGGTTTTCATAGTAAACCCCCTGAAGCCATACGCACATCTGAAAGGGCGTTCTTCTGGCGTTTGGGTTATGCTAGCAGATGCAACGGTCTAAATCTGGTTTATTTGCCCCTTGGGTTTAAATCCAACCCACCTGTCAAACCGCACATGGCTTCCTCAAACCACCGGTTAAGATAGGAGGGGTCGAGGTGGTTCATGGCGGTAACTTCTCCTGCGCGAATTTCTAAAACATCCCTTAAACAGCAGTTGCTACAGTTTTTCAGCGCTACCTTAAAACCCTTGTACTGGTGGTACGAAAAGCGTGTAGAAGCCGAGGTACGCCAAGGCCCAGTACCGCGGCACCTAGGCCTGATTCTAGATGGCAACCGCCGTTTCGCCCGGGAGTTGGGCCTAGAACCCCACCAGGGCCATGCCTTTGGCGTACAAAAAGCCTACGAAGTCCTGGAGTGGTGCCTCGAGCTCCGCATTCCTACCGTGACCATCTGGGTCTTCTCCACCGATAACTGGGGCCGCAGCCAGACCGAGATCGAAACCCTGATGAATCTGTTCGTGCAAGAGGCCCGGCGCATGGCCCAAGACCCCCGCATCCACGCCCACAAGGTACGGGTCAAGGTCATCGGGCGGCACGACCGCTTCCCTCCCAGGGTGCTCGAGGCCCTGGAGGAGCTGGAAAGGGCTACCGCCCACCACAACGGAATGCTTCTGAACATCGCCATGGGCTACGGCGGGCGGGAAGAGATTGTAGATGCGGTCAAGCGGTTGTTGCTCGAGGCTGCCCGAACCGGCAAGTCGCCGGAGGAGTTGGCCGCTGAGCTGGACATGGCGCATATTTCCGAGCGGCTCTATACCGCCGGGGTCCCCGACCCCGACTTCATCATCCGCACCTCGGGCGAGATTCGACTCTCGGGCTTTTTGCTGTGGCAGGCAGCCTACAGCGAGTATTACTTCTTTGATGCCTTCTGGCCGGCCTTCCGCAAGGTGGACTTTTTGCGGGCGGTGCGCGACTACCAGAAGCGCGAACGCAGGTTTGGCCGCTAGAAAAGCGGCAGGGCCGGATCATCCCAGACTAACCCGCCCGTAGACCCCCAGTACACCGCAGATACCCTGCCTACCAGGGACGTTTGTATGCCCGTGCCTAGGCTAGGCCCTCGAGGCCAGGTTCAGAATCACCACCCCCACCACAATCAAAACGATGCCCAGGGCGATGGTTCCATTCATGGGTTCCTTGAGTACCAGCCAGCCCAGCAGGGCGATTAGGGCCGTGCCCAGCCCCGACCAGACCGCATAGGCGGTGTTGAGAGGAATGGTCTTCAAGGCCAGGCTCATGAAGTAAAAGGCACTGGCATACCCCAGCACCACCACCAGCGAGGGCCCCAGTTTGCTGAACCCCTGGGAGGCTTTGAGACCAGTGGAGCCAATTACCTCGGAGACAATCGCCACCAACAAAAACCACCAGCCGCTCATACTTCTCCTCCCACCCTTGCCCACCCTTGTGTGTACAATACAGGCAATGATCCGTATCCTAATCGCCGACGATCACGCCTTGTTTCGTCAAGGGCTCAAAAGCCTCTTAGAGGCCGAGCCCGACTTCAAGGTCATGGGGGAAGCCAAAGACGGGCGGGAAGCTTTGCGCCACGCCCTCGAGGCCCACCCCGACATCATCCTGATGGACATCCAGATGCCCGGCCTAGACGGGGTACAGGCCACCCAGGAAATCCTAAGGGAATGGCCCCAGGCCAAGGTCATCATGCTGACCATGTACCGCCAGGATAACTACGTCTTTGAAGCGGTCAAGGCTGGGGCCCGGGGGTACATGCTCAAAGATGCCGACGCCAAAGAACTCCTGGAGGCTATCCGCCAGGTGCACCAAGGCGAGGTGCTGCTCGATGCCGAGCTGGCCGAGAAGATCATCCAGGACTTCAAGGCCAAGCAGGAAACCGCCCCCAAGGCCCACGCCGAACTCTCCGAGCGGGAAGTACAGATTCTGCGCCTGGTTGCCCAGGGATACACCAACCTCGAGATCGCCAGCGAACTCTCGCTTTCGGAGAAAACCGTGCGCAATCGGCTAAGCGACATCTTCCAAAAGCTGCACCTCAACAACCGCACCCAGGCCGCCCTCTACGCTTTGCGCGAGGGATTGGCGGAAAAGAACCCGGAATCGTAAGCAAAACCCTCCGCGGGTTTTATCTCCCAGGCGGGCCTGGTTCTGCCCCCAGCCGTCCTCCTCAGAACCCCCATGAGCAAACCTACCCATCCAACCTCCCTCGATCCGGTTCTGTTACTCAGCGAGATCGCTGAAATCAGCGGGGAGAAGGCCCGCGGGGCCTGGGCTGCCGCGCAGCTTCAGGCCCAGGGATTAACCCCCCACACCGATGCGCTGGGTAACGTCTGGGCAGGCCAAGGCCCCACGCTGCTGGTGGCCCACCTCGACACCGTTCTCGACCCTGCCCCCTTACAGCGGGAGAAAAACCGCTGGTATGGGCCAGCCGTGGGGGATAACTCGGCGGGGGTAGCGGTGCTGGCCGCTTTAGCAGGCAGGCTGGCGGAGCTGGGCTGCACCGTAGCGTTCAGCGTGGGGGAGGAGGGTCTGGGCAACCTGCGCGGGGCTAGGCAGTTGGTCAAGGCCCTAAAGCCCCAGCAGATGATCGCCGTTGACGGCTATCTGCCCGGCGTGGTAAGCCGCTCGGCGGGCTCTCACCGGCTAAGGGCCCGCTTGCTGGGGCCAGGGGGACACGCCTGGGGGGATCGGGAAGCCCCCTCACCGGTGCCGGCCTTGGGGCAGGCCCTGGCCCAGATGTACACCCTAAAGCGCCCCAGCGATACCAGCCTGAACGTGGGCCGCCTGTGGGGGGGCGAGGCCATCAACGCCATTCCCCGTGAGGTAGGTTTCGAACTAGACCTGCGCGCCTTGGAGGCTCCGGTACTCCAGCAAATGACCCAGCAGGTGCGCGAGGTGCTAATGGAGGCTGCCCGGCAGTTCAACATACGGCTGGAAATCGAGACCCTGGGGGAACGCCCCGCCGGCATGACCGTGACCCCGGCCATGCTGGAAGCCGCCCGCCTGGCCCTGGCAGAGGTGGGCCTCGAGGCTCAGTTTACCGCCGGTTCCACCGACGCCTCGGCTGGGGTAGAAGCCGGCATCCCTGCCCTAACTCTGAGCGTATACCGAGGAGGAGGGGCCCACACCCCGGAGGAGTGGGTTGAACCGGACTCGCTTTACCTGGGGGCCCAGGCCTTGCAGCGATTCATCGAGCGGCTTACAGGATAGCCGCCATGCGCTCTAGGGCCTTGCGGATATTTTCCTCGCTGGTGGCGTAGCTAAAGCGCACGTGGCGCGGCGCAGCAAAATCGGTACCGGGTACCACCGCCACCCGGGCTTCCTGTAAAAGGCGCAAAGCGGCCTTGTTTTCGTCGGGGTCAAGGCGAGAAACGTCGGTCAGAACATAAAAAGCCCCGTTTACCCGAGGAGTGGGCAGGCCCAGCGCGTTTAGCCCCTCCACAATCAGGTCGCGGCGGGCCCGGTAGGCCTCCCGGGCCATGGCGATAAACTTCTGCGCTTCCTGCACGTTGTTAAGGGCCTCGACCATGGCCCACTGGGCAATGGTGTCGGGGCTGGTGGTGGACTGGCTCGAGACGTCAATAATGCCCTTGATGACCTCCTTGGGGCCACCCGCATAGCCGATGCGCCAGCCGGTCATGGCAAAGGCCTTGGCCGCCCCGTTGACGGTGATGGTACGCTCGGGGGCCACCTGGGCCGGTGAGAAGTGCTCACCCTCGTAGATGAGGTGCTCGTAAATCTCGTCGGAGACCACGTAGAAGTCGTATTTGTTGGCCAGCTCGGCAATGGCCACCAGCACCTCCTTGGGGTAGACCGCCCCGGTAGGGTTGCCGGGCGAGTTGAGCACGATGGCCTTGGTGCGGGGGGTAATCCGGCGCTCGACCTCGGCAGGGTCGGGGATGAAGCCCGCCTCCGGGCCGGTGCGCACCTCCACCGGCACCCCCTGGGCAAAGCGAATCATCTCCGGGTAGCTCACCCAGTAGGGGCCAATCACGATGACCTCATCGCCTGGGTCGAGGATGGCCTGGAACAGGTTGAACAGGCACTGTTTACCCCCTACCGTGACCACGGTCTGGTCGGGGGGAATCTCCAGGCCGTTTTCCCGCTTGAACTTGGCGCTGATGGCCTCGCGCAGCTCAGGGATACCCGCTGGTGGGGCATACTTGGTCTTGCCAGCCATCATGGCTTTTACTGCTGCGTCTTTGACAAACTGGGGGGTGTCGAAATCCGGCTCACCGGCGGTCATCGCGATGAGGTCGACCCCCTGGCGACGCAGCTCCAGGGCTTTAGCATTGACCGCCACGGTGGCGGAGGGCTTCAGGGCTCTAACGCGCTGGGACAGGCCTCGCATACCGTAGATTCTCGGGGCTTTAGCGGCTGGGGTCAAGTAGAATGGCCGTGTTGGACTACGCGATTGGCCAAACCCTGCGCATCGAGTTCTGGAAGTACCCCGCCCACACCCTACACTACTGGTGGGAGGCCCAGGTATGTGAGCTGCGCGAGGGCGCCGTGCTGGTTCACATGCCCCTGGGCTTCAGCTTTCACCACGTCAGCAAGCAGCGGCGGGTACAGGTGGCCCACCAGGCCTACGTAGCCTTCTGGGTGGGCCGGTGGTACTCGGGAGGGCCCGACCTAGACGCTGAAGGCCAGGTGCTGGAGTACTACTGGAACATCCAGACCCCGCCCCGCTTTGAACCAAAGCGTATCTGGCAGTACGACCTGGAGATTGACCTCAAGTGCCGGGCCGACCACACCTGCCAGATCTTCGACCTCGAGGAGTTCGCGGCCAAGGCCCCGCTCTACCCTGCGGAATGGGTAGAGGAGGCCCTCCGTGCGATTCGGCAGGTCGAACAGCACATGCGCCAGCGGGCCTGGCCGGTGCGCCCTCCCGGGCCGGGCCGGCCCTGGCTGGAAAGAGTTTAGGATGGTTTAGGATGGAGTGCTGCCTAGTGAGGGTCTTATGAGCCATATTCGGGCCGAGCGCCTTTCCAAGTTCTACTCTGTGGCCCTGAAAGAACCGGGGGTTGTGGGCACACTCAAGCACTTTTTCCGCCGCCAAACCCGGCGGGTGGAAGCGGTGCGGGAGGTCTCCTTCCAAATTGAGCCGGGGGAGGTGGTGGGCTTTTTGGGGCCCAACGGGGCAGGCAAGACCACCACCCTCAAGCTCCTAACCGGCCTGATCTACCCCAGCGCCGGACAGGTGGAGGTGGCCGGGCATCAGCCTTTCCGGCGAGAGTATGCCTTCCTGCGCAAGATCACCCTGGTCATGGGCAACAAGCAGCAGCTCCTGTGGGATCTGCCCGCCATGGAGAGCCTGCGGGTCAACGCAGCGGTGTACGAGCTCGAGCCCGCGGTGTTCAAGAAGCGCTTAGGCGAGCTTAGCGAGATGCTAGGACTAAAGCAGCAGCTTTATCAGCCGGTGCGCAAGCTGAGCCTGGGCGAACGGATGAAGGCCGAGCTTCTAGCCGCGTTGTTGCACCAGCCCCAGGTCTTGTTCCTGGATGAGCCCACGTTGGGGCTGGACGTCAATGCCCAGGTAGCGGTGCGGCGGTTTTTGCTGGAGTACAACCGGCGCTACCAGGCCACCATCCTGCTCACCAGCCACTACATGGCCGACATCACCGCGCTCTGCCCCCGGGTACTGATGATCCACCGCGGCGGACTTATCTACGACGGTTCGCTAGAAGCCCTGCTCGAGCGCTTCGCCCCCTACCGCGAGGTGCACCTCCAGCTGGCCAGCCCCCTGGATCAGGCACACCTGGCCACCTTCGGCCAGGTACGGGCCCTAGAAGGCCTCGAGGCCCGGCTGCTGGTGCGGCGGGAGCATCTGGTGGCCACCGTCAGCCGCATGCTGGCCGAGCTACCCATCGATGACCTGGAGGTGCGCGAGCCTCCTATCGAAGAGGTCATCGGCCAGGTTTTCGCCGAAAGCCCGCCCCTGGTTCACCAGCCGTGACGACTCCCCGCTCTTTAGAGCGGGGCTTCTCGGTTCTCACGGGACGGCCCACGCCGTACCCATCCCCGAAGGCTCCGTCCGAGCCCATCTGCGGTCGGGTACACGCCCCGACCGTGCCAGGACATTGATGGCCGCAGCCACATCCCGGTGAAGAGAGGCCCCACAAGCGGGGCAGGTGAACGCCCTGACCCACAAGGGTTTCTTCTCCCGGTGCCCGCACACCGGGCAGGCCTGGCTCGTATATTTTGGGTCTACGGCGATGACCCGCCTACCAGCCTCCGCCGCTTTGTAGGCGAGGATGTGCAGAAACTGCGCCCAGCCTGCGTCCTGCACCCCCTTGGCGCTGCGGGAGCGGGCCAGGGCTTTGATGTTCAGGTCTTCATGGACTATCGTGCCATAGCGGTTTACCAGCCTCCGGGCTAGCTTGTGGTGGAAGTCTTTGCGCTGGTTGGCGATTTTGCGGTGGAGGGCAGCCACCCGCTTTCTGGCTTCCTTATGACGGTTGCTCCCCCGCTTCTTCCTGGAGAGGGAGCGCTGCGCTCTGGCCAGTTTGTCCTCGGCCTTCTGGAAGTACCGGGGGGCCTCGACCAGTTCCCCTTTGGAGGTAACCAGGAAGTGGGGGTGGGTGCCCAGGTCGATCCCGATTTTCTCGTCGTTTAGAGGAAGCGGGTTGGGCTTTACCTCGCAGACGAAGACGATGTACCACGCTTCCCCCTCCCGCTTCAGCGTGGCGGTCTTGAGCCTGCCTTCCAGCGGGCAGTGAAGTTTCATCTTCACCGAGCCGATGCCAAAGAGGAGCACCCGCTTCCCGCCCTCCTGGAGCTTGACCCCGGTAGTCCCGGCCTGGGGGAAGGTGAAAGAGTCGTAGCGCCCCTGCCCCTTGAAGCGGGGGTAGCCTGGGTTCTCCCCATGCTTGACCCTACGGAAGAAGCCCTGGAAGGCTTTGTCCACCCGCTCGATGACGTTCTGCAAGACCTGGGAGTGGATGCCCTTGTATTCCGGTAACTCGGTGCGTACCTCGGGCAGGCTTCGTTTCTGCTGGTAGTAGGTGACGCTCACCCCGGCCTTCTTGTAAGCCTCTCTACGCTCCTGCAAGGCGGCGTTGTAGAGGTGGCGGCAAAGCATCAGCGTTTTGTCCAAGTCCCGCAGTTGGGGTTTGGTGGGGTACAGGCGGTACTTGAACGCTTTTATCATTGTCCACCGGACACTTACGCTGCCGCTCGATAGCCTAGCACATCCGCCGCCCACTATGCTATGTCCTGTAATCGGTCAACACATGTGAGACTGGGGGGCCGACTCCTCTTGCATCATAGCCAGGAACTCCAGGGGCGCGAGGCCGTTTAGGGCCCGGTGGGGTCGCTCACGGTTGTAGTGGTCGAGGTAAGCGTCAAGCTTCTTTTGGAGCTCGGGGATCTGCGAGGGTAAGGGCCGGGTGTAGAACTCGTCCCTGAAGGTCCGCTGCATCCGCTCCACGTGACCGTTGAGCTTGGGGCTCCTCGGGGGAAGGACGAAGAGCTTGACGCCGAGACCTTCACAGGCCTCCTCAAATTCCGACATGAACTC
>NZ_AUHY01000028.1 GCF_000423425.1 Meiothermus rufus DSM 22234 | reverse complement strand
GAGTCCGGCCAGGCCCTTTTCTTTTAGGGCTTTTTTCCAGCGGTGGTAGGTGGCCCGGCTGATCCCGACCAGGTCCTGGATCTCCTTCCAGCTCTTTTTACTTTCACGCAGGGCTTTGACCAGTCGGAGCTTGCGCAGACGTTCCTTGACCTCTGGGTCGCCTGCTTTGGCCTCGGCCAGCCTCTGTGCTTGTCTAGCGCCTTGCCATATCTCTCGGCCAACGGTGGTAAACTGCACCTGGGGAACCTCCTTTCTTGGTTGGTTCCCCTCTTTTTATCCCAGCTTAGAGTCTCACATGTGTTTGTCCGGGTTCAGGGCCTCTCTATAATCTCGGAAAGGCCCCGTACACGGGCCCCAGTTCACCCTCGGAGGACGCGTTTGAGCGAAACGGAGCGAAAGATTATCGAGGCCCTCTCCCAGGTGGTCTCCCCCCAGGCGGCACAAAACTTGCTCCGGCGGGCCCTGGGGGGAAGAGCCTCTGGCTCGTTGCAGCCACACGACTGGGTAGAACTCCTGCACGGCCCCCTCCAGCACGAGCTTTCCGCCATACTTCCCCTCAAGGGGCTCCCCCCCTCTTTGCAGAGCCTGGCACAGCAGCTAGCAGCCCAAGCCTCCAGTGTGGCGATAGCGCTCGAGCCTACCCTCGAGGCCACCGACTCAAGGGAGTATGTTGATCTGCAAAAAGCCTCGGAGCGCCAGGCCCTGGTGCTGGGGCTGGCCCGGAGCGAGGGAGTGCTCGCAGTGGTGCTAGAGTGTGTCGGTGGGAAAGAATACCTTCTGGGAGGGCACGGCAACGACTTACCCCGCTTACTTTCCACGGTACACCGGTTACTTGACCATAGGGGCCGTTACCGGGTGTTTTACACTGTGTTCAGGGAAGCGCAGCTGGTACTCCGCCCACTGGAGCGTGGCTATCTGGCTGTGCTCACGCGTGACGAGGCCAACCTGGGGCAGTTGTTGTACCGTATGAGCCGGATTGAAGCCATCCCGAACGGAGCCGAGCAGTAGGAGGTTATGTCAATGAAGCGTTGGTTTGCCGTTTTCGCCCTAATGAGCCTGGCCTGGGCTGCCCCGGTCATGACCTTGTACGACCAGCTTGCGCCTACCTTGGACCAGGTGCGCACGCTGCAAAACAACAACCCCGCCCGAGCCTTAGAGCTGCTGGCCAAGGCCGAAGATGATTTCCGCAAGGGGGCCGGCGACCTAGCCCCGGTGTTGCGTGATGGGGTGCTGCAGTCGCTGGCCGATGCGCGCCAAGCCTTAGCCCGTCGTAGCAGCGCTGACCTCGAGGCCCGCGTTCAGATTGTCAAGGCCATTCTGGGCAAGGCTCTTTACGATAACTATTTCAGCGCCCTCGCTGCCGGCAACAATGCCGACGCCAACCAACTGCTGCCTAGGGTGCTTTCGGCTGCCGCTCTACCCAACAGCCTGCAGGCCCAGGCCCAAACCCTGGCCGCAGCCAACAACCTGGATGGGCTACGCAACCTCTTTGAGCGTACCTTCGCTCAAGGGATTACCAACGCACTAAGGCGGGCCCAGGCCCAAACCAGCGCGGTACAGGCCTACCTCGAGACCACCCGGGCCTACGCGCTCTATCTGATCGTACAGGACTCGCCCCGCGCCCGGGGGTTGAGCGCCAAAGGCTTTATAGACGCACTTAGCAAACTCTCCAGCGGCAACCTAAACGCCTTCAAAAACGACCTGCAGGGCCTAATCAACCAAGCCCAAAACTTCCTTCAGGCTGCCGCGAGCCCACAAAGCCAACGAAGTAACCCCAGCACGGCCCAAAACCCCCCCACTTCTGGGGGGGTTCGCCTACAGGCCCCCCGCACCCCTCCTGCACCCGTCGAGGTAGCCCCCACCAGGGCTACCCAGCCCCCTACCCCTCTGCCCCGCCCTGTCCAAGTGACCCCCCCCCCTCCTGCCAACGACCCCTACCAACAGCTGCTGGGGGATCTGCGCTTCCTGGTGAAGGACCCTCGTAAGGCCGAGCAGATTGCCGATGTGCTTACTGGAGCAGGCATCTACAGCATCGACGACTGGAAGCGGGCCTTGCTCGAGGTGCGCGGGCGGCTGCTGGAGGCCCAGGCCCAGGCCCAGAGCGGGCAGAGCGAGGCCGCCCAGCGCACCTTGGCCCAGGTTAGCGCCCGCTACAAAAGCGCCATCCAACCGCTGATCGAAGCCCTCCGGCCTGAACTAGCCCAACGCACCAGCCGGGTCTTTGCGCTAGCTGAGAACGCGGTAGGGCTGCGCACCAGCGACTTCAATGTGCTCTCGGGGGAGTTGCTCGAAAACAGCCTGGCCCTCGAGGGCAAAAGCCTAGGCGGCTTCCATGCCGCCCAGGTCTGGCTCTTGCAAACCATCCTGGGCATTCCCCGGGCTTTTCTATTCATCCTGGCCGGCATGCTGGCCTTCTTCCCCCTCTACCTGATTAACCTCACCTTTGGCGGACGCAACCTGTACTGGCGCTTCCTGGGGCTGGCCTTCTTTTTCCTGCTGCTCCCGGCCATGATGGAAGGCCTTTCCTACATCGGCTCCATCCTGTCCGACCCCCGCTACGGACGGCTGGCCTTCTTCGGCTTTCTGACTCACCTTTCCATCCAACAAAACCTGGTGGCCCAGTTGTTCTGGGGCCTCACGGTCTTCCTGGTAATCCTTTTTGCCACCATTGGGCTGCGCGGTATTGCTGCCCAGTTTGGCTTGTTGCAGACCCAGCGTACCCTGCTGCGGCAAGGCCCTAGCGTCTCGCAGTCTGCAGCCGCAGCAGGGGCTACGGGCCTGGCCAGCAGCAAGCCCCACCCTGGCCTAACCAGCGAGACCACCGTAGAGTGGGACGAGGAGTTCTAAGCCTCCTAGAGCAACTTTCCGCTATGTAACGCCAGGCCCTTTTGTGCCCTGCGGTATAATCGGGCCGCCCTCTTTATGAAACTGGGTTTCAGCCCCCTAACCGCCGGCCTGAGCTACCGCCAGGCCCTCGATTTAGCCGCAGAACTAGGCCTTTTTCTAGAAATCGCCTATGACCAACACGAGATGGACCCCCGGCTGCCTGGGGCCAAGGAACTGGCCGAGATGGGCCAGGCGGCTGGGGTAGGCTTCAGCCTGCATCTGCCCTTTGTAGATTGGAACATCGCCTCGCTGGTGCCTGCTGTACAGCGGCTTTCCCTCGAGCGAACCCAACGAGCCCTCTGGTTTGGAGCCGAGATTGGCGCTGTCTGCGGCGTATTGCATACCGGCTTGGTGCCTCTCCGGCTACCCGAGGCGGTGGCCCATGCCCATCAACAGCTCCACCAGGCCCTCGAGCGGCTAGAGCTGGCCATCCCGGTGGCCCTAGAAAACCTGGGCTTGGGCACGGACGACTTACTAGAACAGCCTACCGAGCTAAAAGCCCTGCTGGAGGCCCACCCGCGCTACAGCTACTGCCTAGATGTAGGCCATGCCCTAATCCAGCGCGGCCCAAAGGGCCCCCAGGAGTACCACCACCTGCTCCAACACCGCCTCATCCACTTCCACCTGCACGATAACTACGGTCAGAAAGACGAGCATCTGCCTTGCGGTACAGGGGCAGTGGACTGGGCCTGGGTACGGGGGGTGTTGGGGGAATTCGCGGGAAGTGCGGCCCTCGAGGTCACCGGTGGGGCCGAAGGGGTGCGGCGAAGCGTCGCTTTTCTGCTAGACGGAGCAGGGCTGCCCTAGCTCACCCGCTCCACCCGGATCATGTTGGTGGTACCCCGCACCCCAAAGGGCACTCCGGCAGCGATCACCACATACTCCCCCACCTCGGCCAGTCCCGCCTCCTTGGCCTTGGCCACCGCAATCTGCACCATGTCATCGGTGTCTTTAGGGTCCGGGGCCAGCATGGGCAACACATCCGAGACCAAGGCCAGTTGGTTACAGACAAAATGATTGGGGGTTAAGGCCAGAATCGGTACCGGGGGCCGGGTGCGGGCCACCCGACGGGCAGCCCCCCCAGTAGCAGTGAACACTACTACCGCCTTGGCCCCGGTGGACTCCACCACGTCGTCCACCGCCCGGGCGATGGCATCCTGCACAGTACGGGTGGCGGGGGGCCGCAAGGCGTTAAGGCGGTCCTTGTACTCCTGGGTGGCTTCGATGGTTCTGGCCACCCGAGCCATAAAGGAGACCGCCTCCACCGGATACTGCCCCGTGGCGGTCTCCGCCGAGAGCATGATGGCATCGGTTCCGTCGAAGATGGCATTGGCCACGTCGGAGGCCTCGGCCCGGGTAGGGCTGGGGTTCTTAATCATGGACTCCAGCATCTGCGTAGCCGTCACCACCGCCTTACCGGCCTGCACCGACTTTAGAATCAGGCGTTTTTGCACCGCTGGTACCTCTTCCAAGGGCATCTCTACCCCTAGGTCACCCCGGGCCACCATTACGCCATCGGCCTCTTCTAGAATTTCGTCAAAGCGGGCCACCGCACTGGGTTTTTCGATCTTGGCCATCAAGCGGGCCCGGGAGTTATGGCGGCTCAGGTAGTGGCGGGCCAGCAGCAGGTCATCGCGGCTGCGCACAAAGCTCATGGCCACCCAGTCCACCTCGAGCTCAGCCCCGAGGGCCAGGTCGTCGATATCCTTATCGGTCAGGGCCGGAATGGAAAGGTCGGCCCCGGGGATATTAATCCCCTTGTTGTTGGAAAGCCGCCCACCCACCAACACCGTGGTGTGGATATCGTTGAGGCGAACCTCGTCCACCCGCAGGCGGATGTTTCCATCGTCCAAAAGGAGAATCTGGCCCGGCTCCACGTCGTTGGGCAGGCCGCGGTAGGTGGTGGAAACCCGGTTCTCATCCCCCTCAATGGGTTCTGCGGTAATGGTGAAGCGCTGTCCTGTTTTTAGCTCCACCGCCCCCTCACGAAAGCGGCCACAGCGAATCTTGGGGCCTTGCAGGTCTTGCAAGATAGCCACGGTGCGGTCTAGCGCAGCCGCGGCTTCGCGGATCATATGCGCCGATTGGCGGTGATCCTCGGGCCCCCCATGGGAAAAGTTAAGGCGGAAGACATCCACCCCAGCCTCGATCAGGGCCCGAACCATCTCGGGTGAACGTGAGGCGGGTCCCAGGGTGGCCACGATTTTGGTTCGCTTGGAAAGTCCCATAGTAGAGTTACCTCTGGAAGGCCCCAAAACCCCAAAAGCGCGCGGCTGCCCCTAGCTCTTCCTCGATGCGCAAAAGCTGGTTGTACTTGGCTAGCCGATCGGAACGGCTAGCCGAGCCGGTCTTGATCTGCCCTGCGTTCACCGCGACCGCCAGATCGGCAATGGTGCTGTCTTCGGTCTCGCCCGAGCGATGGGAGAGAATGGTGGTGTAGCCGCTGCGGTGGGCTAGCCGGATGGCCTCCAAGGTCTCGCTAAGAGTGCCAATCTGGTTGACTTTGACCAGGATAGAGTTGGCCACCCCTTGCTCGATGCCCCGTTGGAGGATAGCGGGGTTGGTCACAAAGAGGTCATCCCCTACCAGCTGTACTCGCTGGCCCAGCCGCTCGGTCAGGAGTTTCCAGGTGTCCCAGTCATCCTCAGCTAAACCATCCTCGATGGAAACAATGGGGTACTGGTTCACCCAGTTCTCCCAGTAGGCCACCATCTCCGGCCCCGAAAGGGACTTGCCGTCGGCCTCGAGCACATACTTCCCCTGGTGGTAAAACTCCGAGCTAGCTGGATCGAGTGCCAAGGCAATCTCCTGGCCCGGTTTGTAGCCGGCTTTCTCGATGGCCAAGAGAAGCACCTCCACCGCCTCCTCGTTGGACTTCAAGTCAGGGGCAAACCCACCTTCGTCCCCCACATTGGTGTTGTACCCTTTGGCCTTCAGTACCGCTTTGAGGGCATGGAAGGTCTCCACCCCGGCCCGCAGGGCCTCGCTGAAACTAGGCAGGCCTCCTGGCACCAGCATGAACTCCTGAAAATCCACGTTGTTGTCTGCATGCTTACCCCCGTTGATCACGTTCATCAGGGGCACCGGCAGGGTCACCCCCTGTACCCCACCCAAGTAGCGGTACAACGGCAACCCCAAAGCCGCGGCAGCCGCATGGGCCGTAGCTAGCGAAACAGCCAGAATGGCATTGGCTCCTAGGTTGGCTTTATTCTCGCTGCCGTCCAGCTCCAGCAAAGCACGGTCGATGGCCTCCTGGTTAAGCGCATCCAGACCCACCACCTCTTCCGCAATACGCTCGTTGATAGCCGCTACCGCTCGCAGCACCCCCTTCCCACCAAAGCGAGGACCCCCATCGCGTAGCTCCACGGCCTCGTGAGCCCCGGTAGAAGCCCCAGAGGGCACCATAGCCCGCCCCCGGGCCCCCGACTCGAGCACCACCTCGGCCTCCACGGTGGGGTTACCCCGAGAGTCAAGCACTTCACGCCCTTTGACTTCAACGATTGTGGTCATAGCAACGGCCTCCTTACTGGAAACGCTTCTATCCTCACCAAACCGCTCTTAGCTTACACGGTTGCCCCAGAAATACCTCAAACCCGCAGCGGCACCACCACCGCCAGATACCCCGCATCCTCCACCGCCTGCAACACGCTGGGGCTGGTAGAACCGGAAAGTTTTATACGCACCGCCCCTTCGATGGGGGTCAGGGCATCGATGAGATACTGCGCGTTGTAGGCCACCATCAGCTGTGGTTCACCCGAGGCCTCGATGATCAGCTCTTCCCTGCCCCGGCCATAATCGCCTTCCGCGTCGATGTCTAGCTTGCCGGCGTTGAACAGTAGGTTGACCCGGTGGTTGTTGCGGTCAGAAAGCACCGCTACCCGCTTGAGGCTCTCGCGCAGGGCCTCGGCGGGGAGGGTGGCCTCCAACACGAAGTTTTGGGGAATAACACGGTTGTAGTCAGGAAACTCCCCCTCCATTAGCTTGACCGACATACGTACCGACTCCCCTACGAGGGTAAGGGTACCCTCTCCCACGGCTAGGGCTATTTCCCCTGGGGCGTCCTTGAAAACCCGCACAATCTCGTCGGCGCTTTTGGCAGGGATCACCAGCTTGCGGGTCTCGAGCGGCATGGGTAGGTCGTAGCGGGCCAGGCGGAAGCCATCCGAAGCCACTGAACGCAACCCACTGGGGGACATTTCCAGCTGCACCCCCCGAAAGATGGCTCGGTATTCTTCGTTGCTTGCGGCGTAGCGCACCCGAGTGATGGCCTGAGCTAGCCCTGTAGCGGAGATTTTCTCCCCTCTAGGCTGGCCAAAGGAAAGCTCAGGATAGCCATCTGGGTTGGTGGTGGCCAGTTGAGTGTTAAAAGCCCCTGAGTGAAGCTCGAGGCGCGAACCTTCCCCCGCAAAGATGAGCTCGATGAGCTCGCCAGGTGCGCTGCGAACTATCTGGGAAAAGGTTTGGGCTGGCAGCAAAACCTGACCCTGGCCTTGAACCTCGGCGGGCAGCCTGACCTCGATATCTACTTCACCATTGGTACCCCGCAAAACTAGACCCTGCTCGGAAAGCCCAATGGGAAGATAGCTCAGGATGGGATTGGAGCTACGGCTGGGAATAATCCGTTCAAGGATGGAAAGCCCGTCAGCAAGGGTACGTTTGGGGATACGAACTTCCACACTGGCCTCCGTGCTGGGCAAATCGCCCCCTAGCCCAGATATTCTAACAGCCAGCGTAGCCCGCTGTAAGCCCGTGGCACGTATCACACCTTTTTCGTTGTTTTTTTGCAGTGGCCTTTTTAAATTACGACTCCTAAAAAAATTTTAAAGATTAGTAGTAGTAGTAGTAGGGGCTGTGGATATGTGGATAAGGGGCCTGAAATCCCATAAGTATCGAATTGGGCTTGTGGATAAAAGGTGGGGAAAACTGTGGAAAACCTGTGGATAAGTTGTGGATAAAGAGAGAGGTTATCCACAAGCCTGGCCAGAAGGCATTTATCCACAAGTCTATCCACAGGGTTATCCACAGATTATCCACAGAGTTATCCACAGGGCCATACCAGCTATCCACAGCTCTGCGCGGCCCAGCTAGTGTAAGCGTTCTTGGATGCTTTTGAGGGCTTGCCGTAAAGCGTTGTCGCTTTCTAGACTCTCTTGTATTTTTTGAATGGCGTAAAGCACAGTGGTGTGATCTCGCCCATCGAAGAATTGCCCGATCTCTGGCAAGGAGGCATGGGTCATTTCCCGAATCAGGTACATGGCGATCTGGCGGGGAATAACAACCTCCTTACGCCGACCTGCTCCGCGAAGCTCTTCAACCCTAAGGCCATAGTGATCGGCCACAGCTTTGAGAATCTCTTCGGCAGACAGACTACTCTCACTAGCCGAGAAGATATCGGAAAGAGCCTTGGCCGCAACCGTTTTGCTTAGCTGCACGCCGTTGAGCGAAGCGTAGGCAATCACCCGCATCAAGGCCCCCTCGAGCTCGCGGATGTTGGAGGTAATTTGGCGGGCAATATATTCCAGAACCTCCTCAGGAACCCGCATGTTGCGGTACTCGGAGTTCATCTTAAGGATGGCCACCCGGGTCTCGAGGTCAGGGGGTTGGATATCGGTAATCAGACCCCACTCAAAGCGGCTGCGCAAACGGGCCTCTAGGGTGAGGATGTCTTTGGGAGGACGGTCTGAGGAGAGGATAATCTGCTTGCGAGCCTCATAGAGGGCATTGAAGGTGTGAAAAAACTCCTCCTGAGTGCGTTCCTTGCCAGCGATAAACTGAATGTCGTCTACCAGGAGCAGATCCACTGAGCGGTAGCGGTCGCGGAACTCGGTCATTCGGTCTTCCCGGATGGCGTTGATGAGTTCGTTGGTGAAGGTTTCCGTGGAGACGTACTCGATTTTCTTGTCGGGGAAGCGTTGAGCGACCGAGTGGCCTACAGCGTGCATCAGGTGGGTTTTGCCCAGACCCACGCCCCCGTAGATGAACAGGGGGTTGTAGGCATTCCCAGGTGACTCGGCCACGGCCACCGCGGCGGCATGAGCCATGTTGTTGTTCGGGCCTACCACGAAGTTTTCAAAGATGTATTTGGGGTTTAGCCGAGAGCGGGGTTCCTGAACACTGCTCTGGGAAGAAGCAGAAAAAATATCCTCTTGAACGGGCTTTCCTGGTACTACTTTGAGTTCAAAGCGAGGGGTCTGGGCTCCTAAGCGAGTCAAGGCCTCGGTGAGCAGCTCGGCATAGTGATCCTCAATCCAACCCTTGAAAAAGGAGGTGGGCACGCCGAGCTCGAGGGAGCCATTCACCACGCCCAGGGGTTGAATTTTCTCAAACCAGGTGTGGTATTCCACCTCGGTAATATTTTGCCGCACATACTCGAGTACATTTTGCCAAACGGTGTTCTGGGTCAAGGTTAGCCCTCCAGAGTAGTGGGCCTATTCTACTGAAGTTATCCACAGGCTGAAAATGCCCCTGTGGATAATGTCGCACGGAAGCCAAAAATACAGGCCAATGGCTGCAACAATCCTCAGGGGAGCCATCTGCTAGAATGCAGGGCTGGGGGTTGGAAAGATGAAGGGCTACGACGTGGTAGTGGTTGGTGGGGGGCATGCTGGGATTGAGGCCGCTTGGGCTGTAGCCCAGCTAGGGGCCAAGGTAGGCCTGGTGACGACCAACCCAGAGCGAATCGGGCTGATGCCTTGTAACCCGGCGGTGGGTGGCCCTGGGAAGAGCCAGTTGGTGGCAGAGATTGCGGCCTTGGGTGGTTTGATGGGCCGTTTGGCTGATGCTACGGCTATCCACACCCGGGTGCTCAACCGCTCTAAAGGCCCGGCTGTACAGAGCCTGCGGGTACAGGTGGATCGGGATGCCTATGCCTTGGAGGCTCAGCGGGTGTTGCTGGCCCACCCAAATATTGAGAGTGTGCGCGCCGAGGTTAAGGCCCTTTGGCTGGAAGAAGGCCAGTTATGTGGGGTGGAAACGGTGGATGGGCGGAGGATAGCCGCTCGATCGGTGGTGGTGGCTAGCGGCACCTTCCTGCAGGGCGTGGTCTGGTACGGGCGGCGCTCTAGGGCAGCAGGGCGGCAGGGAGAGCCCCCAGCCCGGTTTTTGTCGGAGAGTTTGCGTGCGGTGGGCCATACCCTGCGCCGCTTCAAGACTGGTACGCCTCCCCGTATCCAGGCAGAATCCGTAGATTACAGCCGGCTGGAGGTGGTACCCGCCGACGACCCCCCGGAGAGTTTTTCCGGAACTCCTGGCCCACACGCTACTGCCCGTCCTACCTGGCAGACCCGCACCACTGAAGCCACCCACCGCCTCATCCAGGAAAACCTACATCTATCGCCCTTATATGGAGGGGACATCGAAGGAATAGGGCCTCGCTACTGCCCCTCTATTGAGGACAAGGTCGTTCGTTTTGCCGATAAAGACACCCATTTGCTCTTTGTTGAGCCGGATGGGTTGTATACCACCGAACTTTACTTACAAGGGTTCAGTTCCTCCCTGCCCCCGGAGCTGCAGGTGCAGATGGTGCAGACCCTACCTGGTTTTGAGCGCGCAGTAATCCAGCGCTACGCCTACGCGGTGGAGTACGATGCGGTGGATCCCACAGAGCTTACCTTGGGCCTGCAATCGCGTAAGCTGGCCGGCTTGTTCACAGCCGGCCAGCTCAATGGAACCTCGGGATATGAGGAAGCGGCGGCTCAAGGCTTGTTGGCAGGGGTAAATGCCGCGCGGTATGCTCTGGGTCTGCCTGAGGTGTATCTGCCGCGCGAGTCTGGGTACATTGGGGTGATGGTGGATGATCTGGTACATCGGGGTGTGGATGAACCCTACCGTATGATGACCTCGAGGGTGGAGCTGCGTCTGCTTTGTAGGGCCGACAACGCCGACGAGCGCCTAGTACCGCTGGCCGTGGCCTGGGGGCTTCGCCCGCCCCGGGATTTACAGGAGACCCAGGCCAAGTATGCCCGAATCCAGGAGGAACTAAACCGCCTAGGGAAGGTGCGGGTGGAAGGGGTGTCGGCTTTGCAGTATCTACGCCGGCCCGAGGTGAGCTACGCCCAGGTAGTGCAGCGTATCCCCCCTGCGTCTGTGGTGCTCAGTCCGGCAGAAGCCTACCAGGTGGAGGTGCGGGCTAAGTATGCCGGCTACATGGAGCGACAGGCGCGGCTGCGGGAGAGGTTAAGGGAGCTCGAGGCCTACCTTCTGCCTTCCCGCCTTGACTACAACAAAGTACCGAGTCTTTCTAAGGAAGCCATAGAAAAACTTAGCCGAAGCCACCCCCGCTCGGTGGCCGAGGCCTCGAGGATACCAGGGATTCGCGACTCGGACATAACAGCGCTGCTGGTCTACCTCGCTAAAATTCCAGCCTAAGGTTTTACGGAAAACATGACGGTGAAACAAGGAGATAAATCACGGAAGTTGTTTCACCGAGAGGTTTATCGTGAAACCAGGGGGTCTAGAGTGCTGACGGATTTTGAGAAAGGCGTGCTACTAGGACTGCTCGTTGGCGAGGGGCATTTTGGTGGGGATGGCAAGCAGGCCCAGGTGACCCTTCGGATGCATGTACGGCACAAAAGGGTTTTTGAGTGGCTGACCGAGCGGTTTCCGGGCTCTAAGCTGTACGGCCCTTATACTCACGGTGGCAGGAACTACTACCAGTGGATGATACGAGGGAAAGTGCTCAGGGAAGAGTTAATCCCAGTTCTAGACGCCTGTGGTTGGTGGCGAATAGACGACCATAGCTATGAACGCTACGTGAGGATGAAAAAAAGGTACGGATTGAATGTTGAGCATGCAGATGAGTGAGCCAGGGGTTCGCCTGCTTTACGAGGCGGCCCGGGAGTTGGGCCTCGAGCTTGGGCCGGTTCTGCCCAGTTTTCAGCTCCTATACCGGCGCCTGCTCGAGGCCAACCGAGCCACCAATCTCACGGCGATCCGGGATGAAAAAGGGATTATCCTGAAGCACTTTGTGGATTCTTTGAGCTGTTTGAAAGGCGATGGGTTAGAGGGGAGCCTGCGGGCCATCGATGTGGGAACTGGGGCTGGTTTTCCTGGCTTGCCCATTAAGATAGTTCGACCAGCGCTACACCTGACCTTCCTAGACGCTACCCAAAAGAAAATCGCTTTTGTGGAGGCGGTCTGTCAGGAGCTGGGGCTGGCCCCAGTGCGGTGCATCTGGGGGCGGGCCGAGGAACTGGGGCAGCATCCGGATCATCGGGAGGCCTACGACCGAGTGTTGAGCCGCGCCGTTGGTTCCCTGAGTGTTCTAAGCGAGCTATGTCTCCCGCTGTTGAAGCCGGGAGGGGTGATGATTGCTCAGAAAGGACCCGGGGTTGAGGCAGAACTCGAGCACGCCCAGGCCGCCATAGGTCTTTTAGGTGGAAGGGTAAGGGAGGTTATCACCTTTGAGCTGCCAGCGCTAAGGGAACACAGAAGCCTGGTGATTATCGAAAAAGTTGGCCCGACCCCCTCAAAGTATCCGCGCCGCCCGGGATTGGTTCAAAAAAATCCGTTATCCTAGGGGGAAGGTGAAGCGAATTGGTATTGTGAATCAGAAGGGGGGGGTGGGGAAGACCACCACTGCGGTTAACCTGTCGGCTTACCTGGCTCGAGCCGGCCAGAGGGTGCTGCTGGTGGACCTCGACCCTCAGGTCAACGCCACCTCGGGTGTTGGTCAGGGCTTGCGGGAAAGAAACGTATACACCACCCTGCTGGGCCTGAATGCGCCCAAGGAGGCCATTGTCCAGGTTGCGCCCGGGCTAGACCTGCTGCCCTCGAGCCCCGACCTGGTGGGGGCTTCGGCAGAACTGATTGAAGAACCCGCCCGGCTGGCCCAGGTGTTGGCCCCACTGGGATCAGTGTACGATCTTATCCTGCTGGATGCCCCTCCCAGCCTGGGGCCCATCACCCTCAATGTGCTGGCGGCCTCCGAGGGGCTGATCGTACCGGTGCAGGCCGAGTACTATGCCCTGGAAGGGATCGCCGGACTAATGGAAACCATCGACCAGGTGCGGGCTAACCTGAACCCTGCCTTGCGGCTTCTGGGGGTGCTTATCACCATGTATGACCCGCGAACCCTGCTCTCGCAACAGGTGGAGGCCAACATCCGCAGTCATCTGGGAGAAAAGGTGTTCTGGACGGTTATACCCCGCAATGTACGGTTAGCTGAAGCGCCCAGTTATGGACAGGACATCGGCCAGTATGCCCCTACCAGCAGCGGGGCCCACGCTTACCGCCGCCTGGCCGAGGAGGTGATGCGCCGTGTCAAAGAAGCCTAGCGGTCTGGGAAAGGGGCTGGAAGCCTTGTTGCCCAAGGCACCTGCCTCCATAACCAAGCTACCTCTAGCCCTTATCAAACCCAACCCCGCTCAGCCGCGCCGTATTTTCGACCCGGTGGCCTTGGAAGAGCTGGTGCAGTCCATCCGGGAAAAGGGACTGCTGCAGCCCCTCCTGGTACGGCCCAAAGGGGACATGTACGAGCTGGTGGCCGGGGAGCGACGCTACAAGGCCTCGCAGATGGCTGGGCTGCGCGAGGTGCCAGTAATTATCAAGGACATCGGCGAGCGGGAAGCCCTCGAGCTGGCCCTGATTGAAAACCTGCAGCGGGAGGACCTCAACCCGGTGGAGGAGGCCGAAGGCTACAAGCGCCTGGTGGAGATGGGGATGACCCAGGAGGAGGTGGCTCGTGCCGTGGGTAAAGCCCGGGTGACCGTGACCAACGCCCTGCGGCTTTTGCAGCTTACCCCAGAGATACTGCGTGCTTTGGAGGAGAACAAGATCAGCGCCGGGCATGCCCGGGCCCTGTTGATGCTCCCCGAGTCCAGGCGGAACTGGGGCCTCTCCGAAGTATTGAGCAAACAACTGAGCGTGCGGGAAACGGAAAAGCTCAAGGATAAGTTAACCAGCAACATGGCTCGCTCCACCAAGGAGGAAGCCTACCCCGAGATTGCCTTAGACCTCTCGCGGCGCTTAGGGACTAAGGTACGCTTTACCCATCCCAAGCGAGGCAAAATCGAGATCAGCTACCACTCAGAAGAGGAGCTAAGCGCCATTTTGCAAGCCATCGGCTACGAAGGGTAAGCCTAGGGCAACCTTACCCGGATAGCCCCCTCAAGGTCGGTGCGGTGGATTGTCACCCCATACTGGGCCAGCCGTTCCAACACGGCACGGCTGGGATGGCCGTAGGGGTTGTTGCCTACCCCGATCAGGGCCATCTGGGGCTGGAAGTTTTGCAGCAGTGAGGGACTGGTGCTGGTTTCGGAACCATGGTGCCCCACCTTAAGCAGATGCACCTTTTCTGCTGGCCAGGCGGCCTCGGCCAGGACGGGGGCGTCCCCGGTGAAGAGGGCTTTGAACCCCTTGTATTCCAGCACAAACACCAAGCTGCGGGCGTTGTCCTCGAGTTCGTCTCCCCACGGCCCCAAGAAGCGTAGCCGGGCACCCCCTACCTGCACAACCATCCCAGCCTGGGCCTGGGTTACGGGTACCCTGTGCCTCCGGGCGGCTTGGTGAAGAGCATCGTCTAGGGAATCCCCCCGCTTGCGCGGGCCGGTGATCAGCCGCCCCACCGGGAAATCCCGCAAGACCTGCAGGAGGGCCTGGACGTGGTCGGCGTCGGGATGGGTGGCGATCACCAGGTCTATCTCGTCCACCCCAAGGGCATGCAAGGCCCGCGCTAGCCTGGAGTAGGCCCAGTCCCGCCCCCCGTCGATCAGGATTTCCACCCTGCCGGGTAGGCGCACCAAGGTGGCGTCGCCCTGGCCCACATCGAGCTGCCACAGCTCGGCCCGGGGCCATAGTCCAGGCAAAAGCGCAGCCAGGGCCGCAGTAGCCGAGAGGGTGCTGGCCCGCAGCCAGGGAGTGCGACCGTACAAGGCGGCTAGAAGGGGCAAAAGCCCCAGGTAGTACAGGGCAAAACCGGCGGGCATGATCTCCCCCCAGCGTAGCTGGGGCCCCTGGGAAAGCCAGCTTACCAGCCCCAGGGTAAGCTGGCTGAGCCACTCCACCGGCAGGGCTAGGAGCGGGCCCAGGAGCAGCTTTAGGAAGCCCAGGGGTACCAGGAGGCTTAAAAGGGGCAGTACCAGCAGATTGGAAAGAGGAAAGAGCAAGGGGAGTTGGTGGAAGTGGTGCAGCACCAGGGGGAGGATGAAAAGCTGGGCCGATAGGGTAACGCTCACCGAGGCCCAAAGCCAGTTTCGCCAGCCAGAAAGCCGAGGTAGCTGGGGCAGCACCAGGGCCATGCCCAGCACGGCCAGGTAGGAAAGCTGGGCTGAGAGGCTCAGGATAGCCCGGGGCTCTAAGGCCAGGTGTAAGAACAAGGTCAGGGCCAGGGTGGGCAGCACCGCGGCCCGGCCCTTGCCCAAGAACAAACCCAACAGCACCACTCCCGCCATCGTTACCGCCCGTACCAAAGAGGGGTGGGGCCCCACTAGCCACAGGTACAGCAGCAACAGCAACAAGGCCACCAGATAGCGCCCCCGGCCCAACCAAAACAGCACTAGCAGAAAGAACCCCGCCAGAATACCTACGTGCAGCCCGGAAAGGGCCAGGGCATGGGCCAGTCCGGCCCGTTGGAACTCGGTATAGGTCTCGCTCAGCTCCCTACGCTCACCCAAGGTCAAAGCGGCCACCAGGGCGGCTGCGGAAGGGGAAAGCCCCGATTGTAGCTGCCGCCGCAAATGGTCGCGCATATTGGGCGGCGGTGGCTCGAAGCGTACCACCTGGCGGGCTTGCAGCACTGCGGACACCCCCTGACTCTGTAGCCAGGCCCGCTGGTCGAAGCCACCGGGGTTGCGCCGGCCCTCCGGGCGCAGCAGGTGCCCCTCCAACACATAGAAGCCTTCCTGCAGGCGGGGAAAGTAGCGTACGTACACCCGTCCTTGCGGGGTGTGCAAGAACCCCTCCTGCAAGCGGCCTTCCAGCCGCACCCACTGGCCGATCTGACCTGCCCAGGGGTCGGGGGCTAGGTTTAGGTGAAGCCAGACCAGGCCATAGGCCCCTAGCCCCAACCAACGCACACCTTGAGGCAGCCAAAGACCACCCAAGAGACCTAAAAAGGCCCAAGGGGTAAGCTGGGTCAGCGCCCCCAGCAGAGCGCCTAAGCCCAAGGCATAGGGCATCATGGGGTAACCAGGGGCCGCAGGCGTTCCAGCAGCTTAGGGCCGATGCCCTTAACCCGGGTTAGTTCCTCTATCGAACGGTAGGGACGCCCCTCGATGATGTGCTGGGCCAGCGCCGGGCCGATGCCGGGCAGGCTTTCCAGCTCAGCCTGGCTGGCGGTGTTGAGGTTGACCCTGGCTACCTCGGGCCGCACGGGCCCTGGCTGCAAAGCCGCCGATGGGTTTGGGGGCATTAAAAAACCCTGGGCCGAGGCTTTTTGTACCTCTACCGGGGCGAAGCGAACGCTTAGCTGGGGCCAGAGGTTGACCAGCCCAAGCCCCAGCACCACGGCGATGTAGGCTACGCTCAGCCAACGTTCCATAGACCCTAAGTCTAAAGGGCGGGTGAGGCCCCAGCGGGTTATCTAGGGTGTTCCTTCGCCAAACCTACACAAAGCCCACCTTACTTCTTCACCCCTGGCGGCCAAACTGGGCCTATGTCCGTCCAGGGCGATACACTGGATACCATGCCGCTGGTGCTGGTAGTGGAGGACGAACCGGAAATCGCCGAGATTCTGGAGGGGTACCTGCGCCGGGAGGGGTTTCGTACCGAGCGGGCCAGTGATGGGCGGCAGGCTTTGCACCTGTTGCGCGCCGCCCAGCCCGATCTGGTGCTCTTGGACATCATGCTGCCAGAGATGGACGGCCTCGAGGTTCTGCGCCGCATCCGCAGCAACGGCAACACCCCGGTCATCCTGGTCACCGCCCGTACCGAGGACCTAGACAAGCTGCTAGGCCTGGAGCTCGGTGCCGACGATTACGTGACCAAGCCCTTCAGCCCCCGCGAGGTAGTGGCCCGGGTGAAGGCGGTGCTGCGCCGGGCCATGCCCCCCGAGGGCCCGCGTACCTTGTTGCGGGTAGGGCCTTTGGAGATCGATAGCCAAAAGGTGGTGGCCCGGGTGGGGGCAGAGCGCCTCGATCTTACCCCCACCGAGTTTCGCCTGCTGGAGGCCCTGGCCCGCACTCCTGGCAAGGCCTTTACCCGGGCTGAGCTTTTGGAAACGGCCCTGCCGGAGTCCGATGCCTTGGAGCGGGTGGTGGATGTGCACTTGAAAAACCTGCGAAGGAAGCTCGAGCAGGCCGGGGCCGGAGGGCTCTTGGAGACCGTGCGGGGGGTAGGGTACCGCTTGTGGGTAGAGTGAGCCTTAAGATGCCCTTCTGGCAGCGCATTGAGGTTCGCCTGAGCTTGCTGATGGTGCTGGTGGTGCTGGTGACCAGCCTAGTGACGGTGGCCCTGACCACCTACCAACGGGTTCAGCTCTTCCGCGAGCTGCCCCCTGAGCTGCGCGAGCTATTCCGCCGCAACGAGGGCCGCCTACCCCCCGTTAGCATCCCTCCCGAGCTGCGGGAGATGGCTTTGCAAGGGAGAGCCCTGTGGGTTCAGGTGCAGCCTTCGGATACTCCCGATAACCCCAGCCCCATCTACCTCATCCGGCCCGCTGACCAACCCGACCAGCCCCCCCTACGCGTTCAGCCACCCCCCCGGCGGCGGCCCAACCTCGAGGCCCGCTTGCAGCAGAACCTGCTGATTGCCAGCCTGGTGGCCACAGTGTTGGGCGTGTTGGCCTCCTTGGTGTTTGCCCGGCGCATTGCTCAGCCCATCGAGGCCATCTCCCAGGCAGCTAGCCGACTGGCCCAAGGCCAGCTTTCCGCCCGGGTGGCCGACGGCCAGGGGCAGGACGAGGTGGCCCGGTTGGCCCGCAACTTCAACCAGATGGCCGCATCGCTGGAGAAGCTCGAGGCCGAGCGGCGGGCCCTGATTGCCGATATTGCCCACGAGTTGCGCACCCCGCTTACGGTGATGCAGGGCCGCCTGGAGGCGATTCAGGATGGGGTCATCCCCTTGGACAGGCGTGAGATCGACCGGCTGCACCACCAGACGGCCCTGCTTTCTCGCCTGGTGGAGGATCTGCGCACGCTTTCCCTGGCCGATGCCGGTCGGCTTACCCTGCGGCCCCGCCGCTTCGAGCTGGGGGAGCTGTTGCGCAGGGTCGCTGCGGGGTTTCAGGCCGCTTTAGCGGCCAAGGCGATGCACCTGAGTCTGCATCTAGCGGAGGAGCCCCTGTGGCTGCAGGCCGACCCCGACCGTATAAGCCAGATCGTGGGCAACCTTTTGGCCAACGCCCTGGAACACACCCCCGCAGGTGGGGAGGTGATGCTTGTCGCCCAGACAGAAGGCCCCTGGGTGTTGCTCCAGGTGCGCGACCAAGGCCCCGGGCTGCCGCCTGAGGCTCTGGAACGGGTCTTCGACCGCTTCTACCGGGTGGAAGGTTCGCGCTCGAGGGCCACTGGGGGGAGTGGGCTGGGGCTTTCTATTGTGAAAACCCTGGTGGGGCTGCATGGGGGCGAGGTTCGGGCCAGCAATCACCCCGAAGGAGGGGCGGTTTTTGCGGTGCGGCTACCCCTCAGCCCGAAGGAGGAAGCCTGAGCCACAGCTCGGCTTTCAGCCCCTGGGGGGTCTGGTTTTCCAGCACCAGCCGCCCCCCGTGGGCCTCGGCCACCCGGGCCACCACGCTCAGCCCCAGCCCGTTGCCGGAGGGGCGGGTTCCCGGGGGGCGGTAGAAGGGTTCACCGGCGCGGCGCAGGGCCTCGGGGGGCAGGCCAGGGCCACGGTCGTGGACGCCCAGCACAGCAAAGGGAGGCTTTAGGGATAGCTCCACCCATACCTCGCTGCCGGCGGCATATTTTTGGGCGTTGTTCAGCAGGTTCCCTAGCGCCTGTTGCAGGAGGATGGGATCGCCCAGCACCTCGAGCCGCTCTGGACCCCGGTAAGGCACCCCAGCCTGCTGCGCCTGGCTTCGGGCTAGCTGGGCCAGGTCGAGGCCTACCTTCTGCCCCCGGCCCTCGCGGGCCAAGGTCAGCAGCGACTCGCTTAGGCGGCTCATGCGCTCGACCTCCTGCGCTACCACCTCGAGGGTCTCCTGGCTCGAGGCCAGACCTTGGCGGTGGGCATCGAGTTGTAGGCGCAAAGCGGCCAGGGGGGTGCGCAGCTCGTGGGCAGCGCTGCGGGTGAACTCGGTCTCCCGCTGGCGGAAGGCGGCCAGCCGCTCTAGCATCTGGTTGAAGGTCTGGCTTAGGTGGCGTAGCTCGCCGCTACCCTCGGTAGGTACCCGCAGGCTCAGGTCACCGGAGTCGGCCACCTGCTGGGCGGTCTGTAGAAGGTGCCGTAAGGGCCTTAGGGCCGGCCCGCTTAGCACCCAGGCCACCAGTGCTCCCAGCAAGGCCACCGCCAGGGCGCTGAGCAGTACCGTCTGGCGGTAGCTTTGCAGGCTGGCTTGGGCCTGGCTGGCCTCCACCGCGCCTTGCAGATAGGCCTGGGGCCCAAGGCGAAGGCTGCGGTACAGCCAGTTGTTCTGGAGGCGGGGGTGGGGGTGGGGGCTGAGGGGCAGTTCGTTGGGGAAGCTCCCCCACTCCCGCACCACCTGCCCCTGCCAGACCAGCCGGGCGTGGGCGATGGTGCCTGGGGGGGCAGGGTTGGGAAGGAGGAGCGGCCCTTCCAGGCTAAGCAGCCCCTCGCGGCCCCGTAGCCCCCGGCGGCCCTCGAGCTGAAGCAGCACCCGGCTCAGGTAGGCGTTGAGTTCGCGCTCAAGGTTGCCCATCTGCAAGCGCTCGAAGCTGGCGTAGCCCAAAAACCCCTGTACCAGCAGGGCCAAAGCGATGGCTGAAGCGATAAAAAGGGCCAGCCGTAAGCGCAGGCTCATGGCACCAATCCCAGCTTGTAGCCTCCCGGCACGGTACGCACCACCCGGCTGTCCAGCTTGCTGCGCAGGTGGTGCACGCAGACCTTGACCACGCCGGTATCCGAGGCCTCCTCCCCCCAGATGAGGTCCAGCAGCTCCTCGGGGCTGTAGACCCGCTGGGGAAATAGCGCCAGGCGCTCCAGTAGGGCGTACTCCCGTGCGCTGAGCTCGACTACCTGCCCTTCCCAGCGCACACTGCGGTTGGCCAGGTCGAGCTCGAGGGGGCCGTACTGCACCCGGCTCTGCTTGACCTCGCTCACCCGCCTGAGCAAGGCCCGCACACGGGCCAGCAACTCCGGCAGGTCGAAGGGCTTGACCACGTAGTCGTCGCCCCCCTCATCCAGCCCCATCACCCGGTCGGCCAGGGCGTCGCGAGCGGTCATGAACAGAATGGGGCCCTTGTAGCCAGCCGAGCGGGCCTCGCGGGCCAGAATGAAACCTCCATCCTCCGACTCCGGCAGGCGCACGTCCAGCAGCATCAGGTCGGGCTCGGCCTCCACCAGGAGGCTACGGGCCGTTTCCAGATCCGGGGCATGGCGTACCTGGTGCCCCTGGGCCTCTAAAGCCCGAAGGACCGGGCGGGCGATGTTGGGTTCGTCCTCTACCAGCAAGAGCCGCATGATTCCAGCTTGCATTCTAGGGGTTATGAACAGGTTATAGCCCTGCTCGCAGGGCACAAACCAGGAGGGTTTAGGTTGGCTTGGTATAGATGAGAAACCCTCTCAGCGACTCGTAACTGCGTGGTAACCGCCATAGGACAGACTCCTGCCCAGGAAAGCAGACGCTGCTTTCCGAAAGGAGATGAAGACATGAACAAGACCTTGAAAACCCTGGTGGTGCTCTCGAGCCTGGCCCTGGTGGGTGCTTTTGCCCAGCAGGCCCCAACTCCCCAAGCCCCTGCCCAGACCCCGCAACAGCGCCCAATGCGAATGGAGCGCGGTCTGGGCGTGGGGAACCTGTACTTTGCAGCTGCTCAGTTTTTGGGGGTGACCCCCGGCGAGCTAGCTTTGCTGAGTGGGGGTAGCAAGACCCTGGCCCAACTGGCTACCGAGCTGGGTAAGACCCCAGCGGCGCTCGAGGCCGCGCTGGTCACGGCCCGCAACCAGGCCATCGACCAGGCCGTGCAGGCCCAGCGCCTGACCACCGAGCAGGCCAATACGCTCAAAGCCAGCAGCGCTGCGGTGGCCAAGGCCCTGGTCAACCAGCCGGTAGCCCTGCGGATGGCCCCTGTGGGCCGGGAGGGCCGGGGATGGGGGCCTAGGGGCTGGGGTCGCTAGGTAGAGCGGGTCTGTGAGCGGGGTTTTACCGTTCACAGGCTTTTTTTGTGGTGAGGCTGGTATGTGGTACGTACACGATCGTTTGGGCCCCCGGGGTTGGGGCCCGCTGGACGACCTGCTGTGGCTTCTACTCATGCTGGGGCTGATCGCTCTGATAGGGGTTGTACTAGTGCGCCTGTTGCGCAGCCCTACCCCAGGCTCCGATCGGGCTTTGGAGATTGCCCGTGAGCGCTATGCTAGGGGTGAGATCAGCCAGGAGGAGTTCGAAAACCTGAAGCGCAACCTGAGGAGCTAAGCGCCAGCCCATCTATTTGGGCCAAAAAGGAGACCAATCATGGACAACGATGATAAGCCCATAGGGAAGATTCTGAACCGCCGCGAAGCCCTGGCCGCCCTGGGCCTAGGGGTGGGGAGCCTGCTGGCCTCCCGGGGTGCGGCCCAGCCAAATAGCCTGCCGGCCTGCATCGTGCGCCCGGCCCTGACCGAAGGCCCCTACTTTGTGGACGTGCGCCTGAACCGTTCGGACATCCGCAGCGACCCCCAGACGGGGGTGGTCAAGCCTGGGGTGCCGTTGCAGCTGCGCTTTGTGGTCTCGCGGGTGGCCCCTGGGACCTGCACCCCGCTGGCCGGGGCGCTGGTGGACATCTGGCAGTGCGATGCCCAGGGCATCTACTCCGGGGTAGTGGATCGCTTCGCCGATACCCGGGGCCAGGTCTGGCTGCGCGGTCAGCATCTCACCAACGATCAGGGTATAGCCCAGTTCACCACCATCTACCCCGGCTGGTATCCGGGCCGCACCGTGCACATCCACTTCAAGGTGCGCTACCAGAACCGCGACTTCACCTCCCAGCTCTTCTTCGACGATGCCCTGAGCGACCGCATCCTGGCCCAGCCCCCCTACGCCAAACCGGGTACCCGTACCCGCAACGCCAACGACGCCATCTTCCGCAACGGAGGCCAGCAGCTCTTGCTCGAGCTGACCCCTTTGGGCCAGGGCTACGCCGCCACCTTTGACATTGGCCTGAACCTGTAAGCCAAGGGCTCTTCCGATGGCTTCCAATCCCTTGAGTGGGGTGGAGGATGGGTGGCCATTGAGCGCCCGGACGTTTACGGATACGCAACACCAACCCCACCTTCGGCTAGATGGAAACCCGTTCTGGAGGGATGCCGTGCTCAAGACCTTGCGGCTTTGCTCGAGTAGACCCCGCTATCGTTACCGCGCCCAGTACGAAGGGGTGCTGGGGACTGCCCTCGAGCTTCAGCTTCTGACCCACACCCAGGCCCAGGCCCGCCAGGCCGAAGCCCAGCTCTTGCTGGAGATAGATCGCCTCGAGGGCATCTACAGCGTGTTCCATCCCAACAGCGAACTGATGCGCTGGCAGGCGGGCGCGCCGGACAGGGTGTCTGCCGACCTGCTCTGGCTCCTGCGTCATGCCGAGCTCTGGCAACAGCGTACCGAGGGGGCTTTCAACCCGGCTGCGGAGGCGCTCAAAGCCCTCTTTGAGCAAACGCCCCAACCCGACCCCGAGCGGCTGGAAGCCCTCCGGCAAGAACTGCAAGCGCCGCTGTGGGACTGGCCAATGGGCCAGCCGCGTAAGCGCACCGCTCTTCGCCTTGGCTTCAACGCCCTGGCCAAGGGGCGTATCGCCGATCAGGCGGCCACCGCCGCACGCCAGGCTGGCGCCCAGGAGGTTCTGGTCAACCTCGGGGGCGATCTGCGTCACCTTGGCACCGCACCCCTCTTGGTCTCTATTGCCCATCCCTTCGCCAACGCCGACAACCTTCCGCCCCTGACCGCCGTGCGGCTGTGCAACCAGGGCCTGGCGACCAGCGGTCTTGCGCAGCGCGGCCCGCATCTTTTTGACCCCCGTACGGCCCAGCCCGTAACCGAGGTGGTTCAGGCCACCGTGGTGGCTTCCGATGCGGCAACGGCAGACGTGCTGGCCACGGCCTTTTGTGTGCTTCCCTGGCCCAAGACCCAGGCCCTGGCCGATGCCCTGGGCGCAGGTTGTCTGGTGGTACGGTCGGATGGGCAAGTCCTGACCAACGGCTATTTTGAGAGGCTAATGGAAACCCCATGGAGGAGGACTGTATGAAAAAGAATGTCTTGAGCCGCCGCAGTCTCTTGTACCAAGGCATGGCCCTGGCCCTCACCCTTTGGATGGGTCGAGGCAGAGCCCAGGGCTGGCCCACCGGGATGCAGCTCGAGGTTGTGTTTGAGTTTGTGGCCCCGACCAGCGCCAGCTACCGTCGGCCCTACATCGCGGTCTGGATCGAAAACGCCCAGGGCCTGATGGTGCGCACCCTGGCCCTGTGGTTCCAGCAAAGCCCCAAGGGCACCCGCTGGCTACCCGACCTGCGCCGCTGGTACCGCAGCGGCAGCCTGGAGAACACCACCTCCGGCCCCACCCGCCCCCCCGGTCGCTATACCCTGGTCTGGGACGGCAAGGACGACAAGGGCAACCTGCTGCCCCAGGGCGAGTACTATGTCTGCCTCGAGCTGGTGCGGGAACACGGCCCCTACGAGCTGTTCCGCGAGAAGTTCACCTTCGCTACGGCGCCCTTTAGCCGCAGCTTCTCGCCCGGCAGCGATTTGAAGGAGGTGAAGCTCACCTATGCTAAACAAGGCTGAACTGCCCATGCAAAGACCCCGGTCTGCCGTTCGCGTGCAAAGTTACCAGCTTATCCGCTCGCTGCACCTCTACGCCTCGATGGCCAGCCTGCTGGTGGTGCTCTTCTTTGCCGCCACCGGCATCACCCTCAACCACCCCGATTGGGCCTTTGGCAACACCGCCAAAAGCCACACCTACACCGGCACCCTGCCGGCTGGCTGGAAGGTGGGCGACCAGGTGAACTGGCTCGAGGTGGCCGAGAGCCTGCGGGCAGCCCACGGCCTGCGGGGGCGGGTGAGCGACACCTTCGCCGAAGGCGACGAGGCCTCCATCAGCTTCCGTGGGCCGGGCTATGCCGCTGATGCCTTCATCCAGCCCGACGGCCAGTACACCCTCAAGGTGACGCTACAAGGCCCGGTGGCGGTGCTCAACGACCTGCATAAGGGCCGCGACGCCGGTTCGGCCTGGGCCTGGGTCATCGACCTCTCGGGAGGGTTCTTGCTGCTGGTGGCCCTGACCGGCCTTGGCCTCTCCCTCTACCTGCGCAAGACCCGCAAGGCGGCTTTGCTGACCCTGCTGGTCGGAACCCTGCTGGCCCTGGGGCTGGCCTGGCTGGCTATCTAGAGCCCTCTTTACTGGCCGCCATCGCGTAAGCGATAAAGCCCGCCAGCGCAGCAAAGCCGATGCCGGTGCGGGCCTGGCCGCTTTGGGGGTCAAAGGACTCACAGGCGTAGCCCTGGTCGAGGGGGGCCTGCTCGAGGACCCGCAAAGCCTCCTCAGCGGGCCGCATTAACCCCGATAAAATCCGGTTGGCCAATCCAAAGCCCGAGGGGAAGGGAAAGTGGGCCGAGCCCTCGCCGGGGAAGGGCCCTTTGTAGTGGTGGGGGTTGTCCTCGCCCAGAACCCACAGCGCGGTGGCCTGCCAGACGGGGTCCTGGCGGCTGCAAAAGCCCAGGTGGGGCAGCAATAGCAGGCTGCCTGCCGGTTCATCGGCGAAGGTGTGGCGGCTGCCGGGCTCGAGGCTAAACACGAAGCGTCCGTTGCGCACCGCCTGGCGGTAGAGGGTTTCGCGCAGGGCCCGGGCCTCCTGCCTCAGCGCCTCGGGCTTGGGCCAAAGCGAGGCCAGCCGCTCCAGGGCCACGCACCACAGGGCGTTGTCGTAGGTCAGGTAGGGCTCGGGCACGGGGTCGTCGGTGGGGGAGAGGAAGGTGCGGTAGAGGCTTAGTGAGGGGTGTTTTTCCTCCGCCACCCGGGCCAACACCCCTTCCAGCGGTTCGCGCAACTCGGCCAGCAGCTCGGGGTTGGGGCCGGTGGCTTCCAGATAGCGGGCCAGGGCCAGGGGGTAGGCTGCGGCCTGGTCCAGCTCAAAGCCGGGGTACAGCGGCGGCCCGCCCAGGTACTGGGCGTGCTCCCCCGGCCAGCGGGCGTAGCGCCGAAAGGCCGCCCGGAGCACCTCCCGTGCCCGGCTGGGGTCGGCCTTGAGCAACGCCGGGAAGAACCACAGCAAGGCATCGCGGGCCCAGTAGGCCCCCGAGACGTAGTAGTGGGGGCTCCTCGAGGTGAGCAGCACGGCTTCCCCTTCCAGGGCCTCGGCCTGGGCGTAGAAGTAGCTGAAGATCAGGTGCCGCCGGTAGACCTGGGGAAGGGGGCCGCTGTAACCGCTGGTCAGCAGGGCCAGCTTGTGCTGGGTTTTGCTAAGTAAAGCCTCCCAGCCCAGCCGCCGCAGGTGCAGCGCAGTGGTGCGGGCCCCGTCGGCCTCGGGGGCCAGTCCCAGGTAGAGCGTGACCGGGCCGCCCTCCCACTCCAGCACGAACCGTTCCCCCCATTGGGCCTTGCTGGGGGCCGGGTCGGCCTGCCAGCCCAGGGCCAGCAGGGTGCGCCCGCTGCGGGCCTCGAGCACGTAGCTGCCGGTCCAGGTGTCGTGCGAAGCGTGGAAGGTTGCCTCTAGTTTTTCCTCCCGGAAGCGCCGCAGTCCCAGGTATGCCAGATTCCCTGCTACTTGAATCGGTCCAGGCATGCGGGGCTCGAGGCGCAGCGCCAGCCCCCGCTCGCCAAAGGGGGCCAGAAGCGTGGCGGTGAGGTGCGCGTTCTCCCAGACGGGAATCCAGTCCGACAGAAGCGAGGCCCGCCAGCCCTGGCCAAAGACCTCCAGCAGCGGCTCGCCCACCCAGTCCAACAGCCCGTTCAGCGCCAGGGAGGCCACCCCAAGGCGAAGAACCGAGGGGGCTACCGGACTGGCCTCGAGGTGAACCTCCAGGTTTCCGGTGGGCCGGTGGGCAAGCGGAACCTCCAGGATGGGGGCAGGGGTCATGAGCGTCATAGGCTAGGCCTTTTTCTGTTTATAGCCCCAGACCAGGTACAACACCAGCCCCACCCCGGCCACAAACAGCCAGGTGGCCCCCCGGTAGGCTTGCCAAAGCCCCTGGACCAGGGTTTGCTTCATCCCCTAAGCATACCCCTTCGGTGCCCTCAGTCCGATGGTTGCCAGGGAATTGGCATGGTAGGCCTCCTGGGCTGGGCCGAGGGCTTTCTATGATGGGGCCATGACCTTTGTCATCCGCCCCTATGCCCCACAGGACCTGCCCCAGCTCTACTACATCTGCTTGCTCACCGGCGATAGCGGGGCCGATGCCCGGGCGCTCTACCGCGACCCCGACCTACTGGGCCACTTCTACGCCGCGCCCTATGTGCGGTTTGAGCCCGACCTGGCCTTGGTGCTCAGCGACGCCCAGGGGGTGTGCGGCTATGTGCTGGGCTGCCGTGACTCGCAGCGCTTTGCCGATTGGATGGAGGGTGTGTGGCTGCCGCCGCTGCGGCGCCAATATCCGCTACCCTCCCCCGACGACACCTCGAGGGATGCAGCCTTGATCCGCCTGATTCACCAGTGGTACCTTCCCTCGAGGTGGGCCCAGGAATACCCAGCCCACCTGCACATCGACCTGCTACCCCGGGCCCAGGGCCAAGGCCAGGGCCGCCGTCTGATGCAAACCTTCCTCGAGCGCCTGCGCCAGCTTGGGGTGCCCGGGGTTCACCTGGGGGTAGGCCAGCGCAACCAAAGGGCCATTGCCTTTTACCAGAGGATGGGCTTTACCCTGCTGGAGGCCCATCCCTGGGGGTTTGAGTACGGCATGAAGCTGTGCCCTGGGAGCCCCGCTAGCTGACGTAGGTCAGCCAGGATTCGTACCGGGGGTTTCGCCCCTGCACCACGTCCATATAGGCGGCCCGGATGCGCATGGTGTGCTCACCGGCCTGGCCGGTGCCGATGGGCCGGTGGTCGAGGTAGGAGACCGGGGTTACCTCGGCGGCGGTACCGACCATGAACATCTCGTCGGCCATGTAGAGCTGGTCGCGGGTGGCCCGTACCTCACGCACTTCGTAGCCCATCTCCCGGGCTAGGGTGATCACGCTGTCGCGGGTGATACCCATCAGGTTGACCGAGTGCTCGATAACGTAGAGGACGCCCCCCTGCAGGAAGAAGATGTTTTCCCCCGAACCCTCGGCGACAAACCCCTCTTTGTCCAGTAGCAAAGCCTCGTCGGCCCCGGACTGCTGGGCTTCCATGCGGGCCAGGGCACTATTGACGTAGTTGCCCCCCACCTTGGCCTTACCCGGCATGACGTTGGCCGGAAAGCGAGCCCAGGAGGAGGTGATCAGCCGTGCCCCTTTGCGCACCGCCTCCTCGCCCAGGTAGGTGCCCCACTCCCAGGCGGCGACCATCACCTCGGCGGGGTTGTTGGGCAGGGGATTTACCCCTAGGGTGTGGGCCCCCATCCAGGCCAGTGGGCGGATGTAGCAGCTTTTATAGCCGTTTTCGCGGATAACCTGCAGGATGGCCTGGTTGATCTGTTCGGGGGTAAAGGGCATCTCGAACATCATCACCTTGGCGCTGTGGAAGAAGCGTTCGGTATGCTCTTGCAGGCGGAAAACAGCAGGGCCTTTGGGGGTTTCATAGGCCCGGATACCCTCGAAGATGCTGGTGCCGTAGTGCAGGGCGTGGGTCAGTACCGAGACCTTGGCCTCTTCCTGGGGCACCATCTGCCCGTTGAACCAGATACGCCCGGCCTTCATCCTGCTCTCGCCCGCAGCGGGCTTGGGTTTGGTTTCACTTGACATTAATCCCTCCAAAAGCGGCCCCCGGGGCCGGTGCTAAGATGCCCCATCATACCTCTTTGAGGAGGGATTGCAGCGAGGGAGGGAGGAGGTGGCGGTGGGTTCGCACCTCTGGCTGGCCGGTGCAAAGCTGCAGGTAGCGCCGGGCGGTGTCCTGCAGAATGGGGATAAGGTCGGGCTGCTGGATTACCTGGGGCAAAAGCTCGCGTAACTGGGCCTCGAGCCGGCTTCGGGCCAGGTAGCGGGCCGCCTCCAGGGGGTGACCCTCGAGGCAGGGCTTCAGAGGAAAGCGGCTCAGACGCGCTGCTTCCCGCAGCACAATGGGTTCGCGCAGCAGCTTCTGGCAGGAGGGGCAGGGGTGTTCTGGACTGGGCAGGTGGCAGATGGGGCAGGGGGGGTGGGGGTTTTCCTTTTGCCGCTGTAAAACGGCTTTTCCGGCCCGCAGGATAGCCTCCCGCAGCTCGAGTGGGGCCTGCTCGGCTAGCGCCCACAGCCGGGCCTCCTCCTCGGGGCTGAGGGGGGGGCGGGGGCTGGGCTGGGGTTGGGTGCGGGGTTTCTTTTCTAAGCCCACCTGGAAGCGTAGTTCGCGCACCACCCCAGGCAGCTTCTCCTGGTAGCGTTGGACAAAAGTCTCGCGCAGGTAGGTGAGCTGGTGAGCCACCACCGCATCGGTTACCCGCACGAACAGCACCCCGTCCTCCAGCCGCTCAGCCTGGCTTAGCCCGCTTAGGGCGGGGCCGGCAATCTGGGGCCACAACGCCAGGGCCTGACCCCGGCGCAGCCCGGCCTGCAGCCCTTTTCGCTGCAGGATTTGCCCGATGACCTCTGCTGCCGCCTGGGTTCGCGCCACGCTTAAAGGCTAGGCGATGGGGGGCTTCCTGGCTAGTCCCAGGGGCCGGACCATACCCCCGCTTCGATGGTCACTACCGCCCCCACGCCGGGCCGTTCCAGCCCAGCCAGGATGGCCTGCGGTAGGCTCTGGGCATAGGCCAGCAGGGCACCCTGCCGCCGGGCGTCGAGCTCGCTGTTCCACTCGTCGACCAACAACAAGGGGGCTTCCTCGTAGTGTCGCCAGAGCAGCCGGTGTTCGGCCAGGCGCAGGGCCAGGGCGATGCTGCGGCACTCGCCCCGGCTGGCAAAGCGGGCGGCTTCCCGCCCCGAAAGCAGGATGCGTAGGTCGTCGCGGTGGGGGCCCAGGCTGGTGGCCCCGCGCTCTAGGTCGCTTTGTAGGTGCTCGTCTAGGGCTTCTAGGAAGCGTTCGGGTTCTACGCTTTCGCACAGGCTTAGCTCGAGCGAACCCGTAGCCAGCTCACGGTAACTTTCCTGGGCCAGGGGGGCCAGTCTGGATAGCATCCGGCGACGCAGGCTTAGAATCTCGCGGCCAAACCGTACCAGCTCTTGGTTCCATATCCCTATGGAGGCCCGCAGCGAGGGAGCTTCGCCAGCGGTTTTGGCCCGGCCCGCCTGGGCCGTTTTCAGCAGTGCGTTGCGCTGCTGCAAGGCCCGGTTGTATTGGGCGAGCATCGAACGATAGCGGGCCGAGAAGCGCGAGAGCAGCCCATCCACAAAGCGGCGGCGTTCTTCCGGTGGCCCCAGGATCAGTTCGAGGTCGTCGGGCCCCAGGCGCACCGCCCCCGGAAGCTGGGCCAGTTCGCGCAGCGAGGCCGGCGCCTCGTTGAGCCGGTGTTCACGGCCCTCGCGGCTTAGCCGCACCTCCAGGCGGCTTGGGCCAAACTGGGTCTCCACCTCGGCGTGGATCCAGGCCTCGCGCTGGCCAAAGGCGATGCGCTCGGCCAGGCTGCCCTGTAACTCCCCGCCCAGCACCAGCTCGATGGCCTCGAGGAGGTTGGTCTTGCCCTGGGCGTTGCCGCCCACGATGGTGGTCAGCCCTGCCGCCGGGACGAAGAGCGGGGTGGCCAGGTTGCGAAAGTGTTGTTGCCGCAGCCGCAGAAGACGCACTGGCTTCTAGGCTAAACCCCTTGCTTCGCAGGCTCAAGGTGGGGGCCTCGGGTAAGATGGCCCCATGAGCCTCGAGCTGGCAGCGGTGGGCTTTGCCTTGCTCTCAGCCTTGTCCTGGGGTGCGGGCGACTTCAGCGGGGGGGTGGCGGCCCGCCGGCTCAACCCCTACCTGGTGGCCGGGCTAGTCCACACTACGGGCCTGCTTTTCTTCTGCCTAATGGCCTTGCTGCGGGCCGAGGCCTTTGTGCCACAGGATCTCCCTTGGAGCCTGGCCGCTGGCCTGGCCGGCTGTATGGGTCTGGTTTTTCTCTACCGGGCCTTCCAGGCCGGGCAGATGGGCCTGGCCGCGCCCATTGCCGGGGTGGTGGGGGCGGCTTTGGCGGCTTTGGTGGGGGTCTTTTTGGAGGGGCTGCCGGCCCCTTTGCAGCAACTGGGTTTTGCCGTAGGTCTGCTGGGGGTTTGGCTGGCTGCCCGCCCCAAGGAGGCCGCGGGCTTTGGGCGGGGCCTGGGCTATGCTGTTCTGGCTGGGCTGGGCTTTGGGGGGTACTTCACCCTGATCGACCGGGTCGAGGGCTTGTTCTGGCCCTCGGCCTTGGCCAAGCTGGTGGCCACTGGCCTGATGCTGGGGCTGGTTTGGCGGGTGGGGTTGTGGCCAAGAGCCAGGGGGCTAACAGGCCACCTGGGGCTGGTGGGCCTGGCTGGGCTTTTAGACGCGGGGGGTAACCTGCTTTTTCTGGTGGCTGCCCAGACGGGCCGGCTGGATGTGGCGGCGGTGCTCTCCTCTTTGTATCCGGCCTTCACCGTCCTCTTGGCCTGGGGCCTGCTGCGCGAGCGCCTAAGCCAGAGCCAGACCAAAGGAGTCCTGCTCTCGCTCGTGGCCATTGCCCTGATCGCCGCGGGCTAGCCCTTTGGTAGGCTGGGGCCATGCGCCTGATCACAGTCTTTGGTTCATCGCGGGTAAAGCCCGGTACCCCAGCCTACGCCGAGGCCCTGGCCTGGGGACAGGTGGTGGCCCGAGCGGGGTTTGGCGTGGCCACGGGAGGCTACGACGGGGCTATGGAAGCGGTCTCGCGGGGGGTCAAGGAAGCGGGGGGGTTGGTGGTGGGCATCACTGCACCAGCCTTGTTTCCTCAGCGCAACGGCCCCAACCTGCATGTGGACCTAGAACTGCCCTCGGCCTCGCTGCTTACGCGCATCGAGCGGCTGATGGATGTGGGGGTGGCCTGTCTAGCCCTGCCGGGTGGAGTGGGCACCCTAGCCGAGATTCTGGCGGCCTGGAACCTGAACTACCTCGCTTGGCTGCAGGGCCGGCCAGGGAAGCCGCTGGGGGTGCATCTGGGCTGGCTCGAGGTCATCCGGCCGGGCCTCGAGGTCACCCCCGAGGCCCTAGGGCTGCTCACCCCGATTGCCTCCCTGGAAGAGCTGGAAGCCTTCCTGGCCTGCCTTCCCCGGGGCTAAACTACTTCTTGCTCAGCAGGGCAATCAGGTTTTTGAGGTTCTCCGCAGCGCGGGGCTGCTCCTTGAAGGGGTTATAGGGCCTACCCTGGGCGATGGCCTGGAAAAGTCCACCCTGCCCCGGCTGCCGCGGGCTGGCCCCCGCCGGGGGCCCCTGCCCCCCCTGGGCCTGCTCGCGCCGCCGCCGGGCTTCCTCCTGGCGCTGCAAGAGGGTCTGGTCCATCCACTTGAGCTGGGCTGGAGTCAGAATGCTGTCCTCGATGGTGCTTAGGATTTTGCTGGCCTCGGCAGGTTTTAAATCGGCACGGGTTTGCAAATCGCGCAGAATGGGCAGAAGCCGTTGGGCCTGGGCCTTGCTCAGGGCCAGGCCACGCTGCTTGTCCAGCTCGTCTAAAAGCCCTATGGTGGCCACCAGGTCGAAGACCGGGCGGTAGGCCTCGAGCCTTTGTCGCATCTCGGGGGTCAGGTTGGGCGGCCCCCCTTGGGCTAGGGCCAGCCCCAGAACCAGCGCTGCTAATAAGCCGATGCCTCTCATGTGCTTTCCTCCAACGCCCCTAGTCTGCAACGGCTTTGTGTAGAAGCAGTAAAGAAGCCACTCTGCCTACTCGTAGCGCAGCGACTCTACCGGGTCGAGGCGGGCGGCCCGGGCGGCGGGATAGTAGCCGAAGAAGACCCCCACCGCCACCGAGAAAACGAAGGCCAGCACCACGCTGAAGGGGTCGAAGATGGGGGTTATCCGCAGGAACTGGCCCACGCTGCCGGCCAGGGCCAGCCCCAGGAAGATGCCCAAAATACCCCCGCCTACCGAGAGCACCACCGACTCCACCAAAAACTGGGTTAGGATGTCGCGGGGCTTGGCCCCCAGGGCTTTGCGGATGCCGATCTCGCGGGTGCGCTCGGTTACCGAGACCAGCATGATGTTCATAATGCCGATCCCCCCCACCAGCAGGCTAATCCCGGCCACTCCCCCCAGGAACAGGGTCATGGTCTGGGTCACCTGGTTGACCGAGGCCAGCGCATCGGCCTGGTTCTGCACGCTGAAATCATACTGGCTGGGGTCGGTCATCTTGCGGCGGGCAGCCATGAACTCGGTGAGCGCTTCTTGGAGCTGGGGCAGGCTGTCCTTGTCGGGGCCCTGGATGTAGATGGCGTTGACCCGAGGCTCGCCGGTGCTGCTGCGGGCAAGGCGCTGCAGATAGGTGGAAAGCGGCACCATCACCTGGTAGTTGGGGCTGGCAAAGCCGCTGTCGCCTTTGTCGGGGAGCACGCCTACCACGGTGAAGGAGAGGCCAGCGATGCGCAGGGTCTGGCCGATGGGGTCCTGGCCGCCGAAGAGGTCCTGGGCGATGCCATACCCAATGACCGCCACCCGCCGGCGGGCCTGCAGGTCGGCTTCGCTGAAGAAGCTGCCCTGGGCGGGCTGGGCGTTGCGCACGCTGGCATAGTCGGGCCAGGTGCCGATGACGGTGGCGTTCATGTTGGCGGCGCCCACCTTGATCTGCTGGTTGCCTTGTAGGGTGGGGGCGATGCCCACGATGCGCCCCTCGAACTCGAGCCGGATGGCTTCGGCATCGGCCAGGGTGACGGTTTGGGGGCCGCCGAAGCGCACCAGGCCAAACCCCCCGCCCCGAGGACCGGCAGCGCTGCCAATGGTGAGCAGGTTGGTGCCCAGGCTTTGCAGGGTGCGGGTGATGTTGGCGGTCGAGCCCCGCCCCACCATGGTCAGGGCCACCACCGCGGCTACCCCGATGATCACACCTAGGGTGGTCAGCACCGAGCGTAGGGGGTTGCCCAGAATGGCCCGCCAGGCCACCTGGAAAACCAGCCAGGGGCTGATGCCGGCCAGGCGCGAACGCACTTTCTTAGGGGTCTTCAAGACCGCTGGGGCGCTCATGCCAAACCTCCTACGGCCCGCTTGCGCCCCGGGTTGGGGCCGTCGGCCTCGATCTGGCCGTCGCGGATGCGCACAATCCGGCCGCAGTAATCGGCGATGTCGTGTTCGTGGGTCACCACAATCACACAGGTGCCCTCGTCGTTGAGTTCCTGAAACAGCCGCATCACCTCGGCGGCGGTTTTGGAGTCGAGGTTGCCGGTCGGCTCGTCGGCCAGCAGGATGGAAGGGCGCATGGAAAGGGCCCGGGCCACCGCCACCCGCTGCTTCTGTCCCCCGGAGAGCTGGGAGGGCAGGTTGCGCCACTTATCCCCCAGCCCTACCTTTTGCAGCACCTCCATAGCCCGCTGGCGCCGTTCCTCGGCGGGGACGCCGGCATAGATCATAGGCACTTCCACATTTTCCAGCACGTTGAGCCGGGGCAGCAGGTGGAAAGCCTGGAAGACAAAACCGATCTCCTGGTTGCGCACCTCGGCCCGCTGGTTTTCGCTCAGGGTGGTGACGTCCTGGCCGGCCAGGTGGTAGGTGCCCTGGGTGGGCCGGTCGAGCAGCCCGATAATCTGCATCAGGGTGGTTTTGCCCGAGCCCGAAGGCCCCATCAGGGCCACCATCTCGCCCTGGCGAATCTCCAGCGAGATCCCCTTGAGGGCCTCGAACTCGAGGGCCCCGCTTTTGTAGACCTTGCGGATACCCTCCAAGGCCACTACCGTCATCGCCCGCCTCCTGGAGGAGTGCCGATGGGCAGCCTGAAGCCGCCCTGGCTTTGCCCCTGGCTCTGGCTGCTGCGCACCCGGCTAGGCAGCACCACCCGCTGACCGGCCTCGAGGCCCTCTAGCACCACCTGGTTGACCCCGTCGTCGGGCCCCAGCACCACCCGCACGGTCTCCCTGCTGCCGTCGGGCTGGAGCACATCCACATAGGCCCGGTTACGTACGGTCTGCACCGCCCGCTTGGGGATGATCAGGGCCTGGGGCATCTCCTCGGCGATAATCTCGCCCTCGGCGGTCATGCCGGGTCTGAGTTTGCGCTCGGGGTTGGGTATGTTCACCGTAACGTAGAAGACCGCGATATTTTGCTGGATGCGAGCCACAGGCGAGATGGCCGTTACCACCCCTTCGAAGCGCTCATTGCTGAAGGCGTCCAGGGTGACCTCGACCCTCTGCCCCACCCTAACCTTGGCGATCTCGCTCTCGTCGATCTGCACCGGCAGGTTGAGGCGGCTATCGTCGATCAGGGTGAGCAAAGCGGTGGCGTTGCTGACCGTGGCCCCTACCCCGATGCTGCCCACCTGGGCGTTCACCTCGGCCACCACCCCGTCGAAGGGGGCGTAGATTTTGGTGCTGGCCAGGTTTTCCTCAGCGTTTTTGACCTCGAGCCGGGCCTGTTCTAAGGCAATCTGGGCGTTGCGCAGGTCCTGGGCGTTGGCGCTACTGCGCAGGGTGAGGGCCTGGCGGGCAGTGTTGAGGTTGACCTGGGCCACCTCCAGCGCGGCCTGGGCCTTGGCATAGGTGTCGCGGGCGCTTTGCAGGCTCTGGGCGCTGGCCCCGCCCAGCGCGTAGAGCTTCTGGGTGGCCTCGAGGTTGGCCCGGGCGGCCTCGAGGTCGCGCTGGGCGTTGGCCAGGGCGACCTCGGCGCTGGCCACGTTCTGCCGGCTGGTGGCCAGGGCGCTGGCCTGATCGGCCCGCAGCTTGTCCAGGTTGGCCTGGGCTTTTTGCAGGGCTAAGCGGGCGTTTTCCAGGGCGCGGGTGTAGTTGGTGGGGTCTAGCTCTACCAGGAGCTCTCCTTTTTGCACCCGTTCACCCACGCTGGGCAACTTCAGCACGGTGCCGTTGACCGCCGGTTTGATCGAGAGGCTCTGGACGGGCTCGAGGGTACCCGGCCCCGAGGCCGAGACCCGGAACATCCCCCGCTGCACTGTGGCGGTTTCCACCGTGCTGGTGGGGCTTGTGCTAGGCTTGGGCCGCAGCCAGAGATAAGCCCCGACCCCCAGAGCGGCCAGGGCGACCAGGCCCACCCACCAAAACCACGGAACGCGCGTTCGGGTACGGGAACCAGTCATGTTCACCCCTCGATCTTCTACCAGGATACCCAACGTTCGGTGTATGGAATGCGAAGGTTTGATGAAGATGGGCACCTGTGCTTGGTTTGCCGGGAATAGCCCATAAGATGGCCCTATAAAGGCAGGAGCATAAAGCCGGATCAACCTGGAGTTGTCCAACAGGTCCATACGCAAGAACAACCCTTCATCAACCTGATGAGAGGATTGAACAGCTCGTCGCGGCGCTGTGCGAACAGCGGGCTGAGGCTGCGCGGCTGAATATGGCCATAGCCGCCAACCTCAATAAAGTTGGGGTTTTGAACGCTGCATGAACCTGGACGGACACATGTGAGACTCTAAGCTGGGATAAAAAGAGGGGAACCAACCAAGAAAGGAGG
>NZ_AUHY01000027.1 GCF_000423425.1 Meiothermus rufus DSM 22234 | reverse complement strand
CTTTTAGGGCTTTTTTCCAGCGGTGGTAGGTGGCCCGGCTGATCCCCACCAGGGCCTGGATCTCCTTCCAGCTCTTTTTACTTTCACGCAGGGCTTTGACCAGTCGGAGCTTGCGCAGACGTTCCTTGACCTCTGGGTCGCCTGCTTTGGCCTCGGCCAGCCTCTGTGCTTGTCTAGCGCCTTGCCATATCTCTCGGTCAACGGTGGTAAACTGCACCTGGGGAACCTCCTTTCTTGGTTGGTTCCCCTCTTTTTATCCCAGCTTAGAGTCTCACATGTGTTTGTCCGGGTTCAGCTACTGCGGATCAAGTCGTTCCCTTCCGCCCCGCCTTCATCGCGTACATGCGCTGATCGGCCAGGTGGTAAAGAGCCTCCCCGGTGGCCTCCTCCCCCCGGGCCAACCCCCAGCTCACCGGAAGCTGGGGCAAAGTTGCTTCCAGCAAGCCCAGCTCTTCCAGGGGGAAAAGGAGGGCAAACTCATCTCCGCCAACCCGATACAACCCGCCTTGAAGTAAAACTGCCTGAAGCTGCCGGGCAATCTCCCGCAGATGACGGTCGCCCGCGTGGTGCCCTTGGGTATCGTTGATGGCCTTCAGGCCATCCACGTCCACCACAATCAGCCCCCACCCAGGAGAAAGACCCTGCAAAGCACGCTCGAAAGCCCGGCGATTGCCTGCTCCAGTAAGCCAGTCGGTGCGGGCCTGTCGTTCTAGTTCCTCCCGGTAGCCCGCAGCTCGGCTAGCCGTCAAAAAGTGCTCCATAAACAAAGCGGCCAAGCGAAGCTCGGTGGGATCGTTTAAGTCAGGCCCTTCCAGCGCGTACAGCACCGGATGGGGGGGGCCGGGATGGTAGCCGGCGTAGACCAGCCCCCAGGGCTCCAGCCGCATCCGGCCCGTGTGAAGGGGGCTGGGGGGTGGCCCTGCCAAGGCGTGGAGGTGGGCACGGGGGAAAATCCAGGTGGCAGCCCTTGCGGCCTGCTGGGGCAGCTCGGCAAAGGGAACATCCACCCATCCCACCGCGGCTTCCTGCAACAGCATCAGCCGCAACAGTAAGGCTTCCCCCACCCTCCGCCTCCAAGCCTCATAGGGCGTCTAGGGGGATTTCCAGCAGATCCGTCCAGGCGTTGACCATGCGGAAAAGGGCCACCGTGGCCACTGCCTCGAGCACCTCCGCCTCTTCCAACCCAGCCTGGCGCAGCGCGGCCACCGCGAAGGTGTTCTTGGGGTTGGCCCCAGCCTGCTGGGCAAAGTGCAAAAGCGCCTGGGTCTTGGGCGAAAGGCCGGTGGGCACCTCCCCTCGCCCCAGCGCCTCCAGCAGGGGAGCCTCCACCCCCTGCACCATCAGGGCATGCAGGTGAACCTGAGCGGCATAAGGGCTTTGGTTGGCCTGCGAGACTAGCACCCCCATCATCTCCTTGAGGGTGCGGGGCAGGCTGCCCCGCAAGACGCCGTGCCGGAAAGCCTTCCACAGGGCGGTCTGAGCTTCTGGCGCTTTCTCGGCCCAGGCGAAGATATTGGGGATAAGGCCAAACCCTAGTTCCTGCAGGATCTCATTCTGCGTCTCCATAGCTGAAGTATAGGTTCATCGGTGCAGACAAGGTGGGCTTTTGACCGTGACCCCACCCCTGAGCGTGAACCACTCCCCTGTAGCACATCCTCCCTTGCCTAGGGGTAGACTAACGTCATGCTGCGCCTCGAGCTAGATAACCTGTCTTCCCAACGCATCGGCCCCCAGGGCCTGGACTGGGAAAGTGCCCTGGCTGCCCACGCTCCCCTTCTAGAAGCCGCCCGCCAAGCCCTTTGGCAGCGCAAGGCTGACCCAGGCCAGTTCCTAGGCTGGATCGAGGTACCTGAGGACACCGAGACCCTACGCCAGGTGCGGCGTTTCCGTGAGACCCAAGACTGGGTGGAGGCGTTGGTGGTGCTGGGCATCGGCGGCTCGGCCCTGGGGGCCCAGGCGGTCGCCGCCGCGCTGGGCCGAGGGCCGGTGCGGCTGCACTTCGTGGACAACGTGGAGCCCGAGCCTATCCTCGAGCTTTTGCGTACCCTCGAGCCCAGCAAAACCCTGGTTAACGTCATCTCCAAGTCGGGTGCCACCGCCGAGACTATGGCCGCCTTTCTGGTTTTCCGCCAGTGGCTCGAGGAGGGCACGGTCAACTGGAAAAAACACGTGGTGGTCACCACCGACCCGGCCAAAGGCCTGTTGCGCCCCTACGCCCAAGCCGAGGGACTGGCCTCGTTCGCGGTGCCCCCAGCCGTGGGGGGGCGCTTCAGCGTGACCTGCCCGGTGGGTACCCTGCCCCTAGCCTTCGCTGGGGTTGACCTGGAAAGCTTCCTGGCCGGCGCTCGCAAGGCCAACGAGCAGGCCCAAGGCCCCCTAAGCCACAACCTGCCGGCCCAGACCGCCCTGGTGCACCACCTGTTCGCCCAAAAGGGCAAGAACATCGTGGTGTTCATGCCCTACTCCACTCGCCTGCGCTACCTGCCCGACTGGTTCGTGCAACTCCACGACGAATCCCTGGGCAAAGCCCGCGACCGCCAGGGCCGGGAGGTGCGCACCGGCACCACCGCGGTTAGAGCCATCGGCACCACCGACCAGCACGCCCAGGTACAGCTTTTCCGCGAGGGCCCGCACGACAAGCTTATCCAGTTTGTGCGCCTGCTAGCGCCCAGCGAAGACCTGAAGATTCCCGCGGTAATGGGCTTGGAGGGCCTGGACTACCTCTTTGGCCGCAGTTTCTTTGAGCTCCTAGAGGCCGAGGCCAAAGCCACCGCCCATGCCCTAGCCAAGGCCGGCCAGCCCAACTACACCCTTACCCTAGAAAAGCTGGATGCCTACCACTTAGGCTGGCTGCTGCAACACCTGATGTGGCAAACCGCCTTCCTGGGGGAGCTATGGAACATCAACGCCTTTGATCAACCCGGAGTAGAACTAGGCAAGGAATACACCTATGCCCTGATGGGCCGTAAGGGCTATGAGGAGCTAGCCCGGCGCTTGCGGGCCGAGGGGGTCTAGGACTCCTCGAGCAGGCGGCTTTGCAGCAGAGGGTAGCCCAGGTGGGCATAGGCCCGCTCGGTGGCCTGGCGGCCCCGGGGGGTGCGCTTGAGCAGCCCTAACTGGATGAGAAAGGGCTCGTGCACCTCCTCCAAGGTCTCGGGGTCTTCGGAAAGGGCGGTGGCCAGGGTTTCCAGGCCCACTGGCCCCCCAGCAAAACGCTCGATCAGGGTTTGTAGAATCTGGCGGTCACGGGCGTCTAAACCCAGGCTGTCCAGGCCCAGAGCGTCGAGGGCCTCCCGGGCCCGCTCGAGGTGCACCACCCTTTCCCCCGCCACCTCGCTAAAGTCACGCACCCGGCGAAAAAGCCGCTTGGCAATGCGCATAGTACCCCGGCTGCGGCGGGCAATCTCCCGGGCCGCCTCGGCCTCGATCTCTAGACCCAGCAGCCGAGCATCGCGCCCAATGCCCTGGGCCAGCTCGGCCTCACTGTAAAACTCCAGGTGCTCGATGATGCCAAAGCGGCTGCGCAGCGGCCCGGAAATCAGCCCGGGGCGGGTGGTGGCCCCAATCAGGGTGAAGCGCGGCAGGTCAAGGCGCAGGGTGCGGGCTGCCGGGCCTGTTCCGATCACGATGTCGATCTTGAAGTCCTCTAAGGCAGGGTAAAGGTGCTCCTCAGCGGCCTTGGAAAGGCGGTGAATCTCGTCGATGAAGAGGATATCGCCCTCCTCTAAGCTGTTGGTCAGGATAGCCGCCAGGTCGCCGGGCTTCTCAATGGCCGGCCCGCTGGTTACCCGGATGTTCACCCCTAGCTCGTAGGCCACCACGTGGGCCAAGGTGGTTTTGCCCAGGCCGGGTGGCCCGAACAAGAGCAGGTGGTCAAGGGCCTCCTTTCGACTTTTGGCAGCCTCGAGGTAGACCCTAAGCTTCTGCTTGAGCCGGGTCTGGCCTACGTACTCCTCCAGGCTCTTAGGCCGCAGGGTGAGGTCGGTCTCCACACCCTTCATCATAGGGTATGGCATCATAAAAACGATGTTGCGCTTTTCCGCCAGTGGCGTGCGGCTCGACCAGGCCCTGGCCTTCCACGCCCAGACCTCGAGGGCCAAGGCCCAGGCCTGGATCGAGGCCGGCTTGGTACAGGTAGAAGGCCGGGTGGTCACCAAACCCGCCTACAAGCTGCGGGGCGAGACTGTAGAGGCCAGCCCACCCCCACCGGAAGCCATCACCGTAGCCGCCGAGGAGATCCCCCTGCAGGTGCTCTACGAGGACGAGGACTTACTGGTCATCAACAAACCGGCCGGGATGATCACCCACCCGGCCCCGGGGGTCTACTCGGGCACCCTGGTCAACGCCCTGCTGGCCCACTTTGGCCTGGAGGCCCCGGTACAACAGCGCCCCGAGGAGGTGCGGCCTGGCATCGTACACCGGCTGGACAAGGACACCAGCGGGGTGATGGTGGTCGCTCGCCACGAGGCGGCCCACCGCCGTTTAGCCGAGGCTTTTGCCGGGCGCAGCGTGTTCAAACGCTACCTGGCCCTCACCGAGGGTATCCCGCGCGAGGGCACCCTGACCGCCCCCATTGGCCGCCACCCGGTGGATCGCACCCGCATGCACGTGGGAGGGATAGCGGCCCGCTATGCCCAAACGGACTTTCAGGTGCTGGCCTCACTGAGCAGGCATGCCCTGGTTTCGGCCATTCTGCACACGGGCCGAACCCACCAGATTCGGGTGCACCTCAAACACCTCCACGCGCCCATCCTGGGGGATGAAACCTACGGCAAGCCCTCCGAACTCATCCCCCGCCAAGCCCTGCATGCCTATGAACTGCGCTTCCAACACCCCAGGAGCGGAAAATACCTGCATGTTGTGGCTCCTGTTCCGCCAGATATGGCGCGGGCCTGGGAGGCCCTGGGTGGGCGGTGGCCCGAGGGGATATCCATCGCACCGGCTTGATTTGCCAGCCATGCTTGAGGATACTGGGGAGCAAAGGCAAAACCCGGAGGCATGAATGAATGTAGTCTTCCTTTCTCCCCATTTCCCCCCCAACTTCTGGCCTTTCTGCGTGCGCCTACGGGAGGCCGGGCACAACGTGCTGGGCCTGGCCGACGTCGAGTACCACGAACTCCGACCCGAGCTGCGCCAAGCCCTCACCGAGTACTACAAGGTCTCGGACATGCACCACTACGACGAGCTATTACGGGCCTTGGGCTACTTTACGCACCGCTACGGCAAGATCGACCGGTTGGACTCCATGAACGAGTACTGGCTCGAGGCCGAGGCCCGCTTACGTGAGGACTTCAACATCTTCGGCCTACGCCCAGCGGACATGAACCGGGTCAAACGCAAGTCGGTCATGAAGCAGATTTTTCAGCAGGCGGGTCTACGGGTGGCCCGGGGCAAGGTCTGCCGTAGCCCAGCGGAGCTACAGGACTTTGTAGACGAGGTGGGCTACCCGGTGGTGGCCAAGCCGGACATCGGGGTAGGGGCAGCCAAAACCTACAAGATCACCAACGACACCGAGCTGATGGCCTACATCGCCAGTAAACCGCCGGTGGACTATATCGTGGAGGAGTTCATCCCCGGGCGCATCCTCACCTACGACGGCCTGGCCGACCGCGAGGGCCAGGTGGTCTTCGACAGCTCCCTCGAGTACTCCAAAGGGGTGATGGAGGCGGTCAACGAGGACAGCGACATCTACTACTACATGGTGCGGCAAATCCCCGAGGACCTGCGTGAGGCCGGGCGCAAGGTGGTGCAGGCCTTTGGCGTGCGGGAGCGCTTCTTTCACTTTGAGTTCTTCCGCCTCGAGGATGGCGGACTCGTCGCCTTAGAGGTCAACATGCGCCCTCCTGGGGGACTCTCCATTGACATGTTCAACTATGCCAACGATATGGACCTTTTCCGTGAGTGGGTCAACGTCCTCACCCATGGTCGGGTGGAGCAGGTAGCCACCCGTCCCTACTTCTGCACCTACGTGGGCCGCAAGGATCACATCCGCTACAAGCGCTCTCATGAAGAAGTGCTGGCGACGTTTGGCCCACTCATAGCCCACCACGAACCCATCAGCGGTATCTTCGCTGCAGCCATCGGCAACTACGGCTACATCCTGCGCCACCCTGAGCTAGATACCTTGCTGCAAGCGGCCCAGGCCATTCAGGAAAGAGCTTAGCGGGGCGTGTATGCACACCGAGTACCACAGGTGGTTCAGCCCAGCCTTAGGACACGAGATGGAACTCAAGGTCTATGGCCACTACGGCCAACCGGTGATGGTCTTTCCCGCCCAGAACGGCCGTTGGTACGACTGGGAAGGGCACGCCGGAATGGTACCGGCCCTGGCCCCCATGATCGAGGCTGGGCGGGTCAAGTTTATCTGCGTGGACAGCATTGACTGGCAAAGCTGGTGCAACCAGAGCATCCCCCCGGCCCAACGGGCCCGCCGCCACAACGACTACGAGGCCTACATCATGCAAGAGGTGGTCCCCTTCGTGCAGCGCCATACCGGCCTGCCCACCCTATGGGTCACCGGATGCAGCATGGGGGCCTACCATGCCGCCAACTTCTTCTTCAAACACCCCGAGGTTTTCGACGGGCTGATCGCCCTTTCCGGGCTATACCAGGTGGGGGGCTTCGTAGGGGACGAGGGAGGGATGGACGCCTACTTCAACTCTCCTCTGTGGTACCTGCCCAACCTTACCGACGAGGCCAAGTTGAGCGCCTACCGGCGGAACAAGATCGTGTTTGCCGTGGGACAGGGCCGCTGGGAGGAGGAGTGCCTGCGCGACACCCGGGCCATGCAGGAAGTCCTGCAGCAGAAGGGGGTCTATGCCACCTTCGACTACTGGGGCCACGACGTAGACCACGACTGGCCCTGGTGGCAGAAGATGTTGCCCTATGAACTCGAGCGCCTGGGGGTCTAAACCTGGCCTAACGAGAGGGCCAGCACATCCTCTAAGGCCAGGGGAGACTGGGTTTTGAGTCGGGTCTGCAGGGCCCTGGCAGGCCAGATTTTGCCCAGCACCCGCCCTAGCTGGGCCCGGTAGGGAGCCGGCAGCGCAGCCGAACTCTGCAGCTTCTTCCAGGCCGCCTCCTCCTGGCCTAGCCCCAGCAGGGCCTGGGTCTCCAGCCCCAGCTTCCAGCTTTGCACCCCGGGGTCGGGCAGGTCGCCGATCTGCACCACCTGGGCCAGGGCCTCGGCCCACTTCTCCTGCCGGGCTAAGGTCTCGGCGTAGCCCAGGCGGGCTTGGGCCTGGAAGTAGGGGTCGCTTTGCTGCAAGCAGCCCTGCATCATGGCCTCGGCCTCATCGGGGAGCATCAGCAGGGATAGCTTGAGGGCCACATCGATGCTGAGGGCAATATAGCGGTCGCCGGGGAGTTTCTTGCTCAGCAGCTCGGCCCGCAGCTCGCGCAAGATCTGCTCGCTCTGGGGTGCTTTTTGTCCACCTACGTAGGGCGGCAGGTAGGGCAGGCCGCTGGCCCGCACCCAGTAGGCCACCGCGATGCGGTAAAGGGTACGGCGGTGGCGGTAGTGGGCCTCCTCCGGCCGTTCGCGCGCCTCGCGCAGGTAGGCCTCGGCTTGGTAGAGCAGCTCGAGGGCCTCCAAAGGCCGGCCCCGCGCCAGCTCGAGCACGCTGGCCTCGCTCATGGCCCGGGCCCGGATGAAGGGATCGGAGGCCTCGCGAATGGACTGATAAAGGTACTTTTCCGCCTCGGTAAAATTACCGATGCGCCTTAGGGCAGTGCCGAAACGGGCCCGTACCCGGGCCACCTCCTCCCGGGGGGCCCCGGAGGACTCCAGGGCCTCTAAACCCTGGCGCATCTGGGCCTCGGCCTCGTAGACCCGCCCGGTGCGCAGCAAGAGGTCGCCCGACTGGTAGCGGGCCCGGCCCACCAGCAAGGGATCGTGGCTGACCTGGCGCAAGGCCTCCAGGGCCTCCTCGAAGCGGCCCGCGTCCTTGGCCACCAGGCCCTGCCACAGGCGCACCCGGTCGGCCAGGAAGGGCGGAATAGGCAGCGCCAGGGCCTGCCGCACGTAGGCCTCGGCCTGGGCGTAATCCCCCTGCCAGCGCTCCACCGCCGCCCAGACCAAAAGCCCCTCGGCCCCGATCTCCCCCGAGAGGGTCTCGGGTGGGGGCAGAAGCGTTAGGGCCCCGGCAAAATCGCCCGCATCCACCCGGGCCTCGGCGGCCTTGACCCGGGCCCAGGACTGGATGGCCGGGTCGGCAGACTGGGAAAGCAACTCGAGGGCCTCGAGGGCCTCGGGGTGGGCATACTGGCCCAGCACCGCCCGGTAACGCACCACCGCCATAGCCAGCTTTTCCCGCTCGGCAGTGGGCCACTGCTGCGACTCGGCCCAGAGGGTGGGCAGAAGCGAAAGCCGGCTGGGGTCTTCCGCCAGCAACTCGGTCAGCCGATCTAAGCGGCCTGCCCCGCGGGCGTGGTGGAGCTGGCGAAAAAGATCACCTTTGAAGAAGTCCAGGGCCAGAAGGTGCAGCTTGCGGGCCTCCCTCTCCGGGACATCCGGCAACAGCGTGCGCAGAGCCGGGCGCACCCGTCCCTCGCCCATGGGGGCCAGCAGGGCCCGCTCGGCCTGGGAAAGGTGCTCGAGGCCTTTGCCCAAGGCCTTTTCCAAAAGGGCTACCGGAATGCCTGGGTCGGCCTCGGGCGAGAGAACCGCCAAAGCCTGCAGGATAGGGCGCAAAGTGGTGTCCTGGGCCAGGTTGGAGGGGGCACTGCCGTGGGTCTGGGCAGCCTCGAGCAACACCAGGCGTGACAGCTCGGCGAAGTTGCGCCCGGCCTGGTTGACCAAAGCCTCCACCCGCTCAGGGGGCAGATCGGGTAGGCGGTCTTTCACGTAGCGCCGGGCCTCGGCCCGACTGGGCGCGGAAAGCGGGTGCCAGGCCAGGTTGGGGGGCGGCTCGGATAGCCCGGCCAGAAAGGGAATGGTCAGACGGCGCAGCAAAGGCTCAATCCAGGCCGCCAGCCCCACCGGGTTGCCCTGGGCATCGCGCAGGCTCAGGCCGCCAATCTGGCCATCTTTCTCTGCCCGCAAGAGTAGGGTACGGCCCGAGGCGTTGAGGGCCTTGGCAATCTCGTTGCGTAGCTCGTCCTGCAAGGCGGCCTGCAACGCGTAGGGCTGGGTGGGGGATAGCTGGGAAAGGATACCCTCTAGCTCCAAGCCGAGTTTTTCCGCTAAGGGGTGAAGGTGCTGGGCCAGCTCACCCCCTAGGTTGACCATCAGGCAGCCGGGCACGGCCCGCTCCACCGCCGAAAGCAAAACCCCCTTGCCCGTGGCCGCCCCACCCACCACCACCATCTGGGGTTTTTCCCCGTGCTCCAAGGCCCGCACGAACCGGCGGAAGAGCCGGCGCTTGTCCCGCCCCAAGGCCCGCCGGGCCGACTCTAAAGCCAGCTCGGAGGGCAGGGGGGGTGCTTCGAGGCCAGCCTCGGTGTAGAGATCGCTGATCACCTCGAACAGCCGCATCTTCTCTTCCGGGCTGCCCAGGTCTTTGTACAGGATGTTGCGCACCGTTCCAGCCCGCCCGCCCCGCTCGGCCACCGCGGCCTCGAGCCAGCGCAGGCTGCCCTTTTTGCCCCGGTGGTCGCGCCCGCTCAGGTGAGGGCGCAGGGCTTCCAGGTGGGTCTGCCAGAGTGTACTCATTCCACTCACAATATTTACACCAAAGCCACGGTGTAGTGTAGTGGCTTGGCGTTTCTTCTGGAGAATGGGCTTATGGCACCAGCTCCACTTCCAGGTTTTTGTTTTTGGGCACGTTAATCAAGGCGCTAAAGGGTCGGTAGCCGGGGGCCTCGACCTCTAGGGTGTAGTCGCCGGCCTCGAGGAGGAAGCTCGAGCGCTCCAGACGGCTCATGGCCACCTCCTGGGTGCCCTGCCGAATGCGCACGGTAGGATTGGGGGCATTCACCCGGACGTTCAGGGTGCAGGGGCAGGCAGGCTCGACCTCGCGCACACTCCCCGAAGTAGTCGGTAGCACAGGCGCGGGTGGGGCAGGGCTGGGCTCAGGGAGGGCGGTTGGTGGCGAGGGCTCAGGGGTAGTGGGCGCCGGTGCAGGGGACGTGGCTTCGGAAGCCGGTGGGGTAGGAGCGGGCTCTTCCGGTTGAGCAGGGGTTGCCTCGGGCATGGCAGGAGCCGGGCTGGCCTCCTCCGAAGGCTCGGGCGCTGGCCGCAGCCCAGCAAAGGGATCAGGGATGTTTCCTGAGGTGAGCAGATTAGGACTGGCGCTATTCAAAAGGGCGATGCTACCAAACCCCCCGAGGCCCAGCAAAACCGCCAGCATGGCCGTCCAGGCCGCCAGGCGGCCCCGGCGCAGGTTCAACAAAGCCCAAACCAGGAGTAGCACACCCAAAAGCCCCAGACCCCAGAAGACCAGCAGGCCATACTGGGGGTAAAACCAGGCCCCCCCCAGGCTCAACAGGGCCAAGAGCCCCCCAAAGCCCACCCAGGCCCACCCACCTTTTTGCAGGCGGGTCAGGCCCAATAGCAAAAACAAAACGCCCAAAAGGCCCAAAATCCACAAAAGCAATGTGTTCATCGCAGCTCCTCTCGGGCCCTCGAACGCAGGCGGCAGAGGGCCCCTCCGTTACAACTCTAGCACCCCAACCCGTTCCCCTTGCCGTGGAGCCAGGCCAAACGTCCTGGAACGAACACAGCCGACAAGGATATACTGCCCGTGCTATGAAACTCGTACGCTTTGGCGCAGGTCAGTGGGGCGTTCTGGAAGGCGAGACCATTCACGAAACCGATGGCCCAGCAGGCAACCCCACAGGCCAGCATTACGACCTCGGAGGGGTAACCCTGCTGGCCCCGGCCACCCCCAGCAAAATCGTGTGTGTGGGGCGCAACTACCTCGACCACATCCGCGAGTTGGGCAACGACACCGGCGAGCTACCCAAGGAACCCGGGCTTTTCCTCAAAGGCCCCAACACCCTGGCCCATCCCGCCAACCCCGCCCGTCCTCACCACTCCGGCGATGTGGTGCCCTACCCCAGCTTCACCAAGCTGCTGCACTACGAGGGCGAGCTGGCGGTGGTGATCGAGCGACAGATGCGAAATGTGCCCGAGGAAGAGGCCCTGGACTATGTCCTGGGCTACACCTGCGCCCTGGACGTCACCGCCCGCGATGCACAGAAAACCGACCTGCAGTGGGTGCGGGCCAAGAGCACCGACAAGTTCTGCCCCCTAGGGCCCTGGCTGGTGACCTCCCTCGAGCCCCAGAACACCACCCTGCGCACCTACGTCAACGGCGAGCTGCGCCAGGAGGCCCACACCAGCCGGATGATCTTCCCTGTGGCCCGGATCCTCGCCTACATCAGCAGCTTCATGACCCTCGAGCCGGGCGATGTGGTGCTGACCGGAACACCGGAGGGTGTTGGCGAACTCAAACCCGGCGACCAGGTGGAGGTGGCCATCGAGGGCATCGGCGACCTGCATACCCGAATTGGGCATTGAGTCGCCCTTTAGAGGCTTGAATCGGCCATACTAAGCTCTAGGGTGCCTTAGAGCACCAAAGCCCGTTCAATCCTGGAAGCGCTGGGTTTTAACCCCAGTCTGCGGAAGGATGGGCCTATCCAGGCGGTGCCTGAACAGGCCCAGGGAGGTGAGCGAGTTGCCCAGGCCCGAGATACTCCTGCTCATTGCCGGTATCCTGCTGCTGCTGAGCGTGTTGGCCTCCCGGCTGGGCGGGCGGCTGGGGGTACCGGGGCTTTTGTTGTTCCTGGGCATCGGCATGCTGGCCGGCAGCGACGGGCCGGGGGGCATCTGGTTCGACAACTACGCCCTGGCCCAGCTGGTGGGCACGGTGGCCCTGGTCTTCATTCTTTTCTCTGGCGGGCTCTTCACCCGCTGGAGCACGGTGCGGCCCATCCTGGGGCCGGGCCTCTCCCTGGCCACGCTGGGGGTGCTCTTGACCATGCTCCTCACCGGGGCCTTTGCCCGCTGGGTGCTGAACCTGGGCTGGCTCGAGGCCCTTCTGCTGGGGGCCATTGTCTCCAGCACCGACGCCAGCGCGGTGTTCAGTGTGTTGCGCGAGCGGGCGGTGCGCCTTAGGCGGCCCTTGCGCCCATTGCTCGAGTTCGAGTCGGGCACCAACGACCCCATGGCCATCTTCCTCACCATGGGCCTGGTTCTGCTCCTGACCCGCCCCGAGGTGCCGCTGTGGCAAATCCTGCCCCTTTTCGTGCAGCAGATGGGGCTGGGCCTGCTGCTGGGGCTCTTGCTGGGCCTGGGGTCAGCCTGGCTGTTGCGCCGGGTGCGGCTGGGCTACGCCGGGCTGTACGCGGTGTTTTCCGTGGCCATCGCCCTACTGGTCTTCTCCATTCCGGCGGTGCTGGGGGGCAGCGGCTTCCTGGCAGCCTACGTGGCGGGGCTGGTGGTGGGCCAGAGCGACTTCCCCCACAAATCCACCCTGTTCAGCTTCCACGAGGGCCTGGGCTGGCTGATGGAGATCGGCATGTTTTTGATCCTGGGCCTGCTGGTCTTCCCCTCCCAGCTTCCCGGGGTGGCCCCGGCGGCCACGCTGCTGGCGCTACTCCTAATGCTGGTGGCCCGGCCCATGGCGGTCTGGCTCAGCCTGATTGGCACCCGCTTCAACCGGGGCGAAAAGGCCTTCATCGCCTGGGTGGGGCTGCGGGGGGCCATTCCCATCGTGCTGGCCACCTTTCCTTTGCTGGCCGGCCTCGAGTCGGCCCAGCTTCTTTTCAACGTCACCTTCTTCGTGGTGCTCCTCTCAGTGCTGGTGCAGGGCACCACCCTGCCCCTGGCCGCGCGGCTTTTTGGGGTTGAGGCCAAAGCAGAAGAACACCCTGCCGACGGATAGCCGCGCTTTCACGCCTCCGGGGAAGTAGCGTCTACAAAAAGGGTTTTGGCTTGGGTGTAGAGCACCTGGCCGGCAGCGGCCTTGCGCGGACGCCAGACGTGTTTTTTGAGAGTGTAGTCCACCGCCACGTTTTTCTCGCCCCGGGCTTTGGAGTAGTAGGCCGCCAGCCGGGCTGCGTAGAGCAGGTCGGGCAGGGCCGCGCTCTGCCCCTGGGTGCGCAGGATGACGTGCGAGCCGGGAATCCCCTGGGCATGGAACCACAGGTCTTCGCTGTGGGCCGCGCGGGTAAGGAGGTCGTTTTCCTTGCTGTTGCGCCCTACCCAGACCTCATACCCCCCAGGGCTGCGCAAACGCAGGCCCAGGGCCGAGGCCTTCTCGCGAATCCTGCGCTGGCGGGCCAGTAGCTCGGCGCGGGAAAGCCCCTCCAGAGCCTCCTGTTCGGCCTTAAGGGCGGCCAGCTCGGCCTCGGTGGAGGGGATGCGCTCCAGGGCTTTTTCCGCGTTGGCCTCGAGGCGCCTGGCCCGCTGGTAGTACTTCTGCGCGTTCTGGACAGGAGAAAGCCCGGCCTCCAGGGGGATTTCCACCACCTGGCCGGAAAAGTCCTCCAGCCGCACCGAAGGCCCTGTCCCCACACGGTGGGCATAGGCCAAGAGCAGATCGCCCCAGGTGCGCAGCCGCTGGGCCTCCTCGAGACGCTCCAGGGCTTTGTGATAATCCTCCAGGCGGGCTTGCAGGGTTCGCACCTGGCGCTCTACAGCTTCGCGCAGGGGTTTGCGCAGGGCCTCGGCCTCCTCCGTTTCCCAGGCGGCGCGCAGCTTTGCCGAGAGGTGGGTTCGCTCGGCGGGTTGCACCACCAGGCTGTGGATAACCCTGTGGATAGAGGGCAGGTGCTCGCGGCTGAGGGGGGTCTCAGGGACCAGACTGGCCCGGCGCGAAAGCTCGGCGCCTAGCTCCTTGCCCACCCCGTCCAGGCTCTTGACCAGCTGGGCCAGAGGCCGGCCCACAAAGGGTTCGAGCTCCTCCAGCCGCAGGCTGCGCGGGTCGAGCTTCTGGTAGGGGGGCGGGGGCACGTAGGGCAGGCCGGGCCGCAGCTCGCGGTAGCGGTTGACCTGGGAGCTCACCACCCGGTCGAGCCCCAGGATGCGCCCCTCGAGGTCGCACAGGATCAAGTTGGCGTTGCGGCCCGTAAGCTCGAAGACCAGGCGGCAGGGCGGGGTGTCCACAAAGCCCTTCTCCCCTTCAAGCTGTAAAAACACCACCCGATCCAGCTTGAGCTGCTCTAGCCGCACCAGCCGCCCCTTGCAGCGGGCCTCGAGCATCCGCTGGAAGGGGGTCTTGGCCAAACCTTCCAAGCGACCGGGCTCGAGGGTCAGAATGGGGTGGGGCGGGCGGTAGCGCAGCACCAGGTTGCCCAGCCCCTCCAGAAGCAAAGCTGCGGTGCCCTCGTCGGGGAAGGCCCAGCCCAACCCACGCCGGGGCAACCTGGGAACCAACTCGCGCACCACCGCGTGGATCAGCAACCCTTCCACTTGACCCTCACGCCAGGCACGCGGACAACCGACACAACACCGGCCAAAACCACAACCTCACCGCTTGGAGCGAATCCGTACCGTGCTGGGCGAGATGACCGTGAAAGCCCCCCCATTTCGGCCCTATGCGTCTGCACGGTTTGTACCACCGCACTGGCTTTCTCACCCGTATCTAAGGCAAGCCTCAAAAGGATACCCCTATGAATCCGCCCCAAACGGGGCACCGCTCTCATAACATCTCTATCCTACACACACGCACCGAAGCTCTTGCCAAGAAAACCAGCGCATGGGCCGATACCTTCGGGTTCACTGAAGATCGGCCAGCCCCCTCAACTCAACCTAAGCTGCACCCTCAGCATGGCCCGCTTTGCACACCATGGGCGGGTTCAGGAAGCGGCTTGACGCCCGACTGGAAATGTGGTCGCTTTAGACTAGCAGGTGACCACTATGCCGAGCCCAAAAGCCCCCCGTTCCAAAAAAACAGCCCGAGCGGCCATCGGTTGGCATCCGCGAACTCAAGGCCAAAGCCTCGGCGATCGTAGCCGAGGTGCGGTCGCGCCGGGTTATCTATGCAGTGACCCGGCGGGGCACTGTGGAGGCCCTAACCTAATTGCGCCGGTGGATGTTGGGGAGCGCCTGGCAGGCCAGGCACAGGGTTGGGGTACCTGGGAAACCTGGGAGGCCCTAAGGGCGCAGCTGGCGCAGGAAAAACCCTCGAAATCGGGCCTCGAGGCCCTTAACCAGATGAGGCGCTAGGGTGCGTCTTTTGACTATAGACGCCAGTGTTTTTGTCAGCGCCGCACGGCCCAGCGAGGCGGGCCACCCCCAGAGCATAGCGCTGTTGGACTGGGTGCAGCAGAAAGGCCAGCCGGTGTTCATCCCCACCCTGCTTCTGGTCGAGGTTGCAACAGCGCTGAGCCGCACGGGCAGCCCAGCACCGCCTGCGCGGGGCCGATGCGGTCTACGTGGCCACAGCCGCCCAGTTTGCTGCCGAACTCATCACCCTCGACCAGGAACAGCTGGAACGCAGCAAAGCAGTGGTGCAGGCTTTTACGCCTGCCGCTTTCCTGAGCACGCTTTAGCGCCGCCCTGTTGTGACAAGGTCGCGGTTGGGCCCCACAACGTAACGGTCAGTATGGCCCGACCCGCCTCGAGGGTCAGAATGGAGCGGGTGGTAGCGCAAAACGTCGCTCCTTCGGAGCTCTAGTTTTTGCTGCCGGTTATGGGAAACGTTAGTCCCCCTCAACCCGTCTTAGCTGCACCAAAAAGGCGGTATGCCCCACCTGCTGAAACTTGGGGTGGGCAATGGGGGGGCGGATGTCCCACTCGCGGTGGAGCACCTCGAGGGTGCGTTCGTGCAAGTAGGGCAGCTTCTGGGCCTGAAGGTGCTCGAGCAAAGCAACCACCTGGGTCAGGTTGGGTAGGTAGCAGACCAGAAAACGGTCGGGCTTGAGGGCTGGGGTGACTGCCGGCAGCACCCGCCAGGGCTCCATCAGGTCTAGGGCAATGCCGTCGAAAAAGGCTGGGGGCAGCTCGGCCTGGGCCAGGTCGCCCTCCACCCAGGTCACATTGCCCCAGTCTTCAAAGGCGGCCAGGTTGGCCTGGGCCCTTTTGAGGTGCTTTGGGCGGGCCTCGTAGCTCCAGACCTGGCCCCCCGGCCCCACCGCCCGGGCCAGGTAGAACGTCAGCCCCCCCGAGCCCGAGCCAGCCTCCAGTACCCGCATTCCCGGGGCCAGGTCGAGCAGAAAGCAGAGGGTGGCGGCGTCCTTGGGGTAGGTGGGGGTGGCCTCGCGGGGCATGTGCAGCACGTAGTCTTCCAGGGTGGGGCGGTGGATGGTGAAGGGTTCTCCTTGGGGGGTGGCGATGCGCCGCCCAGCCCCAGCCTCCACGATGGCCTGGTGAGAAATGGAGCCCCGGTGGTAGTGGAAGATGCCCCCGGGCTCGAGGCGGAACAGGTAGGTGCGCCCCCGCCGGTCTTGCAGCAGGGCCCAGTCGCCGTAGGTCATGGGGTCTAGGGTAGCGGGTGGGGGAAGTGGAGGCAAGGATGTACCCCCCTAATGGGGGGGGTGCCTGTTAATCTCCCAAAGGGAAAAGCCCCCCAATATCTTTTCTAAATGGGGATATGCGCCATTAATCTGCTCGTTACATAGCACCCCCCAAACAAGCCCTGGCTAGGTTGAAAATCACTGGTACTTGGTTTTCTATCTTCATAAGCTGCTGTTAGCTAGGAGCACTGGGGTGGAATGAATGAAACACGCTAATGGTCTGAGCGTAATCGAACTACTCGTGGTCGTAGTCATCCTGGGCATCCTGCTGGCCCTAGGCGGGGGATGGTTCAGCTCCGACCGGATGCGGGTCAACCAGGCCGCCCAGATTCTCGCAGCCGATGTGAACCGGGCCCGTCTTGAGGCCCTACGGCGCAATGTTCCAGTGGGCCTTCGCCTCAACTTCGCCAGCGGGGCTAACTACTACGAAATTGTGGTCGATAGCGACCAAAACGGGCTGGACAGCAACGACCCCGTCGTCAGCCGCACCCAGTTGGGCCAGGGGGAGTTTGGCCGAATTGTGGGTCGGCTGCGGCAGTGCACCGCTGCCGATGCCGCTGCCTCTTCCGCTGCAGAAATTGTCTTCGATGCCCGGGGGGTCTACCAACTAGCCACCAGCCGCACGGTGGAACTAAGCATTGGCTCGTATAGCCGGTTTGTAAACATCAACCCCCAGGGCCGGGCCCAGATACACCCTAGTTGTCCATAGGAGCCAGTATGCAAAATCGAGGAATCACACTGGTAGAGCTACTCATCGCCTTGGCGGTGATGGCGGTAGCCTTTGGGGCTTTGGTCTTCTCCCAGGTGGTCAACTACCAGGCCACCGCCCGAGCCGGGGTGGTGAGCCAGGTGAAGGATACTGCCACACAGATCTTGGAAAACAAGGTGGGCGAGGTGCTGGCCAACTTCACCCTCTACTACAACGGCTGTCGCACTGGCAATGAAAGCGGAAACGGCTTCGTTTGCTCGGGGACCGGTTTTACCATCAAAAGTGGAATTACAGAGGGATTGCAGGGGGAAGGCCAGGTTCTCATCCTGGCCTCGGCTACCAGCCAGGGCATCACCATCAACCTGGCCACTAAGGTCTCCTGCTACGACGGCTTTGCTTCCCGCACCGCTGCTATCCGCTCGGACAACCTCGAGCCCTGCCCACCGGTCAACTAGGAGAGGTTTATGCGCCCTAAAGGTCTAACAATCCTCGAGTTGATGGTGGCACTGGCCATATTCGGCATCGTACTGGGACTAGCCACCCGCTTTTTTGCCAGCCAGTCCCAGGATACCCGCATCATCCAGGCGCGCAACGAGGTCCAGGACCGGGCTCGCCTGGTCTTGCAATTGGTCAGCCAAGACCTCATCCTGGCCGGCTCGAGCCGCTTTATCCGCAACAATCGGATTCTATTCGACGAGACCAACTGGGTCTCCTGCGCCCCGGGTACCCCCTGCCTGACCGGCACCGACGACAGTAGCCGCGATACCTTTACCACCCGCTACCACAGCAGCCTATACCCTAGCAGCCAGGAATGCCGCGCGGTAGGGTATCGCTTCGACGGCACCACCTTGCTGCGGGCAGATGTGCCTTGTAGCCAAGCGCCCACCAACAACATCCCCACCAGCAGCTACCGCGAGCTGGCCCCCAATATCACCCAGCTTAACATCCGCTACGTATGCGGCGATGCGGCAGCCACCGAGGTGGGCCTGCCCAGCGGCTGCATCGTGGTCGCTAACCCCACTGAACGCTTTGTGCGGGCCGCTCTGGTCACAGTTACGGCGGTCTCGCCTCAGGGGGACTATACCTACACCATTGCCCAGCGGGTACCCATCCGCAACCTAAAAACCGACGAGGTGCTGTAATGCAAAAAGCCCAAGGAATCGCCCTGGTGGTCACCCTGGCCGTTCTGGTAGCGGTAGCCTTGCTGACCTTTGCCACTTCGGTGACCACTATGATTAGCCAGTGGAGCGCCCGCAATGAACGCGGCGCCACCGAAGCCTACTACGTAGCCGAGACCGGCCTGCAGGAGTGGAAAACCCGCCTGTTCCAAGCCTACCGTTGGCAGCTTTCCCAAAGAATCAGCAACACCGCTAGCCAGAACGCCCCCTCCCGCAGCGAGTGCGACAACGTGCTGGCCGGGGGAGTAGACTGGAACCGCAACGGCAGCATCGATGCCGATGAAACCCTTCCCGCCACCCGCAGCGGCAGCGTGCCGATGGGCAGTGGTACCGGAACCTACACTGTGACCATAGCCCAAGACCCTACCCGCTCCCGCTTCATGCTGGTGCGCTCGGTGGGGCGTTTTAATGGTTCCCAAGCCATTGTGCAGGCCACCTTCGACCTCTCCAACACCGGCCCCTGGAACTACGCCATCTTTAGCGGAGCAGGGGCGGCCAACCGCCACCTCAACGGCGGGGCTACCATACGTGGGGGACTCTATGTGCAGGGCCAGAGCAACAACCCCAGCAAGGTAGTGATCGACTCAAACGGCAATTTCGAGATGCTGAATGAGTACAATTACACCAACGACACCTTGCTGGCTAACCGACTCAACGCCGATATGCGCAGTCTTTCCAACCTCTGCGCCACCCTGCGGGTGCAGTATGGACGGGTGGAAGTGGGCGGCAGCGCTCAGTACGGTACACCACAAAACCGCTTGCTGGGGGCCTATGTGGGGGCTTCGATCAACGATATTTTTGGCAACACCTCTAATGTCTGCCAAGCTAACCGGGGCATCTGCACCGACGACCGGGGGGCCTTTGACCTCCCTCCTGCCCTGGCCCCCCGCTTCCCCGAGTTCCACACCACCCCCTGCACCCAAGACCCCAGCCGTACCTGGGCTACCTGCGTACGCGAGGAAGCGGCGAATAGGGGGCTGCGGATTACCAGTAGCGCTATCCTCTTCCCGCTGGGGGCGCTGCCCACCAGTCCGCTATCGTGTGTTTTGGGGAATGTGCTCAGTGGGGGCGTCCTGCGCTTTGGCAGCACCAGCGTGGACTGCCGCTACACCCTCAACGGCAAAACCGGCGGCTTCCGCTATAGCGCGGGCAATCCGGGTACTCTGGAAATTTACGGCACACTGCACGTCAGTGGCCTCAATGTCATCTTTGACAGGGCCGTCAACTACCAAGCCTTTGACTTCACCGATCCCTCCAAACGCAATGCCTCGATCTTTGTGGAGGGCGGCAGTATTACCCTGAACGGCGACCTGCTGCCCGATGCCAGCTCGGCCACCTTCCCCAACCAGGTATTAGGCCTGCTGGCGCAGAACAACATCGAGCAGCTTACCGACAACGCCATGGGGGTTTTCTACGCTGGAAACCGCTTCCGCACCCGGCGCGATCAGCGCACCCTGGGCTCGGTGGTAGCCAACGAGTTCTGCACGACCGGCGCAGGCAACAACGACCCGTGCAACGCGGGCCAGCGGGCTGAAGTGACCTATATTCCGACCATGGGCAACATCCCGGTAGCGGCGCGAATTCCCAGGGATACCATCGTGGCCTCTTTCAAGATTATGTCCTACGAACGGCGCTAGTTCCCCCCTCGCTAGGGTAGACTAGGCCCAGTGGAAGACCTGGATGCCCTAATCCGCCGAGGCCGCTACGACGAGGCGCGTACGCGCTTGTGGGCTGGTGAAACGGGAAACGCCGATGCGCTGGCGGTCTTGCTCGAGCTGCGCGACTGGCTGCGCCTGAAGGAGTACGAAAAGGCCCGGCGCGTACTTCAGCAGGATGGCGATCTAATCGCCGAATACCTAGACATCGCCCACGCCCAAGCCGCCCTCGAGGCCCTGGAGAAAGAGGACGAAGCAGCTCTTTCTGGCTTCCTCGAGAACCCTCACCTGGGCGCGGAGGCCTGGACTGCCCTGGGGGTGCTGCGGATTCGCCAGGGCGACCGAGCCGGGGCCCAACAGGCCTTCGAGGCAGCTTTGCAGCTAGACCCCGGCCACTACCGGGCCAAGACCAACCTGGCCAACCTGGCCCTCGAGGCCGGCCAGACCGACGAGGCCATCCGCATCTACCAGGAGGTGCTCAAGCAAAACCCCGATTACGCCCTGGCCCACCACAACCTGGGCGCGGCCTACCGAAAAAAAGGGCAGATCGATAAAGCGGTACATCACATCAAGCAGGCACAACGCCTACAGATGCGCCCCCCTACCCGCCCCCCCCGCCCAATAGGGCCGGCTTCGGCTACACCCCCGCCCCTGCCCGAGCGGCGCGGATGGCTTAGGCGCTGGTGGCTGTGGCTTTTGCTGCTGGGACTGGGCTACTGGCTCCTCAACCGCCAGCCGTAACGCTATGGCCAAGGAACGCTTAGACAAACTGCTGGGGCATCTGGGGGTGGGCAGCCGCAAGGAAATTCACCGGCTGGCCAAGGCAGGCCGGATTCGGGTAGACGGCCAGGTGGTTACCGACCCGGCTTTCAAGCTCGACCCCCGCCAGGCCCACCTCGAGGTAGACGGTACCCCACTGGCCTACCAGCGCCACTTCTACCTGTTGCTGCACAAGCCTGCTGGCTACCTCACCTCAACCCAGGACCCCAGCGGCCTACCCGTCACCGCCCTGCTGCCCCCCCAGTGGCAACGACCCGACTGGATGCCAGTAGGGCGCCTGGACAAAGATGCTGAAGGCTTACTCCTCCTCACCACCGACGGCGAGCTGCTGCACCGCCTGACCCATCCCCGCTGGAAGGTGGCCAAGCGCTATTACGTGGAGCTGGCCGCCCCAGCCACCCCAGCCGACGCTATAGCCTTCGCCTCGGGTAGCCTAGAACTCGATGGACAGCCGCTCCGGCCCGCCGAGCTATACATCGGCCCGGATGCGCGAAAGGTAGAACTCATCCTCCGCGAAGGCCGCTTCCACCAGATCAAGCGCATGTTCGCTGCCCGGGGCAACCAGGTGCGCTATCTGCGGCGCGTGTCCTTCGGGCCCCTCGAGCTACCCCCCGATCTGCCACCCGGGGCCTGCCGCCCTCTCTTCCCCCAGGAGGTAGCGGCGCTGTACCAGAGCGTGGGCCTCGAGGCCGAGCCCTAGTCTTAGAGCTGCTTCCGGCTCAAATCCCTGAGAAGTACCCGGGCCGCATTGCGCCCGCTGGCTCCCATAATGCCCCCGCCTGGGTGGGTGCTGGCCCCGGTCAGGTAGAGCCCTTTCACCCCGGGAAACCTGTAGGCATGGGCGCCTAGCCAGGGGCGGAAGAGGAACATCTGATCAGGACTCATCTCCAGGTGCATCACATTGCCCATAGGCATGGCGAACTCCTGCTCCAGCCAAAGCGGTGTCTGCACCAGCTCGGCCACAATTTTGCCACGAATATAAGGGTCGAAGCGCTCGAAGCTACGAAGCACCCCCTCTTTGGCCTCCGCGGCCCGGGCTTCCCAGGTGCCCGAGGCCAGCCGGTAGGGGTAGTACTGGGCCCAAAGCCACAGGGTCTCGCCTCCGGGGGGGGCCAGGGTCTCGTCTACCGCAGTAAAGCTCATGGCAATCAGGGGAGGGTCGCGGGTAGGCTCACCGGCCAGGTAGTCGCCATAGGCCCGGTTTAGCTGTAGCTCACCGGTGATGAGAAGCCCCAGGCCGATACGCGATTCGTCGCCGGGATGCGTCTGGTAACGCAACTTCTCCGAAAGACCCAGCCGAAGAATCAGGCCAAAACCATTGCCGACCCGCAAGCCTTTGGCTGCTTCGGGTGTCTTATCGGCTGGCAACATCCCCAGGGTTTTCTGGATGTGCGCCCCCGAGACCACCACCCGCGCACTCACGCTCTGCCCATCCATAAGGCGAACTCCAACAGCCTTGTTGTCTGCAACAATAATCTCCGAGACAGGGCTGTCCAGATGCACCTTCCCCCCGGCGGCCTCAATGGCCCGTACCAAGGCCAACGAAAGCCCTCCCGAGCCCCCCCGGGGCCGGGCCACTCCGCCCACGTGGTAGAGCGGGTGCCAGAGCAAAAAGGGAGAGGAAAGCGGATCGGAAGGGGGCGGGCCGGACTGCGCGGCCATCCACACCAGTGGCGCACGCACCCGTTCCTCGCTGAAATACTCTTTGGCCACATCGCCATAAGGCCGCAGAATCTGGGGCAGCCGCTTCTGCCAGTCACGCCCGAAGCCCGCTCCCCAGATGAGCTTCTTTCCCAGGTTCAGGGGGCTAGGAGAGCTGAGAAAAGCCTCTTTGACCGCCTGCGCGAAGGGCAACCAGTCGGCTATGAAGCGGCGGTAGGCTGCCCCCTGCCCTGGGTAGCGCGCCTCCAGCTCTGCCGCTGTGCGCTCGGGGTCGCGCCAGACAAACCAGCTTTGCTGGCCATCGGAAGCGTGAAAAAGCGGGTCGAGTTCAATGTACTCTAGACCATGTTCGTATAGCTTTAGCTCCTCGGGAATGGGGGTCAGGCGGATCAGGATGTGGGCACTGCCCCCCAGGTCGAAGCGGAAGCCCTCATAATCGATGGTGGAAACCGCACCCCCCGGTACCTTTCGCCGCTCAAACACCCCCACCCGGTAGCCCGCCTGGGCCAGGTAGGCCGCCGTCACCAGGGCGTTGTGCCCTGCCCCCACCACCACCACGTCAAAATCCGGCATACGGGAGCATCATACGGGTTATCACTTATCCCTGTTGGCTACTTATCTGGCTTTGTAGCGCTTTTGGCTGTGGGCCTCTTCAGGCCCCTCGCAGCCAAAAGGCCCTGGGCAGGAGTATAACCCGCTCGAGGCCCGAGAGTGATACCCGGCACGAGAGGTTATCCCAGCCGTTCAGCTCGAGTTTGTCCAAAATCCCCTGGTATTGCAAAGCGGCTAACGCCACCGCCCCCCGCCCAGTCCTGAGGTACCTGAGGCCGGAAAGCCCCTCGCGGTAGAGCCGGCGGGCCTCTGCGGCTAGCTCGCGCATTAGGGCCACATAGCCGGAAGTGACGCGGCCTGCCTGTAGATCCTCTAGGCGCACCCCATAAAAGCGCATCCGTTCAGCAGGCAGATACACTCGGCCTAGAGCCAGGTCCTCACCTACATCGCGCAGACAGTTGGTCAGCTGCATGGCCTGGCCCAGCTTGACAGCCGCCCCAAGACCCTGCGAACCCGCCCCGCCAATGGGGGCAATCATCAGCCCTACCGTGCCCGCCACCCGGTAGCAGTAGGTGTACAGCTCCTCCATGCGCTCTAAGCGCACCGGGCCCAAATCGGTAAGGAAGCCCTGGTACATGTCGGCAAAAGCCTGGCGAGGAATTGCCCAACGCTCCAGAGCCCAGGCTAGGGCTAGTTCCCAGTTCTTTTTAGGCGCGCCGCCATAGGCCCGCTCGATGCCGGCCCACCACGCCTCGAGGTCGGCCTGGGGATGGGCCGACTCGTCCACCGCGTCGTCGCCCGTGCGGCAAGCCGCATACACGGCCCAGGCCCCTTTGCGGGCCTCCCCCCGGAAGAGCAAGCTACCGTAATAAAAGGTGGCGGAGTGGCGGCGGATAATAGCCGATACAGCTTGCCAATTGGGTTCCATAACGGACTCCTTGCGCTCCTGATGGGCTTAGAATGCCTTTATACCCCAGATGTGACTTTTGTCCCTGTTACAAATCCTACCGCTCCTTCCCGCCAGCCGCGCACGGCGAACCCACTTTTCGACAGGGATTCCAGCAATGTCTCGAGGGTGGGAAAGCGAAGACCGCTCCAAGCCAGAAGCTGCTGCACCGGACTGGCCGAGCGGTGGCTGAACATGATCCAAAGGCGCCCCCCTGGCCTTAGCACCCGGTGCATCTCCCTGATCACCTCTTGGGGTTGGGGAAACTCGTTCCAGCTTCCCCCCACCACTACCCCATCCACCGAGGCCGAAGCTAGGGGTATAGCCTCAGCTCGGGCCAGCAAGGGCACCAACCTGGGATGGCCCTGGGCCTTGCGCCAGGCCACCCGCAGCATGGCCGGGGAGAGATCGAGGGCCCAAACCCGTGTGGCCCCAGCCCTTAGCAAGGCCCGGGCATAAAGCCCGGTGGAAGTACCCAGGTCCAGAAAGTCCCTCTCTGCTACCGGCTCCATGGCCTGTAACATCCGGGCTAACTCCTCCGATAGGGGAAAGGGCCGGCCCGAGAGCAGGCTGAGGGCCCTGAAGCGCCATAGCTCGTAGCCCCAGGCGGTTAGGGGCCACAGGTTGACCCAATGCGCCAGGGTGAGGGGCTTCTTCACGCGTTGGTCGGGGAAAAAGGGGGCTTTCATTTAGACCGATTCCTAAACTTATACAAAGTCTTCTAAAAGACTTGACAAAAGTTATACAATCATACTACACTTCTTTTCAAGATGCGCAGCGATATGGGGGTCTATACCATCGCCGAGGTCGAGGAACGCACTGGCCTGTCCTCGGCCCTGCTGCGCCAGTGGGAACGGCGCTACGGCTTCCCCCGGCCCGAACGTTCGCCGGGCGGACACCGGTTGTACAGCCAAACCGACCTCGAGGCCCTGCGCCAGATTAAGCAGTGGATCGCCGAAGGCATCACCCCTGCCCAGGCGGTCAAACGCTACCTTGAGGGTCTGACCCAGGAAGGACCACGCCCCCCCGAGGCCCTCTCCCGGGCGCTGGAAGAGACCCTGCTACGGGCCGATACCGAGGCCGCCGACCGGGTACTCTCTGAGGCCTACCGGCTGCACCCTTTGGAAACGGTGGTACTGGAGGTCATGGCCCCCTGCCTGCGCCGTATCGGAGATGGTTGGCACCTGGGCCGGGTCAGCACGGCCCAGGAACACCTGGCCAGCACCTACCTACGGGGGGCTTTACAGGGGTTGCTGAGCCTGATGGGCGGAGTACTGGGGCCGGTAGTGGTGGTCTCCACCCTGCCCGGTGAGCAGCACGAGATCGGCAGCCTGATCACCGCCTTGTTCCTGCGACGGGCTGGCTACACCGTGCATTACCTGGGGCCCAACACCCCCTTGGCCGACCTGCAGTCGTTCGCTGAACGCACCGGAGCCAAGGCTATCGTGCTTTCGGCCTCGCAACCCGTTTCCCTGGAGTCTTTGCCCCACCAGGCCCTGCGGCATCTGGCCCCCTTGGTGGTGGTGGGGGGGCGGGCTGCGGCCCACAACCCACAACTCGTCGAACGCTTGGGGGCCCGCTACCTGGGTAACGACCCGCGCGAGTTGGCCGAATCCCTCTCGGTAGCCCTAAAGGAGGCGGGTCTATGGTAGGCATCCACACACACAGCGACAGGGCATCAGAGGTTTTGTCTAAGGAGGCAGCATGAAAAAGGTGCGTAGGAAAGAAGTGGTTTACAGGGCAGGCGACCGCGCCGAAGCCATCTATCGCCTCGAGCGGGGCCTGGTGCGGATCGTGGAAATCCTGCCCGATGGCCGGCAGCTCACCCTGCGCCACGTTTTGCCCGGCGACTACTTCGGCGAGGAGGCCCTTACCGAACGGCAGTACAAGTACACCGCCGAGGCCCTGACCGAGGCCGCCGCCTTTGCACTGGACCCTAAAGCCCTCACCCACGACGAGATGCGGGCCCTAGCCGGTAGCCTGGCCAGCCAGATGGTGCAGGTGCAGGCCTACGAGACCCACCTGCAGTGGGGCGAGCTGCGCAGCCGCATCTGCCGCTACCTGCTCTATTTGGCCGCCACCGCGGCCAAAGGCCAGGATGAACGGGGGGTCTACGTGACCGCCAGCCACGAGGAGATCGCCGACGCCACCGCTTCTACGCGCGAATCGGTCAGCAAGCTGCTCTCCGACCTCAGGCACGAGGGGCTTCTGGACACCGGCTACCGCAAAATCTACCTGGTAGACCGCAAAGCCCTGGAACTCGAGGCCGAGAGCCGGCTGCTGCAAGCGGTATAACCCATGAAAATCCTCCTCATTGGCGGTAGCGGCTACGTGGGCACCCACCTGGCCCAGCATCTTTTGGCCCAGGGTCACCAGGTGAGCGTGGCCTCGAGGCGGGGCCAGGGGGCTTTAGCCGAGGTGCGCTACCTGCGGGCCGATGTGGCTACCGGAGAGGGCCTGCTAGAAGCCGCCCAGGGGCAGGAGGCTTTGGTCTACCTGGTCGGCATCATCCGCGAAAAAAGGGGGCAGACCTTCCAGCAGGCCCACGTGGAAGGGGTGCGCCACAGCCTGGCCGCCGCGCAAGAGGCGGGTATCCGCCGCTTCCTGCACATGTCGGCCCTGGGGGCGGCCCTCGGTACTGGCAGCCGCTATTACCAGACCAAGGCCGAGGGCGAGGCTTTGGTCGAGGCCTCTGGGCTGGACTGGACCATCCTGCGCCCCAGTCTGATCTTCGGGCCCGGAGACGAGTTCTTCGGAGGCATCCTCAAGGGTTTGGTCACTGCCCCTATACCCTTTATCCCCCTCATCGGGGATGGGCATTTCGTTTTCCGTCCCATCTGGGTGGGCGACGTGGCCCAGGCCTTTGAACAGGCCCTGCGCAACCCAGCCACCCTCCACCAGCGCTACGACCTGGTAGGGCCCAAAGAGTACACTTTTCGCGAGCTTATTCTACTGGTGCGCGATGTCTTAGGCTCTCGCAAACCGCTATGGTCCATCCCCCTAGCCCTGATGGACTGGGTGGTGCCCTTGATCTCTCCCCTACCCTTCAGCCCCCTCACCCGCGACCAGTACCTCCAGCTCAAGATGGGCAACACCGCCGACCCTACCCCCATCCGCCAGGTGTTTGCCCCAAGCGAGCGAACCCTGGAGAGTGAGCTGCCCCTCATCCTGAAGACCAAACGGTTGGTCGGTGCTTAATCTGGAATACGGTTGAAAAACCAGAAGGGGGCTAGGCTTTAGAGCGTGAAGCGGCGCGCTCAGGCCTACCTGTTGAAAATGAAAGCCTCCACCGACCCCCTCAAACGCTTCGAGGAAAACCCCCCGCACAACCGCGAAGAACTCCTGCGGCTGTGGTCCGAGCTGGCCCCCCGGGTACGCGCTTCGGACCCTGCGCGCTACTTTACCGTGCAGGAAGCCCTCGAGCAGGCCATACCCTTTCCCGTATTGGCCTTGTACGTCTTCCGGGAGGCCCGCCGGGCCATCGAAGAGCGGGGCCTCGAGGAGCGCCTGGCCAAATAAAGGCTACCGCGCCGCCTCGGCCTTGCGCTGGGCCTCTTCCAGGGCCTGGCGGGCTGGCACGCTGCCCTTGAGGGCTTTTTCCAGGGCCTCCTCGAGGTAGGTGCGCCACACGCTAAACTGCGGCACCCTAGGGCGTGGCTGGGCCACCGCCACCTGCTCGAAGGCTACCCGGCGGTAGGGGTTCTCGCGGTAGAAGGCTTCCAGCAGGGGTGTGGCTGACTTACGCAGCGGTACGTAGTAGCTGGCTTCCACCCAGGTTTTGATGTTCTGCGGCTCCATCAGAAAGCGCCAAAACTCGAAGGCCCCCCGCTGCTGCTCAGGGCTGGCCCCCCGCAGCACCACCAGTTGTGCCCCGCCCAGAGGCACCTTACCGTTCGGCTCGCGCGGGATGGGCGCCACCCCCAGCTTGAAGGCAAAAGAGGCGTTTTCGGCTGCTGGCCAGTTGGCGATCGAGGCCATAACCATCATGCCCTTAGTGCGGATGAAGTCGGTCTGGGCGAAGAAGCTCTCGGACAGGTTGCGCACGCTGGTAAGCCCCTCGCGCCCCAGGCGCTGAAGGTACTCCAACGTCTCCACCACCTCGCGGGAGGTAAAGTTGGGCCGACCATCTGCTGTCACCAGGTTCCCCCCCCGGCTGGTCACCTGGGCCTCAAAGGTCCACGACTCGGTGAGGGCAATAAAGCCTTCAGAGCTGCGGCTGGTCAGCCCTCGAGCGGCCTGCTCGAACTCTCGCCAGTTGGTCGGCACTTTGAGCCCCCTGGCCCGCAACTGGTTCTCGTTGAAAAAGAGCACCGGGGTCGAGGTATTGAAGGGCAGGCCATAGCGACGGTTGTTAATCAGGCCGTACTCCCAGGCCGCCTCGAACAGATCGTCGGTAAAGGCCTTGGGCAAGGCATTCGCCAGTTCGTCCAGAGGCAGCACCACCCCTTCGGCCACCAGGCGGGGAAAAAACAGAATTTCCGCCTGAAACAGCACCGGGGCTCCACCCGCGCGCAAAGCCGCCAGCAATCGGGTTTCTCCCTCACGGTAGTCGCCGATTAGACGAGGTGTAACCCGGTAGTTGCGTTGGGCCGCATTAAAGCTAGCCGCAAACTGGGCAATAGCCCGCTCGGCGGGGCCGTCCATGCTGTGCCAGAAAAGAATCTCAGTCTGGGCTGAGGCCAACCCAACCAGCGCAACCAGGGATGTCAACAAACGCTTCACCATGCTCCTCCTGTGGGTAGCTCCATTCTACGCACAAACAGGGAAGCATCCAGCCGTCAGCGCCAGGTCAGCCCTACCGCCGCTCCACTGCCAGAGCCCGGCGCTGGGCCTCTTCCAACACCTGGCGGGGGGTGGCATTGCCTTTTAGGGCGCGCTCGAGGGCGTCCTCCAAGAAGCTATACCAGACGGTAAACTCGGGGTCTTGCAACCAAACATCGGCATGCTCTACCTGAGCGAAGGCCACCCGGCGGCGGGGGTCCTCACGGTAGAAGTCCTCCAGCAAAGGCTGGGCCGAGCGGCGCATGGGCATGTAATAGGTGGCCTGCACCCAACGAGCAATGTTGGCTGGTTCCATCAAGTAGCGCCAGAAGGTCACGGCACCCCGCGTCTGCTGCTCACTGGCCCCTCGTAGCACCACCAGCGTACCTCCGGCTAGCGGCACTTTGCCCCCCTCAGAACGCGGCACTGCCGCTACACCCAGGCGGAAGGGAATGGGGGCCCGGTTCTCGATAAGGGGCCACATGGTGATGGGCGCAATGCCCATAAAAGCCTTGGTGCGCAAAAAGTCGGCCACCGAGAACTGGGCCTCGGCAATATTGCGGCTCTGGGCCACACCCCGCCGCACCAGGCTTTGCAGGTACTCCAGGCTCTCCACCACCTTGGGGTTGGTGAAGTCAGGCCGACCCTGAGCATCTACCAGCGAGCCCCCCCGGCTCATCACCAGCACGTTGAAGCTGTAGATATCGCTGGAGACGATATACCCCTTGGCGGCCCGGGTGGTCAGGCGCTGGGCTGCGGTGGCCACATCCTCCCAGGTACGGGGAGCCCCCAGACCCCGGGCAGCAAACTGATCGGCATTGTAGAAAAACACCGGCAGGGAGAGGCCCAGCGGCAGGCCATAGGTACGCCCCTGAAGCTTACCGGTGTCCAGGAAACGCGGGTAAAAATCGGTGGGTAGGCCGCTCAGGTAAGCGTCCAGAGGCAAGGCCACGTTGTCCTGGGCCAGGCGCCCCAAGAAAGAGATTTCCGCATGGAAAAGGACTGGCGCCCCACCCGAGCGCAAAGCGGCCAGAAGCTTGAGTCCACCCTCGCGGTAATCGCCCACAAAGCTAGGCACAATGCGGTACTCCCGCTGCGAGGCGTTGAACTCGCGGATATGGGCCTCCAAGATTTCCTGGCCAGGTGGCCCGGCCGTATGCCAAAAGGGGATATCCAACGGACGCTGGGCTAGGGCCAACCCCCATCCCAGAGCAACGAGCATCAACAAGCGCATGGGCATAACCCCCACGGCTCGAGGCACCTCGAGCCCCGCCCTAGTTTACCATAGCCCGGATGAGAAAGGGCCACAGATGCCCCTTTGCTGGTCTACCCCTTGAGCCCTTCCTCGAAGGTCTCCACAATCCGCCGCTCATAGAGTAGGTAGAGGATGACCAAAGGCAGGGTCGCAGCCAAGGCTGCCGCCGAAAGCGGCCCCCAGTCGGCGGGGTTCTGGCGCTGCAAATCGGTAATCCAGGTCTGCACCGTCTTGAGTTCCTTGCTGCCCGCCACGATGCGCGGATAAAGCACCAGGTTCCAGTGGGCGGCAAAGGCCAGTACCCCGGCAGCAATCAGCTGGGGGCGCAGCAGTGGCAGCAAAATACGCGTCAGCAAAACCCGATGCCCGGCCCCATCGAGGCGGGCTGCTTCCAGCAGTTCTTCCGGTACAGTTCGCATCCCCTGGAAAAGCAGGAAGACGATGAAGGGGCTGGCGGCGAAGGGCAGCACCAGAGCCCAGAGGGTATCCAAGAGCCGCAGGTTGACCAGAAGGCCGTACAGCGGCACCAGCAAAAGCTCTACCGGAATGGCCAGCAGCACCAGGAAAAAGGGCAGAATCCGGGCCCCTTCCTTGATAGCGTAGGCCGCCAGGAAGCCGGTCGTGAGCTGTAGCAAGGTTACGCTGCCCGTGAGTAGCACCGAGAACAAAAGCCGGCCCCAGAAACCTTCCCAGAAACCGCCCCGGCCCAGCACCTCGAAGTTGGCCAGACTGAAGCCCAGCGCGCTGAAAATCTCGCCGCTAAAGATCACCTCAGGCGGGATAAAGGCCGCATAGGCCATCCAGATAAAGGGCAGGGCTACCAGTAGGGTTACCGTCCAAACCAAAAGATGCCCCAACCAGCGCATCAGCGTTCCTCCCGCAAAAGCCGGGCCTGGGCCAGGGCAAAGGCCAAAGTCAGGATGAGAATGACCACCGTGAGGGCAGCCGCGTAGCCCAGGCGGCCCACCTCAAAGCCGGTTTTGTAGAGGTAGTAGCCCAGCACCTCGGTGCCCCCGAAAGGCCCTCCCCGGGTAAGCAGAAAAACCGCAGTATAGCCCTGCAGGGTAAGCACGGTACCGATTACCACCAGAAAGGTGATAGCCGGACGCAGCAAGGGCAGGGTGATGTAGCGGAAAGCCTGGGCCGGGGTGGCCCCATCCACCGCGGCGGCCTCGAGTAGGGTTCGGGGAATGGCCTTGAGCCGGGCCGAGACCACCAGCACCCCATAGCCGATATGCCGCCAGATAGTAAAGAGCATGATCAGCACCAGCGCCCAGAAGGGGCTCTGATCCCAGCGGGGAACCGGAAACACCGAAGCCAGCGCGCCATACTCGGGGGAAAACAGGGTGTACCAGGCCACCGCAGCCCCACCCAACGTCACCAGCCCCGGCAAGAAGAGCAGGGCTTTAACGGGGCGCTCGTAGGGCTGGCCGTCTAGTGCCAGCGCCAGCAAAATAGAGAGAATAACGAAGGGCACCAGGGTCATCACCCCAAAGATTAGGGTGATGCGCAGGCTGTTATAAAAATCGGGGTCGCGCAGAATCTTCTGGTAGTTCTCGAGGCCGATCATCCGCGGCTCGGAAAGCCCCGACCAGTCCCAGGTGGAAAAACGCAACACATCCAAGAAGGGATAGAGCAAAAACACGCCCAGCAGCGCTACTGCTGGGAGGGCAAACCAGTGTGCACTATTCCGACCCATCCCTCTTCTCCGCCGGCCCATAGGCCAAGCAGCACCAGGGTACTATATCAGACCCCCTGGAATGTGTTTGAAAGCCACGCAAAGCACGGGCTACAGAGGAGGAGTGTAGCGGCCATCAATGGCCGTCCAGCCGCCATCCACGAACAGCACGCTGCCGGTGATGTAGGAAGCCGCCGGTGAGGCCAGGAAGACTACCGCCGCCGCCACCTCTTCTGGCCGGCCCCAGCGCTGAAGAATGCTGCGCTCGGCGTAGGCTTTGTACCAGCCTGGCTGGTTTTTGATGGGGGCGGTTAGAGGGGTGTCGATCACCCCGGGGGCAATCGCATTGGCCCGTACCCCCTTAGGGCCCAGCTCGACCGCCAGGCCCCGCACAAGCTGTACGGTACCGGCTTTGGTCATGGCGTATACCGACTGCCCTGGCTCCACCACCAGGGAGCGAATGGAGGAAAAAGCAATTAGCGAGCCCGAACCCTGCTCGGCCATGGCCCGCCCTGCTTCGGTGAGCACATGGAAGGTGCCCTTGAGGTTGACGCTCACCACCCGGTCGAACTCCTCCTCGGTATAGCGCAGCGCAGGCTTGCGCACATTGATGCTAGGAGTGGAGACCGCCACATCTAGCCGACCGTAGCGCTGCAGAATCGCCTGAATAAGCTCTCTAACCCCGTTGGCATCGGTGATGTTAACCACACGGGCCTCGGCTTTGCCCCCCTTTGCCTCGATGCTGCAAACCATCTCGGCAGCCGCCTCGGCCTGCACATCGGCAACCACCACGGTAGCCCCCTGAGCCGCCAGGGCCTGGCAGGAAGCCTGCCCAATACCCGAACCCCCACCCACTACCAGCGCCACCTTACCTTCCAGTCGGAACAGGTCTTTGTAGTCCATAGATGCCTCCTATTGGCCTTTTTTCCTTGGGTCGAGGTAGTCCCGCAGCCCGTCGCCCAGCAGGTTGAAGCCCAGCACCGCCAAGCCAATGGCCAGGCCAGGGAAGACAACCGGGTAAGGGGTGAGTTCCTGGTAACTCTGGGCTTCCCGCAGCATCCGGCCCCAGCTGGGGTTGGGGGGCTGGGTACCCAAGCCTAGATACGAAAGCGCAGCCTCAGCCAGAATGGCCACCGCAAAGGCCAGGCTGGCCTGTACCACCAAAGGCCCCAGGATGTTGGGCAGAACATGCCGCAGCATAATGCGCCCATGGCCCATACCCAGCGCCCGGGCTGCCTCGATGTAGGGCAGGGCTTTCACCGACAACACCCCGGCGCGGGCTACCCGGGCAAAGGCGGGTACCGCAGCCAGGCCAATGGCCACCATCGAGGTGGTCACCCCCGGTTGGAAAATAGCCGCCAGCAGCAAGGCCAAAAGCAGCGCTGGCAGGGCATAAAGGGCCTCCAAAAACACCGAGAGCACCTGATCTAGCCATCCCCCTACATACCCGGCCAGCACCCCCAAGAATAGCCCCAAAGAAAGTCCAATACCCACCGCAATCAAGCCTACGTACAGGGCGTTCTGCGCTCCGGCCAACACTCGGGCCAGGGTATCGCGGCCCAGGATGTCGGTGCCCAGTGGGTGTCCCTGGGTTAGTGGAGGGGCCAGGCGGCTGGGGGTGGTGGCATTGGGGTCGGTAGGGCTCAACGCACTGGCCAATACCATCAGCAAGAGGCAGAGGATCAAAAAAGCACCTAGCCGAAGGGAAAGGGGCAGCTTAGGCATAACTCACCCTCGGATCGAGTAGAGCGTAGAGCAGATCCACCCACAGGTTCATCAGCACAATAAAAGCGGCGATTACCAGCACCACCCCCTGCACCAGCGGGTAGTCGCGCGCGCTGATGGCGGTTAGGGAGAGTGAGCCCAGGCCGGGGATGCCAAAAACCGTCTCCACCACCACCGTAGCGATGAGCAAGTTAGCGAACTCCAGCCCCAGTACCGTTACCACCGGCAAGGCCGCATTGCGCAAGGCATGCTTGTAGAGCACCTGACGCTCGAGCAGGCCCTTGGCCCGAGCGGTGCGAATGAAGTCCTGGGAGAGCACCTCGAGCACACTGCCCCGTACCAGCCGTACCAAAAACGCGGCACTGGCTAGGGCTACCGTCAGTACCGGCAGCACCAGCGCCGCTAGGGCACGCTCGAGGTTTGCCCAGCCCCCAATGGGGAAACTCGTGGGCAGGGGCAGCTTGAGCCAGACGATGAAGATGTAGATAAACATCAGCCCCACCCAAAAAGAAGGCAACACAATCCCCACCAACGAGGCCATCGAGACTCCTAGATCCACCAAGCTACCGGCCCGACGGGCGGCCAGCACCCCCAGAGGCACCGCCCACAAGGTGGCTAGGAATAAGGAGATCAACACGATGGGCAAGGTGATGCCCAGCCTGGCCACGATAAGCTCGGCGATGGGGGTCTCGTAGCGAATAGACTGGCCCAAATCCCCCCGTAGCACCCCACCCAGCCAGTTCAAGTAGCGCTCCAAAGGGGGCCTGTCTAGGCCCAAGCGGGCCTCGAGGGCCGCCACATCCTCGGGGGTGGCCTCGATGCCCAAAATGGCCTGGGCCGGGTTACCTGGAATCAGCAACATAGCCCCGAACACCAAAAGTGTGGCCAGCCACAAGGTGACCAGAGCGAAGCCGAGGCGACGAATCGTATAGGCAAACATGGCGGTATGGGCTTCCTGGCTAGATATTACCCTCAAAGCTCAGGCTTCAGGGCCTGCTCCATAACGAAATAGCCGATAGCCAAGAGGTGTTTGGCTATCGGCACAGCTTCTACAAGGTTCTAGCGCACCCAGACCTCAGCCACACTAATCCCAGGGCTGAGGAAGCCCTCAGGCCAGTTCTGCACCCGGGCCCGGTGGGCTCCCAAAGCTGGCAGGCTCATCACCCAGACGCCGGCCGCATCCTCGGCCAAAAGGCGCTGGGCTGCGGCCAGGGCCTCACAGGCTTTGGTCTGGTTGGGGGCCCGCAGGTACTGGGTGAAAAGCTGCTGGAAGCGGGGGCTGTTGTAGCGCCAGTAGTAGCGAGGGTTGGCATAGTTGCCGATGTCGTTGGCCTCCACGTGACCGATGATGGTCATGGCGTAATCGGCCTGGGTGAAGACCCGCTGAATCCAGGTATTGAAATCGGTGACCTGGATGCTCACTTGCAAAGGCCCCAGGCGGTTGAGCTGGGCCACCATGGCCTCGCCAATCCGACGCTCGTAGGGAAACTCCGCAGCCAGGTTGAAGGTAAAGCGCAGAGGGTTCTGGTTGGTGAAGCCAGCCTCGGCCAAAAGGCGGCGGGCCTCGTCGGGATTGTAGGCATTAAAGTTGGATAAGTCTACGTAGCAGGCCTCGCCCGGCGAGCGCATGGAGCCAATCTTGGTGCCGTAGCCCAGCATGGCCCCTTGAATTAGTTCGTCCTTATTAGTGGCCAGGGTGATGGCCCGACGCACCCGCACATCGTTGAAGGGCGGGCGACTGTTGTTGAAACCGGCCACGGCCTCTGCGGTGGCAGTACCGGAGAAAACCCTAAAGTTGTTATCCCGCGAGAGCACCACCGCGTTCTCCGGCAGCAGGCTGTAGGCGATAACGTCCAGATCGCCAGCCCGCAACCCTGCCAGCTGGGCATCGCCGTCCCCCAAGAAGCGGAAATTGACCCGGTCGAGATAGGGCAAGCCTTGTAGGTAGTAGTTGGGGTTACGCTCGAGGCGCACCGCCACCCCCCGCTCCCACCCAGCAAAGCGGAAGGGACCGGTGCCGATGGGTTGGGTACGCTGCTCGGCCAGTGAGCGGTTGCGCGGGCCGATGAGCGACTCGGGGCGGGAAAGAATGAACAAAAAGTCGTTATTCGGCTGGCGCAGGTTGAAGACCACCGTGTTGGGGTTGGGGCTGGTGATGTTGGCGATGTCGCGGTAGAGGTCGGGGCGCAGGTGGCCCGAGGCCCGGGTATCGGGGTTGCGGGCCCGGTTGAACTTGGCCAGCACGTCCTGAGCGGTGAAGTCGGAACCATCGTGAAACTTGACCCCCTGGCGCAGGGTAAAGGTATAGGTCAGGCCCGAGTCCGAAACCGTCCAGCGAGTGGCCAGCGAGGGCACGATCTCGCCCTTGGGGTTGCGCTTGACCAACCCCTGCAGAACGTTGTCGTACACCACCCGGGAGATATCGGCCCCGGCGACCTGGGTGGGGTCCCAGGCTGCCGGCTCGGTCTGGATGGCAATGGTGATCGCCCCCCCGCGCTGCTGGGCCAGACCCCACCCAGCCAGGGCCACCAACACTAGGCCAACGATGGGAAACCAACGCTTCATCACAGGTCCTCCTACTTAGGCTTACTTGTGGCTGGGAAATACGCGATTTATGGTCGCGTCGTGTGGGCAGGCTACGGTATCTCGAGCTTTGCCTAACTAGGTCGGGCTTTCTCCACCCTCCCCAGCCGGAAAAGGCATCCTGCGATACACCTTTTCCGGTCTCACGCGCACCTGCACAATAACACGAACCACCCCTCCCAGTGAAGTGGGTGTAATCGGTCAACACATGTGAGACTGGGGAACCGACTCCTCCTGCATCTTAGCTAAATACTCCAAGGGAGCAAGACCCCCCAGGGCCATGTGAGGCCTTCGGCGGTTGTAGTGGTCCAGGTAGGCATCCAGCTCTGCCTGTAGCTCGCTGAGCCGGGGGGGCAGAGGCCGGGTATAGAGCTCCTCCCTAAAGGTCCGTTGCACCCGCTCCACGTGACCATTGAGTTTAGGACTCCTCGGCGGCAGCACAAACAAGGCAATCCCCAGAGCACAGCAGGCCTCCTCAAACTCGGCCATGAACTCGCT
>NZ_AUHY01000026.1 GCF_000423425.1 Meiothermus rufus DSM 22234 | reverse complement strand
AAAGGCATCATGGGCGGGAGGGCTCTTCTCCTTTGGACTACAGCGAGCGGCCTCGGTACAGGTGAAGACCCGCTGAGCGGCGATGAGAAAGTGGATGTAGTCCAGGTCATCGCACTTCGGTGGGTTCATGGGCATCACCCCCTTTGGAGAAGCTTGGCTAAGCACTCTCCTCCTAGCACACAGAAGAATGTCCAGTCAACTGCAACTGCGTAACTCCTACAGCAGTAAAGTGAGGGCCGTGAAGAAGAAGCTACCCCTCGAGGTCTACCTTCTAGGCGCAGTCAGCCTGTTCACCGATATCGCCTCCGAGATGATCTACCCCCTCCTGCCCCTATTCCTCACCGGCGTCCTAGGAGCTTCGACCACGGTAGTGGGGCTGGTGGAAGGCATCGCTGAAGCCACCGCTAGTCTTTTCAAGGTCGTAGGGGGACGGGTATCCGACCGCATCGCCGCCAGGAAGCCCTTGCTGCTCTTTGGCTACGGCTTCCCTGCCTTGCTGCGCCCCATGCTGGCTCTGGCCACGGCCCCCTGGATGGTGCTGGCCTACCGCTTTTTGGACCGGGTGGGCAAGGGGGTGCGCACGGCACCTCGAGACGCCCTGATCGCCGAGGTAACCCCCCAGGAAACCTACGGTCGCGCCTATGGCTTCCACCGGGCCATGGACAGCCTGGGTGCCACCCTGGGCCCACTTCTGGCCTTTTTGCTTCTGCCCCTGCTGGATTTTCGCGGGGTGTTCTGGGTCTCGGCCCTCCCGGCCCTCCTGGCCACCGCTCTTTTACTCTTCTTGAGGGAAAAACGGGGCCTGGCCAGACCCCTACCCCCTTTACGGCTCTCCAACTTCTCACCTCAGTACCGTTGGTTCCTGTTAGTCAGCGGAATTTATACCCTAGGACTGGCCTCCAACGCCTTCCTGATTCTGCGGCTTAGCGACCTGGGCCTCAGCGCAGCCCAGTCTACCCTGGTATATACCCTTTACAATTTGCTGTATGCCCTTATGGCCTACCCCCTGGGGGTTCTGGGCGACCGGGTGGGGGCCCGACACCTGGTACTGGGAGGCTTCGCTTTGTATGCCCTGGTGTACCTAGGGTTTGGATTTAGCTTTGCAGCTTGGCAGGGCATCGCCCTGTTCATGTTGTATGCACTTTACAGTGCGGCCTTCGAGGGCAGCAGCCGGGCTTATCTGGCCCAGATCATCCCCGCCGAGGAAAAAGCCAGCGCCATTGGTTTCTACCACACCCTGGTGGGCCTTCTCCTGCTGCCGGCTAGTGCTCTCTTCGGCTTTCTGTGGCAACAGTTCGACCCCCAGGTGGCCTTCTTCACCGCAGCCGGGTTTGCTGGGCTAGCCCTAGTGTTGTTTCTACTTGACCCTACCCGCCGGCAGCCCTATACTTGCTAGTTGGCCTTAAGCCACGAGGAGGCCACGGTCAAAAGACTGCGGCCCACCCGACAAGGAGCAATCCATGCCTTTTACTAAAGAAGATAAGACCCGCGTAATCGAGCAATACGCCCAAAAGCCTGGCGATACCGGCTCCACTGAGGTGCAGGTCGCCCTGCTCACCGAGCGCATCAACCGCCTTTCCACCCACCTTACCGAAAACAAAAAGGACATGGCCGCCAAGCGCGGTCTGCTCATCCTGGTTGGGCAGCGCAAGCGCCTGCTGCGGTACCTGGAAAGCAAGGACAAGGCCCGCTACAAAGCGCTCATCGAGAAGCTCGGTCTGCGCAAATAAACCCCTTCTCGCTCCTACGGCCCCTCACGGTGTAGGTGAGTCCGGCCACTCGCAAGGGTTTGGCTCGAGGCTACGTCTGGGGAAACCCCTGGACGTAGCTTATTGTGTAGAATGAGGCTGACTCGGCCAGCGGGGTCGGGAAAGCAACCCCGCTTGAAAGTTCACAACAATGTCTGCGCCCACACCGTCCCCCCGCGCTCACGGCGAGCCTCCCGCCCACCCCGCACCCCATTCTGTGCGCCCGGGGTTGGTACGGAAAGGGTCTGGCTTAGGCAACAAGCGCGTTCAGCGCTCTTAGAATCAGGAGCTAGCATGATTGAAGGCAACACACAACCCCAAGGCAAGCGCTACAGCGTGGATGTGGGGGGCCGCACGCTAACCATCGAGACAGGGAAATACGCCAAGCAGGTCTCCGGCTCGGTCTGGGTGCGCTACGGCGGAACAGTGGTCATGGCTACCGCCCAGGCTTCAGAGGCCCCCATTCAGGCCGACTTCCTCCCTCTGACCGTGGAGTTTGAGGAGCGGCACTATGCCGTTGGACGTATCCCCGGCAGCTTTATGCGGCGTGAGGGGCGACCGGGTGAAAAAGCTATTCTCTCCGCCCGGCTAACCGACCGGCCCATCCGGCCCCTTTTCCCCAAGGGCTTCCGACACGAGGTTCAGGTTATCCTGACGGTGCTCTCTGCCGATCAGGAAAACACCCCGGATATCCTGGGGCCCATCGCGGCTAGCGCGGCCTTAATGCTCTCGGACATCCCTTGGGAGGGGCCCATTGCCGCGGTACGGGTGGGCCTGAAGGAAGGCCGGTTGGTGCTCAACCCCACCGCCCAGGAGGAAAGCCAGCTTGACCTGGTGGTGGCTGGTTCTAAAGAGGCCATCATCATGGTGGAAGCAGCAGCCCAGGAGGTCTCGGAAGAGCGGTTGGTCGAGGCCCTCGAGTTCGCCCACCAAAGCATGCAGCCCATTCTGGAAATCCAGGAGCAGATGCGGGCCGAGGAGGGCAAAGAGAAGTTCGCCTTTACCCCACCGGCTAAGCTAGAGGCCGAAACCCAGGCTGCTCTCTACCAGCGGGCCATAGAAAAGGGGCTTTCCCAGGTGCTGCAGACGGCAGCTAAAGGGGAACGCTCCAAAGCCTTGGAGGCTTTTGCCGAGGCCCTTTTGCAGGAGTTCGTACCTCCCCAGGAGGACGGCACCGTGGACCTCGAGCGCCGCAGGCTGGTGGCTGAGGGCTTCGATGAGGTCGTCAAGCAGGAGCTACGCCGCCTGGTTCTGGAAGAGAGCAAACGCGCGGATGGCCGCACCCCCACCCAGGTGCGCCCCATCTGGATCGAGCCCGATGTGCTGCCCCGGGCTCATGGCTCGGCCATCTTTACCCGGGGCGAGACCCAGGTCTTGGGAGTGGTGACCCTGGGCACCGGGCGGGATGCCCAACTCGTAGACGACCTGGGCCTCGAGACCGAAGAGCCTTTCCTGGTGCACTACAACTTCCCCCCCTACGCCACCGGCGAGGTGCGGCGCCTGCGGGGGGTCAGCCGGCGGGAGGTGGGCCACGGCAACCTGGCCAAGCGCGGCCTAAGGGCCGTGCTGCCCTCCCGGGAGGACTTCCCCTACACCATCCGGGTGGTGGGTGATGTGCTAGAGTCGAACGGCTCTTCTAGCATGGCCACCGTCTGCGCGGGCTGCTTGGCCCTGCTGGACGCCGGGGTACCCCTGAAGAAGCACGTGGCCGGGGTAGCCATGGGCCTGGTTAAAGAGGGCGAGCGGGCGGTGGTGCTCACCGATATTCTGGGGCTGGAAGATGCCCTGGGCGATATGGACTTCAAGGTGACGGGCACCCGCGACGGCATAACCGCCTTGCAAATGGACATCAAGATCAAGGGGCTGACCCCCGATGTCATGCGGGCTGCGCTGCTCCAGGCGCGCGAGGCCCGACTGCACATCCTGGGGCTGATGGAGGCTGCCCTCCCCACCCACCGTGCTGAAATGAAACCCCATGTGCCACGTATTCTAACCTTGAAGGTCAACCCCGAGAAGATCGGGGGCATTATCGGGCCAGGGGGCAAAAACATCCGCCAGCTCGAGGAGCTGGGGGTGGAAATCGACATCGAGCCGGACGGCACCATCCGCCTCTACAGTGCCAATGCGGCGGCCGCTGAGGAGGCCAAGGCCCGCATCCTGAGCCAGACGGCCGAGGCCAGAGTGGGTGAAATCTACGAGGGCACCGTCACCCGCATCACCAACTTTGGCGCTTTCGTGGAGATTCTACCGGGCAAAGACGGCCTGCTGCACATCAGCCAGCTAGCCCAAGGACGGGTGGCCAAGGTGGAAGATGTGCTGAAACTGGGCCAGAAAATCAAGGTCAAGGTCAACCAGATTGACGAGCAGGGCCGGGTAGATCTGATTCGTCCGGAGCTCGAGGGCCTGATCGCTCCGCGCAAGCCCCCGGCCAAGCGTTAGCCTCGGGGCCCTGTGCCCTTCTGCAGGAGGCCAGCAGGGGCGGTCGTGGGCCTCGAGCCAACCTATTCAGGAGTTAGCATGAACAACACCCCCCCTTTTAGCCGACCCCGGGGGCCGCGCCGGCGGCAGGAACGGCCCAAAGCCAAAGGGCCCATCCTCCTGGGTAAGCCCGATGGCGTCGTGGAGATTGTCTTCCTCGGCGGAACGGGCGAGATCGGCAAAAACATCACCGCCATACGATACGAGGACGAGATGTTCATCATCGACGGGGGCCTGGCTTTTCCCGAGGCCCATATGCTGGGTGTGGACATCGTCATTCCCCGCATCGACTATCTGATCCAGAACAAGAACCTGATCAAAGGCTGGGTTCTAACCCACGGCCACGAGGATCACATCGGGGCCTTACCCTATCTGTTCCCCCAGCTGCCCAAGGTTCCGGTCTACGGGGCCAAGCTTACCTTGGGACTGGTTCGGGCCAAGCTAGAGGAGTTCGGGATTAATCCGGGAGACTTTCACTTCAAAGAGGTCTCTCCCGACGACCGCATCTCCATGGGGCGCTACTTCCAGCTCGACCTGTTCCGCATGACCCACTCCATCCCCGACAACTTCGGCATGGTCATCCACAGCCCCATCGGTCTAATTGTGCACACCGGCGACTTCAAGCTCGACGAGCAGCCCATCGACGGCCAGACCTCCCACCTGGAAAAAATCGCCCAGGCCGGGAGCGAGGGGGTTCTCTGCCTCATCATTGATTCCACCAACGGCGAACGGCCTGGCATCACTCCCAGCGAAAGCGAGGTGGCCGCCGAGCTGGACAAGGTGATCGGCGCCGCTAAAGGCCGCATCTTTGTGACCACCTTTGCCTCGCACATCCACCGCATCCAGTCGGTGGTCACGGCAGCAGAGAAATACGGGCGGAAGGTTGCGGTGGAGGGGCGCTCCATGCTCAAATATGCCCGGATCGCCCTCGAGCTAGGCTACTTTCGCCAAAAGGACCGCTTCTACACCCTAGACGAAATCAAAGACCTACCCGACGAGCAGGTACTGGTACTCACCACCGGCTCCCAGGGGCAGCCCGAAGCGGTGTTGGCCCGTCTGGCCACTGGCACACACGCCAAGATGAGCATCCGTGAGGGCGATACGGTCATCCTCAGCAGCAGCCCCATTCCTGGCAACGAAGAAGCGGTCAATTACGTGATCAACAAGCTGTATGCGCTGGGGGCCTATGTCTTCTATCCACCGCGCTACCGTGTGCACGCCTCGGGCCACGCTAGTCACGAGGAGCTGAAGATGGTGCTGAACCTGGCCCGGCCCAGGTTTCTGCTCCCTTGGCACGGCGAAATCCGCCACCAGGTCAACCTGAAATGGCTGGCCCAGAGCCTCCCCCAACCCCCAGAGAAAATCCTGATTCCCGAGAACGGACGGCTCATCAAGCTGACCGCTCAAAACATCGAGTTCGACGGTAAAGTGCCCCACGGCCAGCTCTATGTGGACGGGCTGGGGGTGGGCGATATCACCGACGAAATCCTGGAGGATCGCAACCACATGGCCGCAGAGGGAGTGGTGGTCATTACCGCTTTGGTCAGCCGGGAACCGCTGGTGGAGGTGATCTCTAAGGGATTTGTCAAGGCTGGGGAGCGCCTTTTGGGCGAGGTGCGCAAGATGGCCCTGGACTCCCTTTACCGGGGTATCCGGGAGAAAAAGCGCCTGGAGGAGATTCGCGACGACATCTACTACCCGGTGAAGAAATTCATCACCAAAAACACCGGACGCAACCCGGTTATCCTGCCCATTGTGATCGAGGGCTAGGCCCTACTCCAGCAAATGCAGCCGGGCCTGGCCTCGGGTTAGATCGCGCACCACCTCCTCAAACTCGCCTAGCCGCTTTTCTTCCAGGCGCACCACCAGGCGAACCCCGGCCTGGTCGTAGGTCTGCTCTTCCACCTCGAGGCCCTGCAAAAGAGGGAACAATCGGCTGCTGTAGGCAAAGGGCGCCTGAAGCACACAGCGTACTCGAGGAACCAGGGTTCGCTTGGAAGCCTGGCGCAAACACTCGGCGGCCACCCCCCCATAGGCCCGCACCAGCCCTCCTGCGCCCAGCTTGACCCCACCGAAAAAGCGGGTAACCACCACCATCACCCCGTCCAAGCCCTGGCCTTGGATGGCCCCCAGAATGGGCCGGCCTGCGGTGCCGGCAGGCTCACCATCGTCAAAGAAGCGGTAGAGGGAGCCCACTTTGTAGGCCCAGCAGTTGTGGGTAGCGGCAGGATCGCGCACGGCCTGCAAAAAAGCCAGGGCTTCCTCGGGGCTGTTCACCGGGGCGGCCTGGGCGATGAAGCGGGAGTGCTTTATCTCGCGCTCGAGGCGAAAGGGGGCAGCTAGGGTCTGCACTGGACTCATATGGGGGTCTGGGCAAGCTGCGCCCTGGCCGCGGCATACATGGCCTGGACGTCCGCTCGGTAACCGGTCCATAGCTCGAAGGCCAGCGCCCCCTGCCAGACCAGCATGGGCAGGCCACCCAAGGTGGGCAGGCCCGCCTGCTGGGCCTCGCGCAGCAGGCGGGTGATGGGGGGGTTATAGACGATATCCACCACCACTCCAGCCCGCGGCAACAGCCCAGGGGGCAAAGGCGAGCTCGAGGGGTCCTTCAGGCCCACACTGGTGGTGTTGATCAGCAGGTCGGCACTCCGCACCGCTATCTCCAACGATTCCACGGTCACCAGATGCAACCCCAAAGCCTGGCACAGCGCCTTGGCCCGCTCTGGCGTGCGGTTGTAAAGGGCCACTTGGGCCCCCTCCTCCTTTAGCGCATAGGCCACAGCCCGAGCCGCCCCCCCCGCCCCCAAAATCAAAGCCCGCCTGCCGCGATAGGCGATCCCGGCCTCATCTAGACCGGAGATGAACCCTGGAGCATCGGTGTTGTGCCCGATCAGGCGATCCCCTTCGCGCACAATGGTGTTGACGGCACCGATGGCCTGGGCCTCCGGGCTTAGCCCATCGAGATAGGGCAGCACCGTCTCTTTGTGGGGAATGGTCACATTGACCCCAGCATACACTCGCCGCACCTCTTGCAAGCGGGCCCGCAAGAAGGCCGGTGGGGTTTCCAAGAGGCGGTACGAACCCTCCAGACCCGCAGACCTAAGGGCGGCCTCCTGCATAACCGGTGAGAGGGAGTGCTCGAGGGGAAATCCGATCAAGCCCAGCTTCACAGCAAGATTGTACGCATTGCTTTGCTATGCTGCCAAAGCCACCCTCACCTTACACTCCACCCCGGCCAACTTGGTAAGATAACCGTGGTGAGAAACCTACTGTTCGCCGCTATCCTGCTTGCCTCCTGGGGCCAGGCCCGAACCTACATCATCCCCGTAGAAGGGACCATCGACGGGCCTCTGGCCACCTTTATCGAACAGTCCTTTGAGCGGGCCGAGCGCGAGGGCGCTAGCGGGGTGGTTCTCCGGGTCAACACCCCGGGTGGGCGGGTGGATGCCGCCATCCGCATCACCGACCGGATTCTGGCCTCCACCCTGCCCACCTTAGCCGTAGTGGAAAACGCCTTTTCCGCTGGGGCGCTAATCTCCTTGGCCGCCCAACAGCTTATGATGCTGCCCGGCTCCAACATCGGGGCTGCGTTGCCCATTACGGTTACCCCAGTCATCGGCAACACCAACGCCGCCGACCGCAAGGTCATTTCGGCCCTGAAGGGCAAGTTCCGCGCGGTAGCCGAGGCCCGTAACCGCCCAGCCAACATCGCCGAGGCCATGGTCGATCCTGAGGTGGAGGTGCGGGGCATCACCACCCGGGGCGAGCCCCTTACCCTTTCGGCCCGCAAAGCGGTTGAGCTTAAAGTGGCCGATGCCGAGGTCAGCAGCTTGCGGGTAGCCCTCGAGCAAGCCGGCTTCAGCACCGAGACCCAGACCTTAGAACCAGGCCCCCAGGTACGGGTAGCCCGTTTCCTCACCGACCCCACCATTGCGGCTATTCTCCTGGCGGTGGGGGTGCTGGGACTTGTGCTGGAGTTTTTCACCCCCGGCACCTTCGTGCCCGCTATCATCGGCCTGACCGCGCTGGGTCTGTTCTTCCTGGGCGGGTACCTGGCGGGCCTTTCCAGCGCCCTTACCATCATCCTGCTCTTTGGGGGGCTTCTGCTGGTGGCCTTCGAGCTTTTCGTCACCCCCGGCTTCGGCATCCCCGGCCTTTTGGGCCTAGGACTTATTGGGGCTTCTATCTACTTCACCTTCGGCGACGAGGCCTTGCAGGTGGGCTCCTATGCCATCATCGGGCTGGCGGTGGGGCTGTTTTTAATCTTCCGCTTCCTGCCGCGGGCCCGGCTAGCTCGGCCACTTGTACTCAACAGCGCAGTAGAAGAAGTGGCCCCACCCAAAAACGAGCTCGAGTCCCTGCTAGGGGCTATTGGCCAAGCCCTCACCGATCTGCGGCCTGCCGGCATAGCCCAGTTTGGCGACCGGCGGGTGGACGTGGTGGCGGCGGGTGAATTCATCGACCGGGGAGAGCGCATCCGGGTGGTGCAAGTAGAAGGCCCCCGGGTGGTGGTGCGCCGGGTGGAGTCCTGATATGCCCGTGGTAGCCTAGAGCTGCCCTGGTTTTGTCCGGGAGCCTGGTCTATAGCTTATCGAGGAGGTTCTCATGGAGTTTGGTGCGCTCATCGTTGCGGGTATCGCCCTCTTAGCCATCTTCCTGTTTTTCTACCTGGTGCCCGTTCCCCTCTGGATCACCGCCCTCTTCTCGGGGGTCAATGTCTCCTTGCTCTCACTTATCGGCATGCGTTTCCGGCGGGTTCCTCCGGCCAAGATTGTCAATCCGATGATCAAGGCTTTCAAGGCGGGTATCCCGGTGGAAACCGCCAAGCTCGAGGCCCAGTACCTGGCCGGGGGCAACGTGGATCGGGTGGTGGATGCCCTGATTGCCGCCGACAAAGCCGGTATCAAACTCAATTTCGACCGCGCCGCGGCCATCGACCTAGCCGGGCGCGACGTGTTGGACGCGGTACGGCTCTCGGTCAACCCCAAGGTCATTACCAGTCCCATGGTGGCCGGTATGGCCAAAGATGGCATTCAGCTTCTGGCCACCGCCCGCATCACCGTGCGGGCCAACATCGACCGGCTGGTCGGCGGGGCGGGTGAGGAAACCATTGTGGCCCGGGTGGGCGAAGGCATCGTGGCCTCCATTGGCCAGTCAGAGGATCACAAGCTGGTGCTCGAGCAGCCTGACCGTATTTCCAAAACCGTGCTGGCCAAGGGCCTCGACGCCGGTACAGCCTTTGAAATTCTCTCGGTGGACATTGCTGATGTAGAGGTGGGCAAGAATATTGGCGCCCAGCTTCGCACCGACCAGGCTGAAGCCGATAAGAAAATCGCCCAGGCTAAAGCCGAAGAACGCCGGGCCATGGCGGTGGCTGCCGAGCAGGAGAACCGGGCTTTGGTGGAGGCCATGCGGGCCAAGCTGGTGGAGGCCCAGGCCCAAGTCCCCCTAGCCATGGCCGAGGCCTTGCGGGCCGGGCGGCTGGGGGTGATGGACTACTATCAGCTCAAAAATATCGAGGCCGATACCGACATGCGGGAGTCTATCAGCAAGGCCAGTGGAGGGGGCGAGGCTGGCTCGGAAGGGCCGAACCGCTAGGCTAGCGCTGCGGCTGCGGCGAGTGCAGACCAAGCCGAAGGGTTGCTTGGGGAATGCAGGGAGGGCTGCATGGGTTTGGACGATCTTTTAGGTCTGTTGTTTTTATTCTTCTTCATCATCCTGCCGGCCTTGCAGGGGCTACTGCGGCGGGGCCAACAGGTGCCCAAGGATTTTGAGCCGGACGAGATACCTCTGCCAGGGGAAAAGCGTCCTCCCACCCAGCCAACCCCACCAGCCCAGGCCAGCAGCCCCCCAGCCTCTCCCACCGCTGCGCCGAGCAACCCTCCGGCCCCTTCCCGCCCCTTGGTCTCCTCGCCTCCCACAACCCCCCGGCCTAAAACCCCGACCAGCCCAAGACCTAAGACCCTCGAGGAAATCGAGCGAGAACGCTTGGGGCGCTCGAGGCCCCGTCCGGTCAAAGAACCCCCGCAGCCTATAGCGGCCAAGCCCACCGCTACAACCACCAAACCCACAGAGGAGTGGGCCCTTTCCGTCACGCCCCATGCTATTCTGAACGGTGTGGTTTGGCACCAGATACTGGCCGAACCCAGGAGCCGATATTGGAGAAGAGTACGCAGACCAAAGCGGTAGTGCCCCTCCGCTCCTCTCAAGAAGCCCTGGCCTTGCTGGGCCATAGCGACAAGCACCTCAAAATCCTGCGCAAGCTGCTGCCCGCCCAGCTGGTGGTTCGGGGACAGGAAGTGCAAATTTCCGGTGCGCCTGACCAGGTACGCCTGGCCGAGCGGGTAGTGCGCGACCTGGTTACCCTGATCCGCCAAGGGGCCGATTTGGACGTGAGTACCCTCGAGCAGGTCATCGCTGTAGCCGAGGGCGGTGGCTCGTTCCCTGCCGAGGTAGAAGACCTTGCCTCCAGCCTGGATAGCGAGATCACCCTTCCCGGCAGGCTAAAACCCAAAACCCCCGGGCAACGGCGCTACATCGAGGCCATCCGTACCCACGACATCACCTTTGGCATTGGCCCAGCCGGTACCGGCAAAACCTACCTGGCGGTGGCCATGGCGGTAGCCTTCCTCAAGGCCAAAAAGGTCAAGCGTATCGTCCTAACCCGCCCCGCGGTGGAGGCTGGGGAACGCCTGGGCTTTTTGCCCGGCGATCTACAGGCTAAAATTGACCCTTACCTGCGGCCCCTTTACGACGCCCTGTTCGACATGATTGACGCCGAACGCTTCGAGCAGTACATCCAATCGGGAGTGATAGAGGTGGCCCCCTTGGCGTTTATGCGGGGCCGCACCCTGAATGATGCCTTCATCATCCTCGATGAAGCGCAAAACACCACCCCGGAGCAGATGAAGATGTTCCTGACCCGCATGGGCTTCAACAGCCGGGTGGTCATTACCGGCGACATTACCCAGATTGACCTACCCAAGGCTCAGAAAAGCGGCCTAGTGGAGGCGCTGCGCATCCTAAAGGGCATCCAGGGCATCGCCCAGCAGCGCTTTTTAGAGTCGGATGTGGTGCGCCACCCCCTGGTAGCCCGCATCATCAAGGCCTACGAGAGCTACGAGCACGAAAGCGAACGACAGCCCGGTTGAGCCATGCGTACTCCCCCAACCCCAAGCGCCCAGGTGAACCTAGTGGCCCACACCCCCCTGCCCCGGGGCCTGCGCCCTGCCCTGCGCCGGGCGCTCTCGGGTCTATTGCGCGAGCTAGGCCACCCGGACAAGGCCCTTACCCTGGTCCTAACCAACGACAGCCAAATTCGTGCCCTCAAGCGCCAACACTGGGGCGAAGACAGCCCTACCGATGTGCTTTCCTTCCCCACCTACGAGCCAGGCGACCCCTTCATGCCACCACACCTGGGGGATATCGTAATCAGCCTGGAAACCGCCCAGCGCCAGGCTAAAGCACAGGGCCACCGGCTGCTCGACGAGGTCAAAGTACTGGCCGCCCACGGGCTGTGGCACCTCTTGGGCCACGACCACACCAGCGAGGCGGAATGGGCCGGATTCCGCCAGGTTCAGGCCCGCATCCTCGAGCTCTGATGTCCACCCTACCGCCCCCACCCAAGCCCAGTACCGATCCCCAGCCCCTGCGGGGTCTGCGAGCCTCGTTTGCCTATGCCTGGGCCGGACTGCGCTATGCCTGGAAGAACCAGCGCAACTTCCGCCTGGAGGTCTACATAGGCACTCTCGCCCTGGGAATGGCGCTTTGGCTGCAAGTGAACCTGGTGCCGGTGCTGCTCCTGCTGGCTTTGGTGCTGGGTCTGGAGCTGCTCAACACCGCCCTCGAGGCGGTGGTCGACCTGGCCTCCCCACACTACCATCCCCTGGCCAAAGCCGCCAAGGACATCGCAGCAGGGGGAGTGCTAATTGTCTGCATAATTGCCGTTCTGATCGGGGTTTTGCTGTTCTTGCCGCCGCTTGTGGAGCGCCTGGGCCTGTGGTAGACTCCCTGTTAGTAGCGTATGGACTCCCCCGCCCAACCTAGCCGTGGCACGGCCCTGGAGCGCTCCAGGGCAAGCTAGTTCTGCAGGGGCCGGACGCGAACCTTATGGAAAGCATCGCTGGCAGTTTTGGCATCATCGTTCTACTCATCCTCGTCAACGCATTTTTTGTGGCCGCGGAGTTCTCCCTAGTGGCGATCCGGCGTAGCCGCGTAGAACAGATGGCAGAAGACGGTGCCTGGCAGGGGCATCTGCTCAAACAGGCCATCGGCAAGCTCGATACCTACATCGCCACCACCCAGCTTGGCATCACCGCGACCAACCTGATTCTGGGGGCTTTTGGCGAGCCCTATGTAACCGCTCTGATTGTAGCCGGCATCGCTGCGTTGTTCGGACAGCCCCAGGCCGCTATGGCCGCTGAGAGCAGCCTGCTATCTACCTTCAGCTTCGCCCTCTCGGTGATTATCATCACTTTCTTCACCGTGCTCTTTGGCGAGCTAATCCCCAAAGGCATTGCCCTTCAGCGCACCGAGCAGGTAGCCAGCCTGGCCATCCTTCCGCTCAACCTGTTCCAGCGCCTAACCGCCCCTTTGGTCTGGCTCTTCACCCAAAGCGGCAACTTCTTTCTGCGGCTCTTGGGCTTACGCGAAGCCCCCTCCCACTCCATGGTGGGTTCGGCAGAAGAGCTTAAGCTCATCGTGGAGGCCTCCTCCAAGCAAGGGGTGCTGGACGAGAGCGAGGGAGAGATCATCAGCCAGATTCTCGACCTCGAGGAGACCCCGGTTCGCTCGATTATGGTGCCCCGGGTGGAGATGGTGACCATCTCTGCCGAGGCCACCTTGCGGGAGTTCTGGAACACCGCCCGAGAGCACCGCTACTCCAGGGTGCCCGTCTTCCAAGAGACCATCGACAACATCATCGGCATCGCCTACAGCAAGGATCTGCTGGACTATAGCGAAAAAGAACTGGATGCCATCCGAGTGGGTAGCGTCTGTCATCCGGCTTATTTCGTGCCCGAGACCATGGGGGCTCGCGAGCTGTTGCGGGAGATGCGGCGGCGCAAAACCCACATGGCCATTGTGGTGGACGAGTTTAAGGGCACTGCCGGCCTGATCACCCTCGAGGACATCATCGAGGAAATCATCGGGGAAATCTACGACGAGTCGGACGAGGAAGAAGCAGCCCCGGTGCAGGAGGTGGCCGAGGGGGTCTTCGTGCTGGACGCCTCAATTCCCTTGGAAGACGCTTCAGAAAAGCTGGGCATCGAGCTACCCGAAGGGGAGTACGACACCTTGTCGGGTTTCCTGATGAACGCCTTCCGGCACATCCCCGAGGTGGGGGAGCAGCTCGAGTACGGCCCCTACCGCTTCACGGTAGAGGCGGCCGACCCCCGGGGTATCGAGCGGGTGCGGGCCGAGCGCAAAACCCCTGCCCCGCGTGAGGAGACCACCCAGCCCCTCACCCCGGAGGCTTAGCTCTGGGCGTATGCTGTAGGGGTGCCTGCAACCCCACGCGAAGTCCTAGAGCTGCTGCAACGTTTGCTCAGCCGAGCCTACGCCCCCTACTCCCAGTACCCCGTGGCTGCAGTGGTGCGCTCGAGCACAGGCCGGTTATACGGCGGCGTCAACGTAGAAAATGCCGCCTATCCCCTTTCCCGCTGCGCCGAGCAGTCGGCCACCTTGCAGATGGTCTCCGCCGGTGAGCGCGAGATTGCCGAGGTCTGGGTGTTGAGCCAAGGGCCCCAGCCCGCCACCCCTTGTGGGGGGTGTCGGCAGGTGCTCAGCGAGTTCGCCCGCCCAGAAACCCCGGTACACTGCCTGAGCACAGGTGGCTCTGAGCTGCACGTGACCCTGGGCGAACTCCTGCCCCATGCTTTTGGTAAGCGTTACCTACACCAAACCTAAGCGCTCCCGCAAAAACTGCCCTAGCTCGGCAACCGCCACGCGCTCTTGCTTCATGGTGTCGCGGTCGCGCACCGTCACGGTGTCCTTGAGGGTGGTGCTGCCGTCCTGGCTTTTGCCGATGGTGTCGTAGTCCACCGTAACGCAGAAGGGGGTACCCACCTCGTCGTGGCGCCGGTAGGCCTTGCCGATGTTGCCGGTGTCCTCGTAGAGCACCCGGCCCAGCCCCAGACGCTGCAGCTCGGCCTTGAGCCGGCGGGCGTAGCTGGTAATTTCTTCCTTGTTTTTAGCCAGGGGGATCACCGCTACCTTGATGGGGGCCAGGTGCGGCTTGAGCTTCAAGACGATGCGCTCTTCACCATTGTCCAGCCTCTCACGGGTGTAGGCCTGGGAAAGCAAGGCCAGTACCCCCCGGTCTACCCCCGCCGAAGGCTCGATGACAAAAGGCACGAACCAGCGCTTGGTCTGCGGATCCTGCACCGCCAAGCGGGCGGTGGAGTCGCGGTTTTCCAGCACCCGGGCCTGGATGGAAAGCTCAGCCTGCCCCTTGGTGTGGCTGCCTAAGTCGTAGTCGCTGCGGTTGGCAATGCCCTCAATTTCCTCGAAACCCAGGGTGGGGAAGTTGTACATCAGATCGAAGGTGCGCTTGGAGTAGTGCGAGAGATCTTCCTTGGGTACGTCTAGCACCCGGATCTGCTCGCGGGGAATCCCCTGGGCCTCCCACCAGGCCAGGCGATCCTCGAGCCAACGTTGGTGCCAGGCCTCATCGGTACCTGGCTCCACAAAGTACTCGATCTCCATCTGCTCAAACTCCCGCACTCGGAAGATGAAGTTACGCGGGGTAATCTCGTTACGGAAGGCCTTGCCAATCTGGGCGATGCCAAAGGGAAGGCGCCTCGAGGTGGAATCCAGCACGTTTTTGAAGTTGATGAAGATGCCCTGGGCTGTCTCGGGGCGCAAGTAGCCATACGAATCCTCATCGGCTACCGGCCCAATCTGGGTTTTGAACATCATGTTGAAAGGACGTGGGGGAGTCCAGTCGCCTGGAGCCCCATCGGCTGGGTCTACCACCCTGGCGGTGTTCATGGCCAAAGCGGCCTTATCCGGCTCAGCCAGCAGGCGCGAGACCAAGGCCGCCAGGTTCTCCCCTTCGTGTAGCCCCATGGTCTGGGCCAGCACCGCTAGTACCTGGAGCTTCTGTTCTTTGAGCAGGTGATCTAGGCGGTAGCGCTTCTTGCTGATGCGGTTGTCCACCAAAGGGTCGGCAAAGGTGGCCTCGTGGCCTGAGTAAAAAAGCACTAGGCGGTGGGTCAGGATGCTGGCATCCAGACCTTCTATGTCGTCGCGCTCGTACACATTGGCCCGCCACCAGGCCGCCTTTAGGTTGTTCTTGAGCTCAACGCCCAGAGGGCCATAGTCGTAGGTACCTTGCAGTCCGCCATAAATCTCTGAGCCGGGAAAGATAAACCCCCGGCGTTTGCACAGGCTCACCAGCTCCTCCAATGTTTCCGCAGGCATGACCTCTCCTTTCGGCCAGGTAAAGCAGAAATCCCCCGGCACGGATGCCTGGGGACGAAAGTTCCTGGCGAATCTTTCGCGGTTCCACCCCAGTTCCCGGGATCTGCGGGCGCACCGGGCAAAAAACGGGCACCACATTACACCCCGAGCACCTCTTGGCTTGCGCCGGCTTTGACCTCGCCGCCCTTCACCCGGTTCTTAGCTACCTGGCTCACACCCTCCCAGGCTCGCTGTAGCTGAACGCCGGGCTACTCCTGCGAACCAGCGCACCTAGCATTCTGCGCCCAAGCGGGAAATGGCGTCAAGCGCCTACCCAGCCAGCCGCCGATTTTGTAAGCTTAGGCGCATGGCGCGTCCCCACCCAGCCCGCCGGGGAGGCCCCCGCCTTTCCCTCTTGTTCTTAGGGCTGGCCTTGCTGGCCCTGGCGGGGGCCCTGGCCTACGGGCCGTGGCTCGAGGAGGGGCGAAGCGGGTTTTTCAGTGAATACCGCCCCAGCCCTTTATCTGAGGAGCTAAGCTTGGTGGTCGCCGCCCGCGACACCGAGTACTGCGGCTACCACACCCCTTGCGGCCCAGGCAAGCGCACCGACACCATCTTTTACCTGCGCCTAAAAGGCTCGGAGGCTACCCTGGTGGCTATTCCTCGCGACCTGCGCTACTCTGGTGAGACCCAAAGCGGCTTTTACGAAGGCAAAATCAACGCCGTGTACGAGCGCAGCGGGGCGGAAGGCCTGCGCTTAGCCGTGGAGAGCCTGCTGGGCGTGCCGGTCGAGCACTACCTCATCCTGACCTTCGAGGCGGTGATGAAGCTAGTAGACGCAGTAGACGGGGTGGAGGTAGTGCTGCCCCAGCCCATGAAGTACACCGACCGGGCAGCCGGCCTATACATAGATTTTCCCGCGGGCCCGCTTCACCTCAACGGCAAGGATGCGGTTAAGTACATGCGTTTTCGCCGCTGGGAAGGGGCCGACCTGGGCCGGCTGGATCGCATCAAAGAGGTGATTGGCTTAGCTGTCCAAAAAGCCCAGCAGCTCCGCTACTGGCCCCGCCTGCCTGGGGTGGCCGCGGCATTGTGGAACAACCTCGAGACCAGCCTCCCCCTCACCACTGCCCTCAGCCTGCTGCCCAGCCTGCGGGGCTTGAGCCTGAAAAGCGCCACCCTACCTACCCTCGAGCAGGGGCGCGACTTAGTGCTCGACCAGGCCGCCATGGTCTCGTTTAGCGCCAGCCTGCTGGGGCACAGAACCGACACCGAGGCCGTAGCCCGGCTGGTGCAAGCCGAGGCTTTAGGCCTCAAGACCCTGCTGCTGGATCAAAGCGGGGTGGGGCTCGGCCAGCGCTACCGCCAGGGCTTTATCGAGCTGGGCCTACCGCCCCCTGAGGTACAAGAGGGGCCGGTAGGCGGCTTCAGCGCAGTCTGGGTACGCAGCGGGGCCTCGGTCGTGGGTCGCGATGCCCCTGCTTTTTTGCTGGCCCGGGACTATGCCGACCTGCTGCACCTACCCTTACAAACCCGCATCCGCCTCGAGCCCAAAGGCTACGATGTGGTGGTGGTTTTAGGCCCCCCAACCCCTTAGGGCTACTCCTCGGGCAGGGGCTCCTCCTCAAAGCCCACCGCATAGTAAAGCTGAGGTGGCTGGAGCGAGACCACCCGCAGCCCCTCGCCGCACTCCGGGCACTCTACCTCGAGGCCCACCCATGGGTTGGCTAATTCCACCAACCCGCCGCAAACCGGGCACTTCGCTACCTCAACCATCCTCTACCCCCCTGCAGCTTACCACCCTTTGGGCAAAGGCCAGCGCGGCAGGTGGCGTTTTGCTCAACTTGGCTTAGAGTAGGGGGGTGACACCTGAGCTTTTATACCAACTTCGCTTTTTGTCCGACCTGACCGAAGGCCCAGAGGGCAAGCCCCTTTTCGTCTATACCGATATCGAGCGGCCTGAAAAAGATCCCCCCCGCTACCGCTCGCGTCTGGCTACCTGGGAAAAGGGCCTCTGCTTTCTAACCCAGGGGGAGGCCAAGGCTCCATTCTGGCGGGGGGCGTATATCTACTTCCTCCGAAAGGTAGAGCAGGTGCCCCAGCTCTTCCGCCTGCCCCTCAAAGGGGGAGAACCCGAGCAACTCACCCGCTTCAAAGCCGGCATCGAAGGCTACAGGGTCAGCCCAGACGGCACCCGGATTGCCCTACTGACCCGGGCCGACTACGAAGCCCCCAAACCCGACCAGCCCCGGGTTTACCAAACCTGGCCGGTGAAGCTCGACGCTCGAGGCTTGCTGCCGGAGCAGCCTAGAGAACTCTGGCTTTGGGAGGAGGGAGTCTCCCGAAGGCTGGTTGGCCTGGAGCAGGATGTGGAGGAAGTGGCCTGGGAGACAAACGGACAAGGGTTGTACTTCACCGTCCCAGGCTCGCCCCAGGAGCGCTGGGCCTGGAAGCAGCGGGCCTACCGGGTCAGCCTGGAGGGCGAGGTCAGCGAGCTTTTCGGCGGGGTGGGGCCCATTGTAGGCCTCGAGCCCACCCCCGAGGGGGGCCTGATCTATCTGGCCCATGCCTGGGAGCGGGGGGGCGGCACTGAGCTTAGGCTGTACTACCGCGACCCGGAGGGTAAGACTCGCCTGCTTGCTGAGGGTTCTTTCCTCAACTCAGTCAACTCGGATATGCGCATCGGGGCAGGGGTGCAGACCCCGCGGGTGGGGCCAGATGGGCGGGTGTATGTGGTGCAGACCCAAGCCGGGGCTGCCCGGTTGCTGGCGGTTTCCCTCGAGGGGAAAGCCGAGTACATGAGCCCTGAGGCCAGCAGCGTTCTGGGCTTTACCTTCTGTGGCCCTACGCTGTACACCCTGATGGAAGACGCCACCCACGGGGCCCGCCTGGCCTGTGGCGCAGAGGTGCTCTTCGACCCCAACGCCGGGGTACTGCCCGAGTTACCCCCTCCCCAGGAGGTACGCTACCAGGCTGCCGAGGGGCACCAGGTGCAGGGATGGGTCCTATTGCCGGAGGGCGAAGGCCCCCACCCGCTGATTCTGTACATTCACGGTGGGCCGCACACCGCTTTCGGCCATGCCCTCATGCTGCAACTCCAGCTTTTCCGCGCTGCAGGCTTCGCAGTGGCCTACTGCAACCCCCGGGGTTCGACGGGCTACGGGCAGGACTACACCGATCTGGGCAAACGCTGGGGGGAGATCGACGAGCAGGATTTACTCGGCTTTTTAGACGTCGTACTGGCCCAGTTTCCCCTCGAGGCCAAGCGGGTGGCGGTGGCTGGGGGGTCGTACGGCGGCTATATGACCAACTGGCTCACCGCCCGCCACCCCCAGCGCTTCAAGGCCGCCGTCACCGATCGCAGCATCTGTAACTGGACCAGCTTCTTTGGCGCCGCTGACATCGGGCCACGCTTCACCTACTTGCAGCTAGGGGCCACCCCTTGGGAAAACCCCGAGGTTTTGTGGCAAAAAAGCCCGCTCTCCCTGGCCCATCAGGTACAGACCCCTACCCTGGTGGTGCACTCCGAGCAGGACCACCGCTGCCCCATTGACCAAGGAGAAACCTGGTTCACCGTTCTGTTGCAACGGGGGGTGCCCACCCGCTTTTTCCGCTGCCCCGAGGAGGGACACGAACTCTCTCGCGCAGGCCGGCCCGACCGCCGTATCGCCCGGCTGGAGACCTACCTGGACTGGTTCAAAACCCATCTCTAAGCGCTCAACGGGCCTTCATCGAAGGCCCGTTTGGGTTCACCAAGGTCTTCCTGGATTGAAGGCCACAAACCCCGCTCAGGCTTTGGAACCGTCGAGGGCCTCGGGGATAACCCCGTAGGTCTCCTCGTAGCGTTGGATATTCTCTGCCAGGCTCCTAAGCAGGGCCTTAGCGTGCTGTGGGCTGGTGATGATCCGACTGGTGACCAGGGCCACCATCTGATTGGGCTGAGCACTGGGCTGCATCAAGGCAAAGTCGAGGTAAAACTCATTTTTTTGATGGGAGAAGATGGCAAAGTTGGCGTACTTGCCCAAGGCCGTCTCACGGTCGATATCCACGCGTAGTTCGGGCATTTGCGACACTTCACTCACGATAAAGCCTCCTTGAGGCGGGGGATACTCTTTTTGAGCTGGAAGCGTACCCGGCCCAGGCTTTGCATGGAGTCCATCAACACCACCAGCAGGTATCCTTCCTCGAGCGGAACCAGCAAAACTGGCCCCTGGGGGTACTCTACCATGACTTCCTCCACCTCGCCCCGGCCTAGCTCCTGGGACAAGGCCCGGGCCGAGGCCATGGCGGTGGAGGCTGCCCCTCCCAAAAAGTCCACATCTGGAGCCTGATCCGCCCTCAAGCTTTCGATCACAAAACCGTCCTCGGCTACCAGCGCCGAGGCCAGCACCCCTTTGGTCGCTTGTAGTTCACCCAGCACTTCTTGTACCATGCCACCTCCTAAAGAGCCTGGGCCAGGCGCTGGGCCAGGCGCAAAAGTTCGCTGCCAATGCCCTTGCGATTGCCCCCCTTATCCACCACCGCTCCCAGGCAGTAATCGCCGAAAACCACCACCAGCACCTCGCGCTCTTCGGTGGCCAGGGTGAAGCGTTTTAGCTCGCCTCCCAGGCTTTTGGCTAGGGTACGGCTGGCCCGGACTATGGCTGCTAGCTCGGCAGCCAGGAGTTCGGGCTCCGGATTTTCCTTACCGGCGCTTTCGATAACCAGCCCATCCAAGCCAGCCAGCACCGCCTGACGCACACCCAAGGGTACGAGGGTCTCGAGCATCCTCATGCCGCACCCTCCCGCACGTCCCAATCCATACGGGCCTCAGCCTAGCACAGCTTATATCGGGATTTGCCCCCAATTGCACACCACCCCGTTACATGAGGGAGCCACCCTACGGGTATCCTCGGCGATTTTCCAGAGCTCGAGCCAGGGTCACTTCGTCGGCGTACTCAAGGCTCCCCCCTACCGGCAAACCATAGGCCAGCCGGGTCGAGCGAATCTGGCGCTGACGCAAACATTCTGCCAGGTAGCTGGCGGTGGCCTCCCCCTCTACCGTCATGCTGGTAGCAAGGATAACCTCCTGCACCCCCTCGAGGCGGGCCCAAAGCCCCTCCAGATTGAGCTCTTCGGGGCCAATTCCCTCCAACGGATTGAGCGCCCCCCCCAACACGTGGTACAGGCCATGGTATTCGCCGCTGCGCTCGATGGCCATCAGGTCGGAAACACTCTCGACCACGCAAATCAGCGAGGTATCCCGCTCATCATCCGCGCAGATAGGGCACACCTCGGCCTCAGCCAGATTGCCACAGCGAGGACAGGGGTGCAAGGCCTGGGCCGCCTCCAGGCTGTGCCGCAACTCGGCCAAGACCTGGGGGTTTTGTACCAGGAAAAGCCCTAGCTTCTGGGCACTTTTAGGCCCAATGCCCGGAAGGGTAGCCAGGGCACGCACCAGCCTGAGCAGCGTATGGGGGTAGCGCATAGGAGCCTTGCGTGACGACTCCCCGGACTGAAGTCCGGGGCTTCTCGGGAATCATAGCATGGCTATGCCCGAAGGCCCTGTCCGGGCCCAGCATCGCATTGCGACGCAATACCTTGACTCCGTATCGGCAGGCGAGCGCAATGCTTCTGGCTCTGCCACGAGTTTACGTCTGGAGTTTTACCCACCGGACTACCCGGTGGAACCCCCTACCCCAGGTTTCAAGGTGCACGGGGAGCGCCGCTCCCCAACGGTATCATACCACCCATGCGCCACTCGCCATGCTATGTCCGCCTCTGACGGACGTGGGGGAGTCAGATTGCGCCTCACGCGGCGCAATCCCACGGACGGAAAGTCCGGGGGATTATAGCTCCCCCACACCCCCTCTTTTCTCTAGAGCAGGTTCCCCAGCATACTACCAATGCCACCCAGTTCACGGCTCATCTCCTTCTCGCTGAGCTGGTGGGCCTTCTGCTGGGCATCCTGAATAGCGGCCAGAAGCAGGTCTTCCAGGGCCTCGAGGTCGTCTTGGTGCACTGCTTCGGGCTTGAGCCGAACCGCCTGAATCTGCCCATGTCCGTTGGCGGTAACCTCAACCAGCCCCCCACCTGCACTGCCCACCACCGTCATCTGGCCGAGTCTTTCCTGTACTTCGGCCGCCTTTCTCTGGGCCTTTTGGGCCTCTTTCATGAGCTTCTGAATGTTCATCTATGCCTCCGCTATTGCACCCTTGCAGCATCCCAGGGCCTCAACCCGGCTGAACTTGCTGGACCGGGCGGGGAATGCCGCCGCGCAAAGACACTATAAAGACTACCGAAGAGACCGCAAGGCCAGATAGGGAAAGGACAACAAGAACTCCCAGCCGAGGTTCCAACACCCCGGCCAAAAAGGTACCCATCAGCACAGCACTCTGCATGGTCGCACTAAAAGCCGCCATAATCCGCCCGCGCAGCTCAGGCGGAGCAGCTAGCTGGATGATGGAGCGAGCCGGCACAATAAACATGGTGTTGAGCAGCCCAAGGAACACCATAGCAATCCCGGCCCAGATGGGTTGAGGGAAGAGGCCAATTGAGGCCATAAAAACCCCCCAGATACCCAGGCTCCACAAAAACACTGCCTCGCGTGAGCTACGCTTAATCAGGGGCATGGTCACGAACAACCCCAGGATGGCTCCCCCGGCCATGAGGGCCTCGAAGAGGCCAAAGCCCTGCACCCCTATTTTGAGCGCCCCCACGGCATACACGATTCCCAAGGCTGCTTCCACCGAACCAAATGCCGCGGCTAGGGCCAGGGTGCCTATGGTGCGGCGCAGAATGGGATTCTGCCATAGGGGGCGGATACCAGCGACCACCGCAGCGAAGTAGTTCCCTTTTTGCGCTTTGCCCGGAAGGGAGGAAATAAAAAGCAAAAGAGCGGCAGCCAGGCCGTGGGTAGCCACGTTGATCCAGAAAGCTGGCACCGGCCCCACTGCAGCCACTAGCACCCCTCCCAAGGCCACAAAGCCTACATCGGCAAAGCGCATGGCAAAGGTCATCAGGCCGTTGGCACTGTCCAAGGCTGACTCGGGCACCATCTCGGGAATAGCGCTGTTGCTGGCGGCATAGTGCACCGACTCCAGCGCCGCCATGAAAAAGGAAATGACCATCAATAGCGGTAGGGAGCCAATAGCAAAAAGCGGAATACAGGCCACCAGGGCCGCCCGCAGCAGGTTGGAAAGCGCCATCAGGGTACGGCGGTCGTAGCGGTCAGACAAAGGGCCCAGCAACGGCCCCAGCACCGCGGTACCAGGAATTGCGCCCCCCAGAACCAACGAGATCCAGACAGCATTCTGGGTCTCCTGGTAGGCCACGAAGAGCAAGGCGATGCGGTGTATCTTACTGCCGATTAGCGAGACTAAGCTGGATAGAAAAAGCCAACGGAATCCAGGGTATACTAATGCACTCCACATAGATTGGGCCTATCATAAATGGTCAACCCCAACTCGTAAATATAGACTGGGTTTAGAATCCTCGGCTGTGGGCCTTGGCAGGGGCTTGAAATAAGTTGAATTGTGCCTGGCCCCGCAAAGTGGTATAGGTCTCTCCTCGCAAGAAAAGCTTCAGGAGGTACTCTGAGGCGGTATGGACACCAGGCTATGGGCCACCCGCACCCCCTCGCGGGCCAGCACCAGCCCGCCCTCCGGAACCCGCCAGACCATAAGGTCGATCAGCTTGCGCGGAATGAGGCCTGTAGAGGAAACATAGACCGCATCGTTTTGGTAGCGCAAGGAGAGGATAGTACTACCCGCTTTGATGGTGCTGGGTGCTTCCCCCACGGTGATTGAAGCCACACCCTCCCCTAGGGTATCGCGCGAGGGGGGGCTAAAGCCTAGCCATTCGGCAAGCTCGAGCCGCAGTACTTGGGCGTAGGCCTCGAGGCCCAGCCCCCGGGCCACCTCAGCCAGGTAAGCGGTCCAATTTGGGGTTTTCTCGATACGGCTTCGGACCACCTCGAGGCCTTTTCGAGCGAAGTCTTGCAGGTTGTCGATGGGGGCCTCGGCGTATTTTCCGGCCGATTCGGCCTCGAAAAGCGCGTAGTTGACCTCGCCCTTAAAGCGGGCCGAGAAGGCCCGCAAAAGGCGCAGGTAGGCAAAATGGTTCTCCGGCCACATCAGGAAACTGAGGATACGCCCTTCGGCCAGAAGGCTGGCGAGGGTAGCGGTTTCGCGGGGTTCGATCCACAGGTGGAGGTAGTCTTTGTAGCGCACTACGTGCAGCTCTGCATCGGGCAGCGGCAGGCTAAAAGCCGCGTTTTCCTCGAGGATGCGTTCCTGCCCTCCCACACCCAGACCAAACACCTGGCCAGCCTGGGAGATGGCCACCTCCTGGTGGTAAAAGTGAAAGCGCAGGGGCATCAGCCGCAGACTGAGGGCCTTGGCATCGGAAGGGACGCTTGGCAAAGCGTATTCTGGGCTTTGGCTACCCAGAATCTTAGCGGGCATCTGGGGCCAGCTAGCCTCACCTCGAGGGCTGGGCAGGTAGCGGGTTAGCAAAGAAACCAGGTGTTCAATGGCCGCCGAAAAACGCACCCGATCCTCTTCTACGACCAAAGCTAGGCGTCGCTCCTCAGCGGCGACCTGCTGGATGCGTTCCTCTAGGGCGCGAATCTCGCCTGGGCTCAGGTTCTGCCGGTGGGCTTCCTCGAGGGCCCGGCGCAGGGTCTCGAGGCTGGGCCCTCGGATGCCTGTGCGCAAAGACCCCTCGCTTTCCAGTATCCGCCGGGCAAAGCGCCGTAGGTAGGGAACGGTTTCCTCGGGAGGCAGTCTGAGCCGAGGGGCAAGCGCGAAGGCTTCGCGAAAAAGCTCCATCAGCAGGTTCTTGGCTACGGTAAGGTCCTCAAACTGAACCCTGGGATCGGCAACACCTGGGATAGGGTGCGCCAGGGTGAAACGGGAAAGGTTGTAGTCCTGGGTGAACTGGGGGGTTTTGCCGTAGGCTTCCAGATTTTGCAGGATGGCGTAGGCCATGCGCAGCTCATCGCGCTTGCCCTGACTAAAAGCCTTGGCAACGCGCTGCAACTCGCGTTCCAACCGGCCCCAGTAAACCGCCTCGGCCAGCTTCTCCAACACCTCCTGCTCGGGATTGGTCACGGGGCTGTCCTCCTCCAGGAGAATGGCCCCCAGGTCTGGCCCAGACCCTTCCTCCACGGTGGTTTTGTAGCCGGGCCGGTGGGCTTTGAAGCGGGCATCAATCTCACGAAACCTTTTGGCCAAAGGGCCGGGCAGGTTGGCCTGAATCAGGGTTTGACGCAGACGAGCCAGGCTGACCATGCCCCCTTTGGGTTCAACCCCGGCAGCTAGGTCGTCAACCTTGTACTCATACAGCTCGAGTAATTCAACCAAGCCCGCCTTCATTCAGGGGGTATTATAAGGTGTCATGCGGTTGGCACGGCTGGAAATTGCCTCAGAGTCCAATATCGGTCGTCGTCGTCGGAACAACGAGGACTTCCACCGGGTAGCGGTACACCCTACACCGGCAGGCAACCTGGTGTTACTGGCGGTGGCCGATGGCATGGGTGGTGCAGAGGCGGGCGAGCTGGCCAGCAAGCTGGCCATCGAAGGGGTCAGCTCGGCGGCCAAGTCCTACGCTGAGCACACCGCCACGGGCCGCCCCGGGGTAGGGCTCAACCTGGTGATGGACAAGGCCTTCAAGCTGTGCCAGCGGCGCATTCTGCAAGAAGGAGAGCGGGTGCCCTCGCACAAAGGCATGGGGACTACCCTCACCGCGGTCCTCCTGACCGAGTGGAACCGGCAGGCAGTCATCGGGCACGTGGGCGATACCCGGGCCTACCGCTACTCCTCAGGACGCTGGACCCTACTGACCCAAGATCACTCCTGGGTGGCCCAGCAGGTACGGCAGGGGGTGCTAACCGCCGACCAGGCCGAGGATCACCCCTGGAAGCACATGCTGACCCAGGCTTTGGGTCTTTCTGATGTTCGGCACGATATTCTGTCAGTCAACTTCGCCCCTGGTGAGGTGCTGGTGCTGGCCACCGATGGTTTGTATGGCCTGGTGCCCCCGGAGGAATGGACCCTCTCCAGCGATCTGCAGGCCTCCATCGAAGGCTGGGTCAGCAAGGCCCTGATGCGGGGAGGCACCGACAACATCACGGTGGTTGCCGCGAGGTTCAGATGAGCTATCTGATTACCTTAGCTTTAGTGGTTATCTCAACCGCACTGCTGCTGCGCACTGGGCGGCCCTGGCTGATGCTGCTCTTCATCGCCCTGGTGGTGGGGGGGGTATGGATGCTGGGAGCCCAACCGCTGGGGCTGGCAGCCCCCTTGCTGCTGGGCCTGGCCTCGCTGTGGCTGCCCCGCTTTACCTGGGTCTCCTTCAAACCGCGTCCCAAACCGGCCCCCCGCCCGGCTAAGGCCAAAGCCAGTGCCAAAGCCTCCTTGAACAACGTCACAGGCCTCGAGGCGCTTTACGAAATTCAAGAGAAGGTAGGCATCGGCGGAATGGCCACCGTCTACAAGGCCCGCAGCAAAAAGGATGGACGGCTGGTAGCTTTGAAGATACCTCAGGAAAAGTATGTGGGCGATCCCCGCTTCGTGCGCCGCTTTCACCGTGAGGCCGAGCTGCTGGCCCACCTCGACCACCCCGGCATTGTCAAGGTCTATGACCACGGCAACCAGGGCGATACGCACTACATCGCCATGGAGTTCCTGGATGGCGAGGGGCTGGATCGCCTGATCGAGAACAAGCGCCTTCCTCTGAAAAGCCTGGTCGAGGTGATGATCCGGGTAGCCGAAGCCCTGCAACACATCCATGCCCAGGGCATCATTCACCGCGACATCAAGCCCGGTAACATCATGGTGCTCCGGAACGCCGTGCGCGAGGACGGCAGTGTGGACCCTCGAGGGGTACGCCTGATGGACTTTGGCATTGCGGCAGGCAAAGTGCTGACCCGCCTGACCATCACCGGAGCCCGCATCGGCACCCCAGTCTACATGAGCCCTGAGCAGGCCAAGGGGCAGCGCATCGACCACAAATCGGACATCTATAGCTTTGGCGTGGTCTTCTACGAGGCGCTGTGCGGTCAGCCCCCCTTCCAAGGGGCCTACGAAGCGGTCATTCACCAGCAGATCACCCAGATGCCCACCCCACCCAAACAGATCAACCCCGAAATTCCCCAGGCGCTCTCCGATCTGGTCTACCGCATGCTGGAGAAGGACCCAGAGAAGCGGCCCGGACTGGAGGCCATCCTGGAGGTGCTGCGGGGCAAGTGGCAGGAAGACCCCGGCCTCACCGCTCCGGTCTATCTGGCCCTAGCGGTGGAGAACAAGAAAGGCACCCTGCGACTGGTGGATTTGAACGGCAACCTGGTGCGTATGTGGAGTGGGGTGGGCAGTGGCCGGGGAATGTTCCCTTCACCCCCGCTGGCCCTGTCGGTGGATAAGGAGGGGGGGTTCTGGATCAGTCTGTTTGAGTATGGCGGGGGCGCAGTGCGTCTAGTACACCGCTTCGACGCCGAAGGCGAGATTACCCACTCCATTGCCCCTTACGGCATGAAGCTGGGCGAGTTGCTCTACCCTGTCTCGCTGGCGGCCCTCCCCGATGGCCTGTTAGTCCTGGATGGAGAGGCCTGTACCATCACCCGTTTCGACCTCGAGGGCCGAGCCGTAGCCCGCTTTGGCGCAGCCGGCCCGGGCCGGGGCACCTTCGAGTCACCCCGGGTGATTCGGGCCAGCCACGAGTACATCTTCGTGCTGGACTATGGCAACCGCCAGGTGCAACGCCTCGAGCTCGATGGCCGGTACGTCTCCCGCTATGCCTTCCGCAAAAGCCGGGAGTCCCAGGAACTCCGGCTGCTGGGAGGGCTGGGCCTGACCCCCGACGACCACCTGCTCATCTACGACGCCGACAGCCAGAAAATTCGCAAGCTCTCCCTCGAAGGCGAGGTGGTGCTCTCCTTACCCCTGCCGGTGCTAGAGGGCGAAGACCCCACCAGCCAAGTGGAAATGGTGGTTTTGGGCGATACGATTTACGCTATCCGCCGGGGCAGCACCAAAATTCACCGCATAGGGCTAGAGGGCCAGTCCCTGCCCAGCCTCGAGGTCTACGCTCCGCTACGGGGCATAGACCTCTGGCACAACGTGCTGCTCGAACGGTCTAGAGCCTGGGAAGACCTATCCGCCCGAGCCTTCGACTGAGCCGGGGCAATTCTGGCCCACCCCACAGCCAGGTGGCCTGGTGTTTTCCATACTGAAAACATGCTTAAGCCAGGTGACCCTGCCCCCCTTATCCAGGTACAAGACGCCCAGGGTAAAACCATTGATCTAGCCGAGCTGGTAGGGCAAGGGCGCTACATCGTGCTGTGGTTCTATCCCAAGGCCAGCTCCCCAGGCTGCACCGCCCAGGGCAAGCAGTATGCCGAACTCTACCCGGCCTTCAAAGCGCTGGGGGCCGAAGTGTTTGGCGTAAGCGCCGACCCGGCCTCAGCTCAGTGCCGCTTTATCGAGAAGCTGGCCCTCGAGGGCGGGATGATCCCCGACCCCTCCGGTACCGTGGGCCGGGCTTTCGGAGTGGGGGGCTGGCTGGGGTTTGGTCAGCTTCTGGGGCTGTATAACCGCGACACCATTTTGATCAATCCCCAGGGCCGCATCGAACGCGTCTGGCGCAACGTTAACCCTTTCCGTGATGCCCAGGTGGTGCTGGCCTACCTTCGTGCCAAGGCCCAGGAGGCTCCAACCTGAAGCCTGGCCTACAGCGCACCAGGGCCTTTTGAGAAAAAACTGTTGGCATATGAAACGCTTTGGCTGGATGTTGCTGTTTCTGGCCCTACCGGTTCTGGCCCTGGCCCCGGGCGACCCGGTTGCGCTGCCCAGGGTACAGGACTCCTATGGCCGCCCCGTTGACCTAGCCGAGGTGGCCCGTCAGGGCAAGTACCTGCTCTTCTGGTTCTACCCCAAGGCCAGCTCCCCGGGCTGCACTGCCCAGGGCAAGCGCTATGCCGAGCTTTACCCGGAGTTTGCCCGGCTGGGGGTGGAGATTTACGGTGTCAGCGCCGATCCAGCCGCCGAGCAGTGCGCCTTCATCGAACAGATGGCCCTCAAAGGAGCCATGCTGCCCGACAAGGAAGGCACCTTAGCCAAGCTTTTCAAGGTAGGCGGGGTTTTCGGCTTTTACAACCGCGACACCATCCTGGTCAACCCCCAAGGCCGCATCGAGCGCATCTGGCGCAATGTTAACCCCTTCCGCGACGCTGATGTGGCGCTGGCCTATGTGCGCCAGATAAGGCGTTAGGTAGGCCAGGGCTATGCATGCAGTGGTGATCGGGGCGGGAGTGGGCGGGCTCACTACCGCCGCGCTGTTGGCCCAGGCCGGCCTCGAGGTCACCGTCCTGGAGCACCACACCTACCCCGGCGGCTGCGCCGGCACCTTCTGGCACAGGGGTTTTCGCTTTGACGCGGGGGCTACCCTGCTGGCCGGCTTCGAGGAGGGAGGGGTCTTCCGCCGGCTCGAGCAGCGGCTAGGGGTTCGCTTCCCGGTACGCCTTCTACCCCCAGGGGAGCCGCTGATGGAGGTCTGGCTGCCCGATGGACGGGTGGTGGTGCGCCCAGTAGGGCGGGAAGAGGAGCTAAGGGCCCAGCGAGCGGCCTTCGGTTCCAAAGTTCTCCCCTTTTGGCGCTGGCAGGCCGAGCGGGCCCAGGCTCTATGGGCCCTAGCCCCGGGCCTGCCCTTTCCCCCTGCCGACCTGCGCGAAGGACTATTACTGCTTGGGCGCGGGCTGCCCTGGGCTTTGGATCAGGGAAGGCAGCTTCCCGGACTACTGACCGACCTGGTGCGGCCCATCCGGATCCACACCCCACCCGACCCTGGCTTCCGCCGCTTCCTCGAGGCCCAGCTCTTGATTGCCTCCCAGAGCGATATCGCCCACACTTATGCCTTGTTTGGCGCCGCCGCTTTAGACCTACCCCACCGGGGCCCAGCCGTGCCCCTGGGCGGCATGGGGGCCATCGCCGAGACCCTGGCCCAGGTGGTGCAGCGCTATGGCGGGCGGGTGCTTTACCGGCACCGGGCGGAAAGGCTGTGGGTAGAAGGGGGCCGGGTGCGGGCCGTGGACGTGGCCCTGGGAGGGCGCCGCCGCGGCGAGCGGGAGACCTTTAGGGCAGAGGTCTTCGTGGCCAACCTAACCCCCGGCGACCTCTGGGCCCTGCTGCCGCAAAAGCGTCCCTCTCCCCCTCCCCCCGACGGCTGGGGGGCATTCGTGCTGCACGCGGTCGTACCGGCCTCACTGGTGCCCCCAGGCGCGTTGTACCGGCAGTGGGCGGGAGAGGGGGAGTGGGTCTTCCTTAGCCTGGCTGACCCACACGACCCCCTGCGTAGCCCTGAGGGCCAGCGGGTTCTTTCCGCTTCGGTGCACACCCCCTTGGCCGAATGGCAGGGGCTGGATCGGGAGGCCTACCGGGCTAAGAAACAGGCCTGGCAGGCTCGAGTAGAAGGCCAGGTGGAGCGCCTTCTGCCTGGTTTTCGCGAGGCCGCCCAGCTCGTCCTAGGGGCCACTCCCCAAACCTACCGCTTCTACACCCGGCGGCAGGCGGGCTGGGTAGGCGGGTATCCCCAGGTACACCCCTGGCGCACCTCGAGCCCCCGCACCCCCTACCCCAACCTGTGGCGGGTGGGCGAGACCATTTTTCCTGGGCAGTCGGTACCGGCTGTGGCCCTAGGCGGCGAGCGGGTAGCCGCGTTGATACTGGCCCGGTTGGGCCTGGCTGCCCCCTTCCACCCCGCCCTCGAGGCCAAAGAGGGCTAGCGGGTGGCGAACTCTTGGCCCACTTTCCAGTAGGCCGCCATCACCTTGCGCACCGCAGGCAGGGCCACCCCGCTGCCCTCGCCCCCATTCTCGAAAAAGGCCACCACCACCAGCGGGGGTCGGGGGTCGGTGGGGTCGACCGGCCCGTAGCCCATGTACCAGGCGTGCTCGAGGCCCGGGGTCTGGGCTTCGTTCTGCGCGGTACCGGTCTTGCCTGCCGTAGCCACCGGAAAGCTACCCAGCACGTGCCGGGCCGTGCCCCAGGTTACCGTGAGGCGCAGCCCTTCCTGCAGGGTTTTCCAGTGCCGGCCTGGCACCTGCACCACAGGCCGCTGAACCAGCTGAGGGCCAATCCGTCGCACCAGGTGCAGCTCGGGCTGCCGTCCCTCCTGGGCGATGGTGGCCAGCATCCGCGCAATCTGCACTGGGGTGGCCTTGTTGTAGCCCTGCCCAATAGCGATGGAGAGGGTCTCCCCCGGCCACCAGCGGGGGTCGCGGGGAATGTTCTGCCGCTTCCACTGCAAGGTAGGCACGATACCCACTTGCTCCCCAATCTCCAACCCGGTAGGCCGCCCCACCCCTAACTCCAGTGCCCGCTTGTGCAGCCGGTCTACCATGCCGATGGGGTCTTGCATGGCCAGCTGGTAGTACCAGGTATTGCAGCTTTGGGCAATGGCCTCCTTTACGGTCATAGGCCCCATGTCGTAGCGGGCCCAGTTGCGCCGGATACCCCCAAAAACGATGTAAGGGCTGCAGCGGTAGGTGGTTCCCGCACTCACATAGCCGCCCTCTAAAGCCAGGCTCGAGGTCACCAGCTTGTAGGTTGAGCCAGGAGGGTAGGCATTGACCGCCCGGTTCAAGGTCGGTCGGTCTGGATCGCTGAACAGCTCACGAATCTGCTCGTTGGGACGAGGCCGCCGGCCAAACAGGTTGGGGTCAAAAGCTGGAGCAGTGGCCATGGCCAGCACCTCACCGCTCTGAGGGTCCAGGGCCACAATGGCCCCCTTGGCCTGGCGGGCTAGGGGCAGGCCGTTGCGAAGGCGGATGCGGTTGATGTCCTCTACCCCTTCGCGCAGGGCCTGCTCGGCAACCCGCTGCAAAGCCAGGTCGAGGGTCAGGTAGACATCGCTGCCGGCCTGGGGTGCCCTGAGTTCCTGGTAGCGCAGCCGCTGGCCCCGCGCGTTGACCTCCGCCAGCACCAGGCCCTTTTGGCCGCGCAAATACGGCTCCAGGGCAGCCTCGAGGCCAGCGACCCCCACCAGTTCCTCGGGATCGTAACCGGCTTTGAGCTGCTCCTGGTTGGGCAGGGCGGTATAGCCGATAACCGGCCCAGCAATGGGGTTGGGATAAACCCGCTCCATCCGCTCCTGAAGCCTTAGGTTGGGCTCTATTGCGGTGAGTTCGGCCAGGGTAGGCACCAGGGCCTCGGGAACGTTCACCATCAGCTCAACAGGCTGTCGCTCCACTCTGGGCAGCGCCTCAAGCCCAGCAAGGGCCAGAATACGCTCTTTGAAACGAACCTCACCGCCAGCATAAATGAGGTCCACCGCTAAGCGATTGGTGGCGATGACCTGCCCATTGCGATCCAGAATACGCCCTCGAGGGGCTAAGGTGGTCTCGGTACGGAGGTAGTTGCCTTGGCTGCGGGTAGCGTACTGGTCATACAAAACAACCTGCAAATACCAAAGCCGCCCCACAAACAGCAACATTAGCAGGTAGAAAAGCCCTAGTAAGACCCAGACACGGTTGTTCACCTGTGGCTCCTACAGACTAGGCGAGGGAAAAAAACGCGCATAAAGCCGGATCAATATAGGGGCGACCAGGAAGGTCAGCAGCATCTCCGGTACGATAACCGGCCCTAGGGTGAGAGGGTTGAAATACCCCAGCCGCAACCAGAAGGCCACCAGCCAAAGGCCCACCCATTTGGCTACAAAGCTGCCCCCCAGAATCACCGCCTGGCCTACCGGCTCTTCCCAGTGCACCAGCCGCGAGAGGCGGTAGTAGGCATAGGCAGCGAATAACAGCCCCACGGCATGCAAACCGGGGTACCCTGCCGAGAGTAGGTCCTGCAAAAGCCCCAGGGCAAAGGCCAGCGGCAGACCCGCGTAGGGAGATAGCCTAGCGGCGAGTAGCAACGCCACCAGATGAATCAGATCGGGGGGAACCAGATACTCGCCCAGCAAGCCGGAAAAAAACCCCTGGATAAAAAAGGCCAGGACGACAGTTAGGAGAATCCGCATAATACACAACTCAACACATTCAACGAAGTGGGCCGCTAGGCACAGCAAAAAGGGTCATAGGGGTTTTAGCACCAGCACTTCCTCCAAAAGGGCCATCTGCACCGCAGGGCGCACCAGCAAAATCTTCTTGAGGTCTCCCGGCGAGGCGGGCAGCACCTGCTCGACCGTGCCCACGGTAATCCCCGCAGGGTACAGGCCCTGTAAGGCCCCCGAAACCACCTTGTCTCCCGGTTTGACGTTGGCTTCCGGGGCTACTTCCACCCGGAGCCGGCGCGGCGGGGCACCATAGGCTATACCCCGTCCAGGGGCATTGGCCAGCCGCACCCCCACCCGCGACTCGGGATCGAGGATAGTGCGCACCACCGCATTATGGGTGGTCACCTCGGTAATCACCCCTACCAGCCCTTCTGCAGTGGTCACCGGCATGCCCACCCGCAACCCCTGGGCCGTACCAGCGCCTAGGTAGAGCCGACGGTAGAGGCCCGAGGCGTCGTCGTCGATGACCGGTACCACTGCCAACACCCCCAGGCCCTGCACGGCCTGAACCCTGAGGGTGGCCTGGAGACGGCGGTTTTCCAAAAGCAGGCGTTGGTTTTCCTGTCTAAGCTGTTGTATTTCGGCCTGCATCCTGCGCTGCTCGGCCCGCAGGTCGCGCCGGTCGAAAAAGGCCGAGAGGCTGGCCCGGGTGTTCTGCCCCAGACGGTAGGCCAAGCCAAACAAAGGAGCGGTGCGGGCCGCGAACTCACCCGGTAGCGTGGGCACCGACTGCCGGGTGAGGGTGGCTAGCAGGAGCCCCAGCAAAAGCAGGCTTACCAGTAACGTCCGCCGCACCAGGGTTTCACGCACACCCTACCCCCAACAGAGTCTAACGCACAGGGCAAAAGTAGCCCAACTCGCCCAGGCGCTGCCAAACCCGGCTTACCGGCAAGCCCATCACGGTATAAAAATCCCCTTCAATGCGCTCTACTAGAACCATGCCCAAACCCTGAATGCCATAGCCCCCAGCCTTGTCCAGCCCCTCGCCGCTTTGGGCATACCAGTCTATCTCCCATGCCGCCAAGGCCCGGAAGGTGACCCGGGCCTCGACCACCTCAACGTGCAGCTGCCCCTCCGGCCCAAAGAGGGCGAAGCCGGTGTAAACGCTGTGGGTGCGCCCCGATAGACGTTGCAAAAAAGCCTTGTTCTCCTCGACACCAGATGGTTTACCCAAGCTTTCCCCCTCGAGGGCCACCACGGTATCAGCCGCCAACACCCACTCTCCGGGCCGCCATACGGCCTGGGCTTTGTGCAAGGCCAGTTGTTGGGCCATAGTGGCGGCCTCGAGGTGCCCCAAAGCTTCCTCATCGAGGTAGGCTGGTACGATCCGCAAGGGAAGGGCAAGCCTTTGCAAAAGCTCCGCCCGGCGGGGGCTCTGCGAGGCCAGCACCAGGGTCGGTAGCCCAGTCACAAGCCTACCCCCGCCTTCCAAATAGCTTCTACCTCGAGCAAATAACGCTGGGCCAGCGCCGCGTCGCGCAGGATGAGCAGGTTTTCGTTGTTGCGCCGGTAGGCCGAGGTAGTGAAGTTGTAGCTGCCGGTAACCACCCACTCGCCATCCAGAACCATCACCTTGTGGTGCATGGTGTAGGGGTTGCCATCCCGGCGCACCTCGAGGCCAGCCTGGGTCAGGGCTGCATGGGCGGAGTTTTGCAGATTGCGGCTTTCCAGCAGCACGCGCACCCGCACCCCACGCCGATGGGCCGCCACCAGGGCCTCCACCACCGTCGCATCGGTCAAAACAAAGGCGGCCACCCAGACCTCCCGCCTAGCCTGCCGCAACCGCTCGAGCAGGGCTTCCCGCCCCTGGCGCCCTCCTGCTGGGCTGAAGTAGACCTGGCCTTCCAGCGTACCGATTTGAAAACGCCCCGAAAGGCCCAGTCCACTTTCCTGGCCGCCAAACAACGCCTCGAACTCCCGTCGGTAGAGGGTCACCAGGCCTTCTACCGGAAGCCACAGGCTGTTCTCGTTGTTGCGCTCAAAAGCGTTCCAGGTCAGGTTAGTGCTGCCGGTCCAGACCCCCTGGTCATCCACCAGCACGAACTTGTGATGCATCAGGGCATCCTCACGGCTATCGTAGCAGACCTGCACCTTTTGCAAGGTCTCGCAGCGAGCCGGATTATGGCTGCGAATGCCCAGGCTCTCGCGGGCCTCGCGGCGGTAGTTGGACTCGCTGAACAGCCGCACCTGCACCCCCCGGGCTGCTGCCCGAACCAGGGCCTGCCCGATTTCCCGATCCTCGAGCTCGTGGACGGCTAGCTCGAGGCGGTTTTGGGCCCCATCCATCAGGCGGATGAGGCGCGCTTTGGCCTCGCGGCCCTGCTGAGGGGCAAAGTAGAGCTCGAGGCCCCCCGGGGCTTTATAGGTTTGGGGAAGGGGACGAAAGTAGGTCTCCCACAGCCCGTATCCCAGCAGACCCAAAAGCAACAGGGCCAGCCAGAGTGGGCTACCCCGCTGCCGACGGCCCCTTCTGCGCTTATAGCCGCGTAAAAGGGAAAAAATCTCCGAGACCAGCCGACGCTGCATGGCAAGTGCTTACTCTACAACGGGGACTTTGAATAAGGATGGGGGCCAATAGCCAGGTAGTTCGTTGCAAAGGCAACTAGCACAGTTTATTAGACTTGGGTACAATCTCTTCATGCTCAGTCTTCGGGAAAGGCAGAAGCAGCGCCGCCGCGACCGCATATTTCGCACCGCCATTCACCTGTTCCGGGAGAAGGGTTTTCACCAGACCACCGCCACCGATATCGCCAAGGCTTCGCACGTCTCGCGGGGAACCTTTTTCAACTACTACGCCTACAAGGAGGCGGTGTTGCTGGATTTTGGCGCTCAGCTTCTGGGTGAACTGCGCGAGCAAGCCTTAGCTGAGCTAGGCCGAGGAGACCCTCCCCTCGAGGTGCTGCGCCGGCTGTGGGAGCGTCTGGCCGAGGTGAGCGAACGGGAACGGGTACTGCTTTCCCCCCTGGCCTACGAGCTGCTCAACCCCGACCCTCAGCGGGCCAAGACCGCCTTTGAGGCCCTGCCTTTAGGCGACCTCATCGGTGAAATTTTGCGCCCCCTCAGGGCCCAGGGCAAGCTGCGCCAGGACATGTCCCTCGAGCGCATCTCCCGCTCCATTGCCGATGTTTACCTGCTCTCAGCCCTGCGCTGGGCGGCTTACACCCCACAGCGACAGCTCAAAGACGAGATGAATAAGTTTCTCAACCTGATGCTAGAAGGCGCGGTGGCACGGGAGACACCCAAACGAGAAAAAGCTGGCAAGGCTTGAGATGTACAGCCTGTGGATTCCCACTCCTGTAGGGCTGCTCTGGGCCCAGGCCACCCACCAAGCCTTGCAACGGGTAGAGCTGCGGCTGCAAGCGGGCTTCCCCGACCGGCCCAATGCCCTTTTACGCGAACTAGCTCGCCGGGTGGAGAGGTATTTTGCTGCTCAGGGCGAGGCTTTTTTGGATCTTCCCCTGGACTATGCCGCCTTCGACCCCCGCCGCATAGCCCTGTACGAGGCGGTGCGGCGGATTCCCCTGGGGGAAACCCGCAGCTATGCCCAGATGGGAAAGTTGTGCGGTCTAACCCCTCGGGCCGCCGGGGCAGCCTTGCGGGTCTGCCCCTTTTTTCTTGTGGTGCCCGCCCAACGGGTTATCCACGCCGATGGCCGGCTGGGGGGGTTCGCCGGCCATGAGGGGCTGAAAGCCTGGCTGCTGCGCTTTGAAGCAAACTCTAGACAGGTTTGAAGGGTTACCTGGGAAAAAGGCTGAACCCGGACAAACACATGTGAGACTCTAAGCTGGGATAAAAAGAGGGGAACCAACCAAGAAAGGAGGTTCCCCAGGTGCAGTTTACCACCGTTGGCCGAGAGATATGGCAAGGCGCTAGACAAGCACAGAGGCTGGCCGAGGCCAAAGCAGGCGACCCAGAGGTCAAGGAACGTCTGCGCAAGCTCCGACTGGTCAAAGCCCTGCGTGAAAGTAAAAAGAGCTGGAAGGAGATCCAGGACCTGGTCGGGATCAGCCGGGCCACCTACCACCGCTGGAAAAAAGCCCTAAAAGAAAAGG
>NZ_AUHY01000025.1 GCF_000423425.1 Meiothermus rufus DSM 22234 | reverse complement strand
GGCCAGGCCCTTTTCTTTTAGGGCTTTTTTCCAGCGGTGGTAGGTGGCCCGGCTGATCCCGACCAGGTCCTGGATCTCCTTCCAGCTCTTTTTACTTTCACGCAGGGCTTTGACCAGTCGGAGCTTGCGCAGACGTTCCTTGACCTCTGGGTCGCCTGCTTTGGCCTCGGCCAGCCTCTGTGCTTGTCTAGCGCCTTGCCATATCTCTCGGCCAACGGTGGTAAACTGCACCTGGGGAACCTCCTTTCTTGGTTGGTTCCCCTCTTTTTATCCCAGCTTAGAGTCTCACATGTGTTTGTCCGGGTTCAGGGCACCCTCGTAGGAAGTTTGTACCCAATGCAAAAAATGGTTTTGCAAAACCAGAATGCCAGCCCTTTACATCGCTCGAGCGGCCAGCAGCTTTTGTTTGGAAAAGGCTAGAACTCTAGCGAATATAGAAGAAGGTTTCAGCTACGTCGCGCACCCTCGAGCCGCTTTGCTGAATGTAGATCGAGGTTTGCTGATCCAAGCCTTGGAGGGTGTAGACACCGCGAAAGACCAAGCTAGCAGGATAGGGGGTATCGGTATAAATAGCCCGCACCCGTTGCAAGCCCAGCGGGGGGCGCAGCTCGTAGCGGTAGCCGGGAGGCCCAGAAAGCAGGTGGGTGCCGGGGTTAAGGTAGAGCCGGTCGAACTCGTAGGCCACCCCATCGGGGTCGAGGCCGACCAGGGTGAGGTAGCCAGGGCGGGTCAGGCTCACCACAAAGCGCACACTTTCGCCTACCCGGTAGCTGGCGCCTGGCCCTCGGTCGGGCTCAAAGCGGGTGATGACGGGGCTTAGCTCCAGCCCAAAGCGCAGGCCCACGCTTAGGCTCGAGCGCGTTCCCGGAACACAGCCCGCGAGCAGGCCCGCTAGTAAAGCCAAAAACAGGACATACCTACCCATGACGCCTCGCATTTTAGCGCACGGCCCTGGCAGATGGCCCCTGGCTCAAGAAAGGCTCAAAAGTGGCCTTTGGATTAGGGGAGCGAAGCTGCGCCGGTGTTGGGGGCAGGGGCCCAGCTCCTCTAGGGCTTTCAGGTGAGCGGGGGTGCCGTAGCCCTTGTGCTGGGCAAAGCCGTAGCCCGGATACTGCTGCTCGAGCTGCCGCATGTGCTCGTCTCGCGCCACCTTAGCCAGGATGCTGGCCGCGGCCACGCTGGGGCTATTTTGGTCGGCCTTGGGCGGAGCGCGGAAGAGAAAGGAGGCCTCCAGGTAGGGTTGCCATTCGGCCTGCCAGCGCAAATAGTCGGTGAGCAGGGCCTGAGGGCGAAGGCCCAGCTGGGCCAGGGCCCGGGTGGCGGCCAGGTAGGTGGCCTTGAGGATGCCCAGCCGGTCTATCTCTGTTGCTTCAGCCCACCCCACGCCCCAGGCCAGGGCTACCTGGCGAATCTCCTGGGCCAGCGCCGCTCGCTGCGGGGGGCTGAGGGTCTTGGAGTCGCGGAAGGGGTAGCCCTCTAGGCAAGGGGGTAGCACCACTGCGGCTGCTGTGACCGGCCCGGCCAGAGCGCCGCGCCCGGCCTCGTCCAGGCCGGCCACCCGCAGGCCCATCTGCCACCAGTCTCTTTCCAACATGGCTTCAGCCTAGCAAAAGTTGACGAAATAGCTTTGGGAACTAAACCTGAAGGGGTGGACCATGGCCGGTGGGCGCGGGATTGGCTGGGCAGCAGCCGATTACCTGATCGAAAATAAAGATAACCAGCGTTGATGGTAAAGTAGTTTTACCCTTTCCATATGCCCTTACGCCGCAGCCACCTGCCCGATCCCTACGCCACCCTAGAGGTGGCTGACCCCCTCGAGGGGCTGCGCCTGCGCCTTACCCTCTGGCTTTTGCCTATGGGAAGTGTGGCCGCCCTGACCGCCTGGAGCCTATCGGTTGTAGTTGGGCACCTTTCCTTTCCCGACCGCTATCTGCTCTGGCCCATGGCCTTGGGGTTTCTAGGGCTGGAGTTTTACCTCTGGCGTAACCCCCAGAGCATCCGCCTGGTTTGGCAGATCGCTTTGGGCATCATCGCTTTGTACGAAATTCTGAGCGTTTACTACGAGGCCGCTTACATGTTGCACCAGCGCAACGGCCTTACCCCGGCCCTGCTATGGTTCCCTATGGTCTACCTGATGGCCTTTGTGCTCTTTAGGCGTCGCCATGCTTTGTTTTTTTCCGTAGGCTACTTGGGACTGGGCCTATTGGTGGGGGTGGTGGGGGTCTGGCAAAGCCCCCCTCTGGGGGTTTCTGCCGTCAATACCGCGATGCAGTTCACTTTTTCCAACCTGGCCTATGTGCTGCTGCTTTACATTTTCGCTTATTTGCGGCGCCACTACGCCCAGATGCACCAGTTGGCCCACACCGATGCCCTGACCAGCACCACCAACCGGCGGGCCATGCAGGCCCGGCTCGAGGCCGAACTGGAGTGGGCCCGGCGCTACAACCGCCCCTTTGCCCTTTTGCTAGCCGACCTCGACCACTTCAAAAATGTAAACGACACCTACGGCCACTCGGTAGGCGACCAGGTTTTGCGCGAGGTTGCCCTGCGCCTGCAGCAGCACCTACGGGAGAGCGACACGTTGGCCCGCTGGGGCGGCGAGGAATTCTTGGTGCTGGCCCCGGAGACCGACCTGCACCAGGCCCAGCACCTGGCCTGGCGTCTGCTCGAGGCGGTGCGCGAGGCCCCCATGGCCGGGGTGCCGGTCACCCTCAGCCTAGGGGTGGCCTGCTACCGTGAGGGCGATAGTGTGGCCGCACTGCTGAGCCGGGCCGACGAGGCCATGTATCGGGCTAAAGCGGCAGGCCGCAACCAGGTGGTGCTAGAAGAAGGGCTCGAGGACGTCATCATCCCAGCCCACACCACGCAACCCGATGCCCAGTAGCCCAGGGGCTTACCCAAGCGATAAGCTTGGGCCATGCGGCTCGACGACCTGACTCCTTCCACCCTGCGCGACCCCTACGGCTACAGCCTCAAATGGCACTTCTTTCCCGAGGATGTGCTGCCCATGTGGGTGGCCGATATGGATTTTCCCATCGCCCCAGCCATCGTCCAGGGCGTCCTCGAGCGCTTGCAAGAGCGGGTGGGCTACCCTCAGATGAAAGGCGATCCTGCCCTCTTGCAAAGCATCCTCCAGCAGCAGGAGGCCCGTGGTCTGAAGGGCCTGACCCCGGACAACCTGCTGCTCACCACCTCGGTGGTGCCGGGGATTTACGCCAGCGTGCTGGCCCTGAGCAGCCCCGGCGACGAGGTGATTACCCAGGTTCCGGTCTATCATCCCTTTCTGAATGCCTTGCAGGAGCACCACCGCGTCGCCCGGTATAACCCCCTGCAACGCACCCCTCAGGGCTGGGCTATTGATTTCGACCAACTGGAAAGCCTGGTGACCCCCCGCACCCGGCTGTTGCTGCTGTGCAACCCGCAAAACCCCACCGGGCGCGTCTTCCGCCGCGACGAGCTGGAAAGACTGGCTGAGTTTGCCCTGCGCCACCGCTTGTGGGTAATGTCGGACGAACTTTGGGCCGACCTTATCTACGAAGGAAGGCACATTCCCCTTGCCTCGCTGGGCCCCGAGATCGCCCAGCGCACCGTCACCTTGACCGGCCCCTGCAAGGCCTACAACACTGCCGGACTGGGGGGTGGGGTGGCCATCAGCCACAACCCCCAGATTCTGGCTGCTCTGGCCAGGGTACTCAAAGGCCTGGGGGGGCACCCCAACGTGCTGGCCATGGCCGCCTGGCGGGCAGCTCTGGAGCACGGCCAGGCCTGGTTAGAGGAGGTGCGCGCCTACCTGCGGGGCAACCGCGACCTCATTACCGCCTTTGTGCAGCAACACCTGCCCCAGGTGGGCTACTGGCCCCCGGAAGCTACCTACCTGGCCTGGTTCGACTTCTCAGCTACCTTTGGGCCACGGGCCCACCAGGTGATGCTGGAGCAGGCTAAGCTGGGCCTCAACGATGGTCAGATGTTTGGGCATCAGTACCAGGGCTGGTTGCGCCTGAACTTCGCCACCAGCCGAGACCTGCTGCAAGAAGCCCTAGAGCGTATGGCCCGGGTAGTGCAGGCCCTTGCCTAGCCAAACAAAAAGCGCATCATAGCGGGAAAGCGCCGGGCCCAGTGGGCCTCGTGGTGCGCGCCCTGGGCGTCCTCCAGGTAGAGGTAGTTCAGGCCGGGCTGCCAGCCTTTTTGCAACAGTAAGCGGTGCATCCGCCGTACCCCTTCCAGATAGCGCTGGCTGCTGATTTGGGAGAGGGTCAGCTCGCAGCGGCCCACGTCCATGTAGAGCCGGCCCGGCACCTGCAGGGCCTGCGCCACAAAGGGATAGATGGCCCCGTCGGCAAACCAAAAGGCCGGGCTCACCGTCCCCACCTTGCCGAACACCTGAGGGTGAAGGTAGTAGGCGCACAGGCTGATAAAGCCTCCCATGGAGGAGCCCGCTATCCCGGTGTGCTCGCGCTCAGGCCGGGTGCGGAAGGAGCGGTCTATCAGCGGTTTGACCGTTTCCACCAAAAAGCGCAGGTAACGCGCCCCCTTGCCCCCGCCATGCCGGGGGTCGGGGAAGGGGCTGTACTCGTTTAGGCGCTCAGCGCCTTGGTTAGGGATGCCCACCACGATGACCTCGAGGCCCTCCTGGGCGAGCTGTTCCATGCTTTCATCTACCTGCCACTCCCCCACATAGCTGGTGGCCTGGTCGAAGAGGTTTTGTCCATCGTGCATATAAAGCACCGGGTAGCGCCGGTTGCTCTTGCGGTAAGAGGGCGGAAGATACACCAGGATATCGCGCTTGTTTCCCAGTTGGGGGCTGTGTAAATCCTCATAGACCAGTACCTCCCCGACCACGGTGTGGCCGGGGCTGGTGGGATGGGGTTGCCATACCTGGGGCTTTAGGGTGTGGTGCATTGGGGTATTGTATAGGGCCAGGGGCCAAAAGGGGGTCGGCCTTGACCAGCACCTTTGTGTAGGCCCGCTTCACATTGGCTTTGTGCGGAAGACCCAGACTAAGCATATGCGGCGCTGGGGGAGCATTGCCCTGGTTTGGCTGGGCAGCCTGGCCCTGACCAGTCCCTGCGCTAACCCTTTTTACCCCACCGACCCCAGCCTGCGCTGGCGCTACCGCAACCTGGCCAGCCAGGAGGTCTATACCCAGAGCTTCAGCCCGCTGGGGCCCTCGGCCCTGCTCGAGCGCCGCCAGTTTGCCAACCGCAGCGAGGCAGTGGAGTGGCGCTGCACCCCTACGGGGCTACAGGTCTTGCCAGCGGGTGAGCAGCCCATTCCGGGAGGGCAGGCACGGATAACTCGGCTGGTAGGTGTAGTTATCCCTGCTGCGGAGGTATGGCGGGTGGGAGGGCGCTGGCGCTACCGCTACGAGCTTAGGGGGCGGGTGGCTTTTTTCGATCTGAGCGGCCACCTCGAGGTGGACAACCGCATTGTGGCCAAGGAATGGGTGAGCGTCCCGGCGGGGCGTTTTGAGGCCCTGCGGGTAGAGGCCAGCTTCAAGGGGGAGTTCGGCATCCGTTTGGAGGGCCGGGCCACCTACTGGTTTGCTGAGGGAGTGGGCGTGGTCAAACAGGTAAGCGAGGGCAGTGTTGGCGGGGCCAGCGTGGAACTCCTCGAGTTTGGGCGGGGTTAGATACCTAAGCTGCCCACCCGCTGCTTCTCCACCGGGGCGCCGGTCAGACCGTTGAAGGCATCCACCTCCTCCAAGAAGCGGCGGAAAAGGTAGAGCGAGTCGTGCGGCCCAGGGCAGGCCTCGGGGTGGTACTGCACGCTGAAGACTGGGTAGCGCTGGTGGGCCATACCTTCCAAGGTGCCATCGTTCAGGTTGATGTGGGTGGGCCGGAACTCCTTGAGCGAGTCGGGGTCTACCGCATAGCCGTGGTTCTGGCTGGTGATCTCGATCTTGCCGGTAAGCAGGTTCTTGACCGGGTGGTTGGCCCCGCGGTGGCCGAACTTGAGCTTGAAAGTGCGCCCTCCAGCGGCCAGGCCCAAGAGCTGGTGGCCCAGGCAGATGCCAAAGGTGGGCAGAAGCCCCATCAGCTTCCAGAGGGTCTCGTGGGCGTAGCGGGGCATGCTGGGGTCGCCGGGGCCGTTGGAGACGAAGAGGCCATGGGGTTCCAAGGCCATGATCTGGGCAGGGCTGGTTTTGCCGGGTACCACGATCAGCTCGCAGCCCATCTCGGCCATGTAGCGCATCTGGGCGTGTTTGATGCCGAAGTCCATCACCACCACCCTGCGCCGGCCCCGGAAGGTGGGGAACTGGTAGGGCAGAGGCGTGGAGACCTCGGGGGTCATATCCCGTCCGTCGATGTCAGTCCAGCGGCGGGCCTCCTCGCGCAGGGCGGCCAGGTCGTCGGGGGTAAAGCGGTAGTCGGGCGAGCCAAGGTGGCTGGCGTGGGCAATCACCCCCTTCATCACCCCACCCTCGCGAATTTTGCGCACCAAAGCACGGGTATCAATGCCCTCAAGGCCAATCACGCCCGTCTCGCGCATGAACTCTTCCAGGCTCTGCTGGGCCCGGGAACCGGCGGCGTACTTGCTGAACTCCCGGGCCACAAAACCGCGCACCCAGGGGCGGTTGCTTTCCATATCGAAGACGTTCACCCCGTAGTTACCCTGGTGGGGATAGGTCATCACCACAATCTGCCCGTTGTAGCTGGGGTCGGTCAGGATTTCCTGGTAGCCGGTCTGGGCGGTGTTGAAGACCACCTCGCCCACGTTTTTGCCGCGGTACCCGAAGGCGTAACCGTGGTAGGTGGTGCCATCTTCCAGAACCAGCACTGCACGCTCTTTCATGCCCATCCTCACACTCGAATAAACAATATACTGGCTTTTTGCATTTATATACAGCCCCCTCAGCCCAGCAGCTTTTCCAGATACTCGCCCAGGGTTTTCTCGTTGACAAAGGTGAAGCCCCACTGCCGGCCTAGCTCGTCCAGGGTGCTCTCCGGTACCCCCAAAAGCAGGTAGACCACCTGCTTGGGGGGGATGCGCAGGTCGGTAGCGATGCGCTGGTGGCGCTCGAGGTTCTCCTCGTAGCCGCCGGTTTTGCACTCCACCAATAGCATCAGGCTGGGGGTACGCAGCAACAGGTCCAGCTCGAAGCGGTCACCGTTGGGGTAGAGTAGCACCGGGTTCAGCAGTAGGTCGTGGGGGATGTTGCGCCGCCGGAGGGCGAGCTGCACCACCTGGCGGGCGTAGCGCTCGAGCCAGCCCCCGGTGATGAAGCTGCGCACCCTGCCCTCGTCCACCAGCCGAGCGTAGATGCGCCGCTGCTTGGAGCTGTAGGTATAGCTTTTCAAAAGCCCGCCTTCCTTGAGCAAGGTGCAAAGCTGGGTGGAAAGCCCGATGTCCTGTTGGGCTAAGGAGGCCAAGGAGTACTGGAACTCGCCGTTGCCCTTGCCGGCAGCCTGCTTGAGTTTCTCGTAGAGGCCCTGTAGCTTCTCGAAGCGCTCGCCCAGGAAGCCGCTAATGCGCTCGAGGGTCTTTTCCTCGGCCTCGCTCAGGCCGTTGCGGCTTAGCTGGAGGCCCAGGCCCAGTTCCTGCACATACTCCGAGAGCCGCAACGAGGGCCGCTTGGCCTCGGGGGGGCGGGGGCTGGGGGCGGGGGCCGGGCCACCCCGGCGCAGGGAGCGCACCTCCTCCAGGATGGTGCGCACGGTCTGCAGGATGGCCTGCTCGGTCAGGCTTTCGCTGGGGTGAATCTCCAGGGCCAGCTCCTGCAGGCTGTTTGGGGCCCCCGGCAGCTCGGGCAGGGGCTGGTGGGCCAGCAGGGTTTTGGCCAGGTAGAGCTCGAGCTCGTCGCGCAGCCGCTCGCGGCACTCCTCGAAGGTGCGCCCCCGCACCATCAGGCCGGTCAGCCCAGGTACGGTGGCCTCGAGGAAACCGCCCTCGCTGGGCTTGTAGCTGGCTTGTTTTAAGGCGGCTGCAAGGTAGTCGGAGAGGATGCCCATACCCTCCTGATTCTAACCCAGCAGTTTTGAAGTGCTTTGAAGCAGCTTTCAAAAAGTGCTTCGCACATTGAAGGTCAGTACGGGAGTTAGTACGATGAGGTCGCCAAAGTAGGTGCCGCTGCTGGGTGTTGCGCAAGGGAGCGTGCTGGCAGAGAAGCTCGAGTTGGGCAGCCAGGGTTGCGTTGAAGAAACCGTGCAAGGTGCGCCATTAAAGTTAGCGCCAACAATGCCAAAGCGAGCATACACAGGGGCCGGGCTTGGCCCAGACACACCGCGCACAGTGGCTCTGAACTCCACTCTGGAGGAAACCTCACACCCTCGGATGACACCCGGCCCCACCACACCTACCGAGGCACTAGAGATGAAGCTGGGGTCCATCGAGGTTATGGGGCAGGCACCACTGCCACCTGGTATTTGCACGCCACAGCTTCCCTGGGAAAGCCCGATGGAGAGCAGAATAGCCAGCCCAGCCATTCGGAGATTGTTCAGCCAACCCATACATTAGCCCTCCTCGAGTACAAGATGAATGCGCTTTCCCTGGAAAATCAGCGGATTTCCGCCCAGGTCTGCCCCGAAATAGGTTGTATCTTGCTGGGAAGAGACCGATACTTCCCCTTCGGCCATTCGATACCTCCGGCCTGTCCTGACATCCAAGAAGCCCACCACCTGTCCCGTTTGGTCTTTCTGCGGTGTGAGAATGGATGTGTGTTCGAGGCTTATTCGGAGCCAATAAAGCTCCTCGACCCCCTCATAGGGCAGGGACGACAGCGGGGGGTTAAAGTCGTGGAACCACGCGGTGAATCCCCCGGCATTCCCACTTGGATCATAGGGTAGCCCATAGACGGGGGCCCAAACCTCCCCTATGTAACCGATGCCGGGCACCCAGAGGCCCCCTACATACCAGTCCGCAAGCTCACGCTGGGCTGCCAGAACCTCCCAGGGCTTTGGTTGGTCAAGGCCAACCCTGCGCCAGGTTTCCAAGGCCGCCTCCTTGCTCCAGTCGAGGAGGGTTTTTGCTCGGTGCAGCTTGAGGTTTGGAATCCTGTCTTGCCTAAAATGGCCCTTGGCGTCCAAAAAGTATGTGCGGTATGGTTCTCGTCTAAGGTCTTCGGCAAGGAGACGCAGATGGTCGGGGTCAGTCAGACCCTTCAATACCTGTTCTGCTGTTCTTTCCCACAGCACCTTTTGTGAATCCTCCCATGGCCGGGGATTAGATTTTTCAAACTCCGAGACCCGGGTGCAGGCGACAGCAACTGTCGCCAAGATAAGAAGCAAAAGCGCTACCCTCAACATGCCCTCCTCTCCTCAGATTGACACGAGTGGAAGATAGCCTCTCCCAATACTAAGCTAGGTGGCCCCGCCTATCTTGATAGGCGGGGCCACCTCTCTTTTGAGGGCACGGAACGAAGACGCACCTTTATCCAACACCTAGGTGCTTGTCTAACGGGCTTAACTCCGCCGGTAGGCGTTCCTTTCATCCAGCACCTTGGTCACCCCAATTTCGCGGCAGTTGTCGTAGAAGGGGCAGGCGCTGCACTCGGCGAAAACCTTAGGCGGCAGGGCCTCACGGGTGGTCACCTGGTAGCCCAGGCTGGTAAAGAAGCGCACCTGCAGGGTCCAGGCGAAAATCTGGGGGATGCCTAGGTCCTTGGCCTCGCGCTCGGCGGCCAGGGCCAGCCAGCGGCCCAAGCCCTGACCCTGGCGGTCGGGGTGAACGGCCAGTCCCCGCACCTCGGCAATGTCGTGCCACAGGATGTGCAAAGCCCCGCTGCCCACGATATGCCCGTCCTCGTCTTCCAGCACGAAAAAGTCGCGCAGGTTTTCGTAGAGGTGGTCGTGGCTGCGTACCAGCATCAGGCCGCGCTCGGCCCAGTACTTGATCAGGGTGTAGATAGCCTCTACATCCCTCATGTGGGCCTTGCGCAGCTCCACGTTGGCATCCCAGCGCACCTTGGGCAGAATGGTGGTTCCCAGTTCGATTCCCTTCAAGCTTCCCCCTCCAACTCGGCTTTGGCGGTCTTTATGGCTTCTCTAACAGCCTCGGGTGCGGTTCCTCCGTAGCTTCGTCGGCGGTGGATGGCGCTCTCGAGGTGGGTCAGGGCCAGGGCGTCCTCGGCGAAGAGGGGGTGGAAGCTTTGTAGCTCGGCCAAGGAGAGCTGGTGTAGCTCCTTTCGCTCTTCTAGGCAGTAGCGCACCAGACGTCCCACCACGTGGTGGGCCTCGCGGAAGGGCAGGCCGCGCTCGGCTAAGTAGTCGGCCAGCTCGGTAGCCAGGGCAAAGCCCGAGGCCGCAGCCTGGCGCATGGCCTCAGGGTGCCATACCAGTCCCGGCAGCATGGCCGCCAGAAGGCGCAGCGAGGCCCGGTAGGTGTCCATGGCGTCGAAGAGGGGCTCTTTGTCTTCCTGTAGATCCTTGTTGTAGGCCAGGGGTAGCCCTTTGCTGAGGGTGGCTAAGGTGACGAAGCTACCCAGTACCCGCCCCGCCTTGGCCCGGATAAGCTCGGCATGGTCGGCATTTTTCTTCTGGGGCATGATGGAGGAACCGGTGGAGAAGGCATCGGGCAGGGTAGCGAAGCCGAACTCGAGGGTGGTGTACAAGACGATCTCCTCGGCCAGACGGGAGAGGTTGACCTGGCCGATGGTGAGCGCCGCCAAGGCCTCGAGTACAAAGTCGCGCGAGCCTACTGCGTCCAGTGAGTTGCGCATGGGCCGTGCGAAGCCGAGGGCCTGGGCCGTGGCCTCTCGGTCGATGGGGAAGCCGGTGCCGGCCAGGGCAGCGGCTCCCAAGGGAGACTCGTTGAGCCGGGCGCGGGCGTCCTTAAGCCGGCCAGCATCGCGCGAGAGCATCTCGTAGTAGGCCATGAACCAGTGGGAAAGCAGGAGGGGCATGGCCCGTTGCAGATGGGTGTAGCCGGGCAGGATGAGGGGGGGCTCGAGGTAGCGCTCAGCCTGGGCCAGCAAAACCCGGCGCAGGGCCTTTAGGTCCTCCAGGGCCCCGTCCAGCTCCTGCCGCAGCCACAGGCGCAGGTCGGTAGCCACCTGGTCGTTGCGGCTGCGGGCGGTGTGCAGCTTGCCCCCCACCGGGCCTACCAGCTCGGTCAGGCGGGCCTCGAGGTTCATATGCACGTCCTCCAGCTCTTCGCGCCAGGGGAAGCGCCCCTCCAGAATTTCCTGGCGCACAGCCAACAACCCCTGACGAATCTGCTCGGCCTCCTCAGGGCTGAGGATGCCCTGCTGGCCGAGCATCGCCGCATGGGCCAGCGAGCCCTCAATATCCACCAGCGCCAGCCGCCGGTCGAAGCGCAGCGAGGCGTTGAACTCCTGGGCAATCTGGCTGGGTGCTTGGCTGAAGCGGCCCCCCCAGGTTTTCTGGGTCACATCCCGGCTCAACACACCCTCCTAGTCCTTGGGCTGGGCCTTGGCCCGTACCCGTAGGCGCAGCGAATTAAGCTTGATGAAGCCCTCGGCGTCGGCCTGGTTGTACCCGCCCTTCTCGTCGAAGGAAACCAGGCTCTTATCGTAGAGCGAGAGGGGCGACTTGCGCCCGGCCAGGATGATATTGCCCTTGTACAGGCGGAAGCGCACCGTCCCGCTTACGGTTTTGGCCACGTGGTCCATGTAGACCTGCAAGGCCTCCCGTTCGGGGGCAAACCAGAAGCCGTTGTAAACCAGCTCAGCGTACTTGATGCCTAGCTGGTCGCGCTGGCGCAATACCTCGCGGTCTAACGTCAGGCTCTCCACCGCCCGCCGGGCGTGGTAGATCAGGGTGCCGCCTGGGGTCTCGTAAACCCCACGCGACTTCATCCCCACGAAGCGGTTTTCCACCAGGTCTACCCGCCCGATGCCGTGCCGTCCGCCGATCTCGTTGAGCCGGGCCAGCAGACTGGCTGGGCTGAGGCGCTCGCCATTGACCGCCACCACGTCCCCGCCCTCGAGTTCTATCTCCACCAGCTCGGGTTGGTCGGGGGCCTGCCAGGGGTCCTGGGTCATGCGGAACATCCCGGCGGGTGGCTCGGCCCAGGGGTCTTCCAGCACCCCCCCTTCAAAAGAGTTGTGCAGCAGGTTGGAGTCCACGCTGTAGGGCTTTTCCAGGGTAGTGGGCACCGGGATGCCGTGCATGGCCGCATACTCCATCATCTGGGGCCGGCTGACCAGGTTCCACTCGCGCCAAGGAGCGATGACCTTAATCTCGGGCTTTAGGGCATAGGCGGTAAGCTCGAAGCGCACCTGGTCGTTGCCTTTGCCGGTAGCCCCGTGGGCAATGGCCTCGGCCCCTTCTTCCTGGGCGATGCGCACCAGGTGTTTGGCAATCAGGGGCCGGGCAATGGAGGTGCCCAACAGATAGTAGCCCTCGTAGAGCGCACCTGAGCGGAGCATGGGAAAGACAAAGTCCCGCACGAATTCCTCGCGCAAGTCCAGGACATGGGCCTTGGAAGCCCCAGTGCGTAGGGCCTTTTGTCGAATCTCCTCCAGGTCTTCCCCCTGGCCGATGTCCGCAGTAAAGGTGATGACCTCGGCTTGGTAGTTTTCGATCAGCCACCGCAAGATGATGCTGGTATCCAAACCGCCGGAGTAGGCAAGCACGATTTTCATTCATTCACCTCTGAAGGCGGGGAGAGACCCCACACAAAGCCATAGAGTACTGCCAAATCCCGGGTAACACAACCGAGAGAGGGGCTCGAGGCTGCCGTATAAGGATGCGCGAAGAGGTTAAGCCAGCCAGAGCGTCTTTTACTGTAGCAAAAAAGCTGGAAAAAGTTTAGGCCGTAGGGCGAGCCCTGTATAAATGTTCAAATCCCAACCCACCTTAGGCGGCCTGGTAGCCTTAGGGCTATGGAGTGGTTATACGCAGCGCTGGCGGGGTACTTTTTCGGCTCGCTGCCCTTTGCCTACTGGTTTGGCTTGCTGCAGGGCAAAAACCTGCTGGTCGAGGGGTCGGGCAATCTGGGTAGTACCAATGCTTGGCGGGTTTTGGGCCCGGTGCCGGGGCTAATGGTGTTGGTGTTGGACGTGGTTAAGGGAATTATGGCCGTGGCCCTGGGGGAGTTCCTAGCCCAAGACCCCAAAGGAGGCCTCCTGGCGGGGGCTCTAGCGGTGGTGGGGCACGCCTATTCGCTTTGGCTGCTGGGCCGTGGGGGCAAGGGCGTCGCTCCGGCCATAGGGGTTCTTTTTGCGGTTAATCCCTGGCTTTTGCTGGCGGGGTTGGGCTGGTTCGGGTTGGCCTACCTGCTGACCCGCAGCCTCTACCGCGCGGTGCTGTTGGGCGCCCTAGCCTTTCCCCTCTCCGCTGGGGCTATTGGGGGTGGGGCGGCCTACCTTTGGTTTGCCCTGGGCGTGGCCCTCCCCATTGTTTTCAAGCACCTGCCCGAGTGGAACCGTTCCTGGCCCAATAGACCCTGACAAAGGAATGAACTGTGTGAAGCTGAAACTGGGAGAGCCACTGGAGCCGCGGTTGCAGCAAGTGGTTTTGCGCTAAGCTAAGGACATGTACGACTGGCTTTTATCCCTGCACAACATCTTGCGCTGGCTGGTGCTTTTGGCGGGTGTCTACTTGCTTTACCGGGCCCTAAGCGGCCTGCGCAGCCGGGTTCATACCCCTGCCGATCGGCGCTTTGGCCAGATATACACCGGCCTGATGGATTTGCAACTGCTTTTGGGAATCCTGCTGATGTTCATCAGCCCGCTGGTGCAAAGTGGGCTGGGCAACCTGGAGGCGGCGATGAAAAGCAGCCAGGTTCGCTTCTTTATTGCCGAGCACTGGGTGCTCATGCTGCTTGCCGTGGTCTTGGCCCATGTGGGCAGCAGCCGGGTTAGAAAATCCGCCGACGCTTTGCAAAAGCATCGTCAGACCCTGCTTTGGTACGGCCTAAGCATGGCTTTGGTGTTGCTGGCTATCCCCTGGTGGCGGCCTTTGTTGCGGCTCGGTTAGCCTATGCCAAAAGGACAATAGAGGAGGCCTAGGCCTCCTCTAAAGGAAGGGATTGTCCGTTTACTTCTTGACGGCTTCCTTCAGGGCTTTGCCGGGTTTGAAGGCAGGGTACTTGGAAGCGGGAATCTTAATTTTCTGTGTGGTGCCAGGCTTAACCCCGGTGCGGGCTTTGCGGCTGCGCACCTCAAAGGTGCCGAAGCCGGTGAGCTGCACCTTGCTGCCGGCCTTGAGGGCCTCTTCCACCTTGGCCAGGAAGGCGTCCACGGCAGCCTTGGCGTCTTTTTTCTTCAGGCTGGTCGAGGCGGCCACTTGGTCAATCAGGTCGGCTTTGGTCTTGGTTTTCTTAGCAGTCGCTCTTGCCATGTACTTACCTCCTTTATTTTCCCTTCAGGACGGAGTGTAACACACCCCATATCTAAATTGCAAGCACCAGAGCAGTACGGAAGCCTCTTCTGCTCAAGACAGAAAGGCTAAATGGTGGGCTTTCTGTGGTATTCAGGTGGTAGAAGTGCGGTTACAGCAGCCTCGAGCTGACGAGTGACCTCCTCTAGGGTTTGGTGGTCGGTCTTTCCTGGAGGTAGTTCGATAGGGTCGCCAAAGACAACCCGGATGGGCCGGCGCAGACGGGGCCAGCCGCCTACCGGCCAGGCCTTGTCGCTGCCGATGATGGCTGCCGGGACAATCCGCGCTCCGGTGCGCAAGGCGATGGCTGCAGTGCCAATCTTAAAGGGCTCGATATGGCCGGTGCGGCTGCGCCGTCCCTCGGGGAAGATGCCGAAGGCCATGCCGCTTTTCAAAACCCGGATAGCCGCCTTGATGGCGGCTAGGTCGCCGGTGCCCCGCGCGACCGGAATTGCGTACAACCGTGGCAACAGCCAATGCAGGATAGGGTACTTAAACACGTCGTCGCGTGACATGTAGCTCACCACCCGCGGGCAGGCTACTCCCATGACCACCGGGTCTAAAAAGGACATGTGGTTGGAGGCTAGGATAACCGGCCCCTCCAGGGGAATTTTTTCCGCTCCTTCTACCCGCAGGCCAAACAACGCCTGCAGGAGGACTCGAGCCATCGCCTTTGCTACTGTGTAGACGCCTAGGCCATACGCGTACATCGCCCCTATCATAAGCAAAGCCTTTTGCGCGTCATTGCCGGGTGGCGCTCTGCTGAGGGATAAAGGCCCTTTTTCGCCCAACGCCTCGCCGTAGGGCCGAAAGAAATGGGCAGGGCCGACTACTGTTGGAGGATGGTCAAGGTTCCTCCCTGGCGCAGGGTGCCCCCACCCACCACCAAAACCCCTTTCCCCGCCGGCCAGGCCACCGCGTACAGCGGGCGAACGAAGCCGGGAACGGTTTGTAGAAGCTCTCCCTGCACATTCCACAGCCGCAGGGTTTTGTCCCAGCCCACGCTAGCCAGCCGCCGGCCATCGGGGGAGAAGGCCAGGGCCAAAACCGCCTCGGTGTGCCCGGACAGGGTTCGCAGCAGGGTTCCGCTTTGGGCCTCCCAGAGCTTTAGGGTCTGGTCGAAGCTGGCGCTGGCCAGCAGGCGCCCGTCGGGGCTTTGGGCCAGGCTCGAGACCCCTCGGGCGTGGGCCACCGCCCGGCGCACCAGCCGTACCCCTTCGGGGCGCAGGGCCCACCAGGCCAGGGTTTCGTCCAGGCTGCTGCTCACCAGGGTGCGGCCATCGGGGTTCCAGGCCAGGCCGGTGAGGTGGGCCTCGTGGGCGCGGAACTCGAGCACCTTGCGCCCGCTTTGCCAGTCCCAGACCCGCAGCAGCCGGTCGCGCCCGCCGCTGGCCAAAGCCCGTCCGTTGGGGGCGAAGGCCAGGGCCCCTACCCCGTTGCCGTGGGCCTCCAGGGTCTGCACCCGCCTTTGGCTTGGCACCTGGTAAATGAAGGTGCGCCCCTCGCGGCTGCCCACCGCCAGGTACTGCCCGTCCGGGCTAAAGGCTAGGGCGGTGACCTCCAGCCCGGGCCCCGCTAGCCGGGCCACCACCCGCCCCTGGGCGTTCCACAGCCAGACCTCCCCCTCCCAGCCCCCGCTGGCCAGCAGGCTGCCGTCGGGGCTGTGGGCCAGGGCCGCCACCGAGGCGGCGGGGGGCTCGAGGGTCCTTAGAAGCTGGCCCGAGCTGCTCCACAGCCGGGCTCGCCCATCGTCGTGCCCGCTCAGAAGCCGGTCTTTGGCGCTGGCCAGGCTCAGTACCGAGGCCGTCTGAAGGCTTTGCAGGGGCCTATCCCCTTGCCAAAAGACTATCCGGCCATCCTGCCCCCCGCTGATGAGCCGGCCCCCCGCTGACCAGACCAGCGCCCCCACCGCCAGGCTATGGGCCGTGAACTGTTGCAGGAAGCGGCCCTGGGCGTCCCAGAGCTGAATCTGTCCCTCGCGGTCGCCGGTGGCCAGCCGCCCGTCCGGGCCCCAGGCCAAGGCCCTTAGGGAAAGCGGTGCCAGCAGGGGAAGGCGGCTGCCCTCGCGGGGGTTCCACAAGAGCGCCCCCTCGAGCCCGCCCACAGCCGCCAGGCGGCCATCGGGGGAGAAGGCCACCCCATAGACCCAGCCACGCCCCAGGTTCAGTTTCTGCACCGCTTCGCTGCGGCTCCACAGCCACACCTCCCCATCGGCGCTGCCGCTCAGCAGGCGCTGGCCATCCGGGCTGAAGCGGGCCGCCCAGACCTGGTCGCGCGGGCCCCGCAAGACCCTTTGGCTGGCCCCCCTCTGGGGGTTCCACAGCCGCAGGGTGGCGTCGGCCGAGGCGCTCAGCAGGGTGCCGTCGGGGGCGAAGTCCAGGCTACGGACGGTATCGCTATGGCCGCTCAGGGTGCGCAGCCAGCGGCCATCGGCCTGGTAGAGCTGGATGTAGGCATCGGCCCCTAAGGCCAGCATGCCCTGGGGGCCCAGGGCCACCGCCCCCACCGGGGCCCGGTGCCCCGAGCGTACCTCCAGGCCCCCCTGGGCCAGCGCCAGGGCCAGGCCTATGAGCAAAGCCATCCACCGCTGCACCCTTTTAGCTTAGCCGGTCGGCGGGGTTGCTTGGTCAACCCGAAACCGGTATTTTGGTTGACGTGTTCGAGCTGCTGGCCCACCTGGGCGACCGCTACCAGAGCGGCGAAGCCCTGGCCCGGCAGCTCGGCATCAGCCGGGCTGCGGTGTGGAAGCAGGTCGAGACCCTGCGTCGGGCCGGATACCCGGTAGAGACTCAGAAGGGCAAGGGCTACCGGCTGCGGCCCGGCACCCCTACCCCCGCGGCCCTGGAAGCCCGGCGCAGGGGCCGTTTTGGGGCTTTTTATGCCTATTTGGGCACGGTGAAGAGCACCCAGGACGTGCTCAAGAACTGGGCCCTGGATGGCGCCGAGGAGGGCGCGGTGGTGCTGGCCGAGCGCCAGGAGAAAGGCCGGGGGCGGCGGGGGCGGCCCTGGGCCAGCCCGCCCGGCTCTGCCCTGACCTTCTCCCTCCTGCTGCGCCCCCGGCTGGCCCTCTCGAGCCTGCCCTTGCTCTCTTTGGCGGCGGGGCTGGCCCTCTGGGAGGCCTGCGGGGTGGGGGGGCTCAAGTGGCCTAACGACCTGTTAAGCCCCGATGGGCGCAAGCTGGCCGGGGTGCTGCTGGAGGCCCAGGTGAGCGGGGAAGAGGTGGCCTATGTGCTGTTGGGCATCGGCCTCAACGTTCACCCCAGCCCCCACCTGCCGCCCGAGGCAGCCGCTCTGGAAGAGTTCAGGGAGGCCAGCCGGGTCGAGCTTTTAGCCGACCTGCTGGCCCGGCTGGAGGCCCGCTACACCCAGCTTTCGGGCGACCTCGAGGGGGTGTTGCGCGACTATCGGGCCCAGAGCTACACCCTGGGGCGGCTGGTACGGGTGACCACCCCAGAAGGGGAGGTGCAAGGCCAGGCTCAGGGCATCGCCCCCGACGGCTCGCTGCTTTTGGAAAGCGAGGGCCGGCTCCATCGCATTGGGGCCGGGGATGTCCACCTGATCGGAAGTCTGTAAAGGAGGTTTTGTATGAACCCAACCCAGAGTCTACCGTATCTACCTTTGTCCAAGTCGCTCTTTCCCGTGCGCAGCCTGATGCGCGATCTGCTGCTGGTGCTTTCGGGTAGCCTATTCATCGCTCTCTTGGCCCAGCCGGAGATCAAGCTGCCCTTCACGCCCGTACCCCTTACCCTGCAAACCCTGGGGGTACTGCTGGTCGGCGCTGCCCTGGGCAGCCGGCTGGGCTTTTGGGCGGCGGGGGTGTATTTGCTCGAGGGCCTGGTTTTGCCGGTTTTCGCCGGGGGGGCCACCTGGTTCCACCCCCGCATCGCCTTCACCGCTGGCTACCTCCTGGCCTTCCCCCTGGCGGCCTTTGCGGTGGGCTATCTGGTCGAGCGCTACGGTACCGACCGCAGCGTGCTCAAGACCTTTGCGGCCATGCTGCTGGCCAGCCTGCTTATCTATGCGGTGGGGGTTACCTGGCTGGGCTTTGCCCTGAGCGGGGCCGGGCGCTACAGCGGGGTCTGGGGGGTGTTGCAGGCCGGAATGCTCCCCTTCCTGCTGGGCGACCTGATCAAAGCGGCCATTGCGGCCATACTCCTGCCTAGCGCCTGGCGCTTGCTTCGGCGCTGAACACCGGCCAGGGGGCCATGGCCTTAAGATGGTCCCATGAAGGCCGAAAGCTACCTAAGCACCGCCCTGCGGCTGTATGCCGAGGCGGTGCGTGCTTATTTTGTGGCCGAGTTGCAGCGGGTGTATGGCCAGGGCCAAGCTTGGGTAGAAGCCTACCTGGCTGCGCTAAGCGAGGCCCGGCGAGCCCAGGCCCTGGAGGACCTGAAGCGCGGCAAGACGGCAGAGGATGTTTTCGATATCAACCACGTCAAGGACGTTCTGCTAGGCCAGCGAGAAGTGTTCCGCGAGGCGTTTGGCCGCAACTTTAACCGCGCGGTCACCTGGGCTGACGAGATCAGCGAGGTGCGCAACGCCTGGGCCCATCAGAAACACCTCCCCGAAGAGGATGTAAGCCGTGCCCTGGACAACATCGTGCGCTTTTTGCGCCAGATCGGTGCGGAAGAGGTGGCCAAAGAGGTGCGCCAGCTTATGGAGCGCACCTTACCCAGTGCGCCCAAGGGCAGCCTACCCCCCTGGTGGCAGCTGGCCGAGCCGGATGAGGCCATTCGCCGGGGCGAGTTCGACGAGAACACCTTCGCGGCCAAGCTCGACGACGTGGTGTTTGGCAGAGCGCCAGCCGAGTACCGCTACGCCGAGGCGTTTTTCAAGAAGACCTACCTTACCAAGGAACTCGCCTCCATCCTCAAGGACACGCTGCGGCGGCTGGCCGGCATGGGTGGGGAGGCGGTGGTCCAACTGCGCACCCCCTTCGGCGGGGGTAAGACCCATGCCTTGATTGCCCTGTACCATCTGGTCAAGGCCTATGCCGAACTCACCGACCTGCCGGAGATCAAGGCCCTGCTGCAAGAGGCTGGGGTCGGCAGCATGCCAAGGGCGCGGGTAGCGGTGCTGGTGGGCACCGATCTTTCCGCCCAAGGACGCATGGTGGATGGCCTGCGCATCCAAACCCTGTGGGGTGAGCTGGCCTACCAGCTAGGCGATAAGGCCGGTTACGAAAGGCTGCGTGCTGCAGACGAGGCCATGACCCCGCCCGGCAAGCAGGCCCTGGATGAACTCCTGCGAGCGTACAGCCCGGTTCTCATCCTGATTGACGAGCTTTTGGTCTACCAGGTCAAGGCGGCCTCGGTTTCCATCGGCAATACCAGCCTGCAGGCCCAGACCTTCGCCTTCCTGCAGGAACTCACCGAGGTGGTGGGCAGCCTGCGTAACGTCGCTTTGGTCACCACCTTCCCTGAGTCGCACCTCGAGTACTACGACCACAAGGAGGCTCCAGAGGTCTTTGCCCGTCTAGAGAAGATCTTCGGCCGGGTGCAGGCCGTGCGCATGCCGGTGCAGGGGGAGGAAATCTACGAGGTGCTGCGGCGCCGCCTGTTCGAGCGCATCGACGGCGAGGGGGCCAAGCAGGTGGTGGCCGCCTACATGAAGGCCTACGAGGAGCTGAAGAACGAGCTGCCCAGCGAGGTGCGCAGCGGCGAGTACGGGCGCAAGATGCTGGCGGCCTTTCCCTTTCACCCCGAGCTGGTGCGCGTGCTCTACGAGCGCTGGGGCACCCTACAGACCTTCCAGAAGACCCGCGGCGTGCTGCGCCTTCTGGCCCGGCTGGTGGAAGCGGGGTATCTTTCGGCCTCGGCCCGCCCCCTGATCGGGCTGGGCGACGCCGCCTTGGAGTCCGCCGACCTGAGGGCCACGGTCACCAGCGTGTTGGGCGAGGCTCACTGGGAGCCGGTGCTGGCCTCGGACATTATCCCCCCAGAGGGCAAGGCCTACCTGCTGGATCGCGAGCTGGGCGGAGATTACGCGCGCTTCCGCTTGGCGCAGTCGCTGGCCACAGCGGTATTCTTTTACTCCCACTCTGGCGGTGCGGAACGCGGGGCCTCCCGCCCCCAGCTCAACCTGGCGTTGGTCTACCCCGAAGGCATTTCTCCCCTGCTCATAGGTGACGCGCTGGACAACCTCAAAAAGCGGCTGTACTACCTGTACATCAACGGGGGCTGGGCCTTCAAGGCTCAACCCAACCTCAATGCGGTGCTGGCCGACCGGATGGCCCAGGTCAAGCCAGAGGCGGTGGAGGAACTGCTCCGGCAACAGGTGGAAAAAGCCGCGGGGCCGGGGGTGTTCCGGGTCTACATCTGGCCCAGCAACCACCGCGAGGTGCCCGATAACCCCGCCCTCAAGCTGGTGCTTTTGGGGCCGGAAGCCCCCAACGACCACAAGGAGGCCCTCGAGCGGGCCTACCACATCGTGCAGGACAACCATGCCTCTGGGCCCCGTATCTACAAGAACACCACCCTCTTTTTGGCCCTTTCCCGGGCAGCCTACCTGCGGGCCCAGGAGGCTGCCTGCAAGCTGCTGGCCTTGGAGGAGATCAAAGCCGACCGGGGGCTGGTTTTGTCCGAGGAGCAGCGGCAGGATTTGGAGCGCCTTTTGAAGGAGGCGCGGGAAGCTTTGCCGGTGCTGGTCAAGGCCAGCTACACGGGGATGCTCGAGCCCAAAGATGCCAAAGGAGCCTACCACTACTACGACCTCACCGCCTATGCCAAAACCCAGCCCAGCCTGCAGGCCGCGGTCATGGAGGTGCTGCGGGCGGAGGACCGGCTGATAGCCGCCCTCGACCCGGCCTATCTGGTGCAGGGCCCCTGGGGTCTGTGGCCCCGGGACGAACCCTATCTTTCTTTGAAGGATCTGCGGGAGTACTTCTTGCGCCTGCCCCACCTGCCCTTCCTCGAGCGGGAGGAAGCCTTGAAGGAGGCTGTTGTGCAGGGCATCCGCATCCGCCTGTTTGAGCTAGGGGTGCGCTCAGGCGAGGGCTTTAGCCAGGTCTGGCACGCCGGGAAGGTTCCCCGGGCCGAGGAGCTTTTTTTCACCGAAGCTTATGTGCTGGCCCGTCTAGGTAGCCTACCTCGTCCTGATGCGCCGGTTGAGGTAGGGAAGACACCGCTGCCAGAGGAGGGGAGGGAGGTCAAGCCCGAGCCTGACTCCCAGCCGGTAAACGGCAAAAAACCCCTAAAGACCCGGGTCGCCGTGACCATCCCCCAGCTCGAGCTGGCCCGCATCCCGGCCCTGGTGGACCTGGTCAAGGCCCTGCGCGATGCCAAGGGCACGGTGCGCCTGCGGGTCGAGGTAGAGGCGGTGAACCCGGCGGGGCTGGATGAGGCCGTGCTGCGTACCTCGGCCCGGGAGATTCTCGACCAGCACAATATCGAGGCGGACTGGCAGGAGGAGTAGCCGGTGGGGTGGGAAGCCCTGGTAGACCGGGTGGTAGAGGCCCCCTTCTGGCCCGAGCCGGTGCGCATCCTGCGGGTTACGCCCGCCGGGGGGCGCTACGCGGTGGTGGCGGAGGGGCTCTTGAGCCGCCAGACCCATCACCGCCTTCTGGCCGAGGCCGAGGTAGCCACCCTGCTGCCTGAAGAGCGGCCCTTCGCCGGGGATGGCGAGGTGTTTGCCCTGGGCCTCGAGGCCCGGCGTATCCAGCTGGGCTACCTCTTCGACCCCTTTTTCGCGGTCTCGGCCAGCCGCATCGACCCCCTGCCGCACCAGCTCGAGGCCGTCTATGGGGTGCTGTTGAAGAAGCCCCGGGTGCGCTTTTTGCTGGCCGACGACCCTGGGGCCGGGAAGACCATCATGGCGGGGCTCTTCCTCAAGGAGCTCAAGTACCGGGGGGTGCTCTCGCGCATCCTCATCGTCACGCCGGCCAACCTCACCGACCAGTGGCGGCGGGAGCTGAAGGAGAAGTTTGGCGAGAGCTTCGAGGTCATGAACCGCGACGCCGCTACCGCCCTTTACCAGGACAACCCCTGGGAGAAGCGCCCCCAGCTCATCGCCAGCCTCGACTTCGCCAAACGGGAGGAGAACCTGAGCCTCCTGGAGCGGGTGCAGTGGGACCTGGTGATTGTGGACGAGGCCCACAAGCTATCGGCCACCCGCTATGGGGCCGAGGTCAAGAAGTCGCAGCGCTACCGCCTGGGCGAGGTGCTGGCCCAAAGCAGCACCCACCTCTTGTTCCTCACGGCCACCCCCCACCAGGGCGACGACGAAAAGTTCCGGCTGCTGCTCGACCTGTTGGAACCCGACCTCTTCGCCAACACGGCTTTGCTGCAAGAGGCGGCCCAGAAAAACGAGAACCCCATCCTGCTGCGCCGCCTCAAAGAGGACATGACCGACTTCGAGGGCCGGCCCCTCTTTCCCCCGCGCTATGTCCACACGCTATCCTTCAGGCTTTCGCCCAGCGAGCAGGCTTTGTACGTAAAGGTTAGCGAGTATGTGGCCCGGCACTTCAAGCGGGCCTGGGACGAGCGGCAGCGCAACGTGGGGCTGGCCATGACGGTGCTCCAGCGACGCCTGGCCAGCAGCACCTACGCCATTGCCCAGAGCCTGGAGAACCGTTACCGGCGGCTGGATTCGCTGCGGCAGCAGGTGGCCGCGCTGCAGGAGAACCCTTACGGCGAGTACACCGAGGAAGACCTGGAGGAGCTGACCGAGGATCAGCGTTGGCAGGTGGAAAATGCCCTGGCCGAGCGGCTGACCCTGGCCCGCAACCTGCCCGAACTCGAGGCCGAGCTGGGCGAGCTCGAGGCCCTCTCCAAGGAAGCCCGCACCCTGGCCCGCCTGGAGGACGACCGCAAGCTGCGGGAGCTTTTGGGGGTGTTGCAGAACATCGGTGCGGAAAAGCTCCTCATCTTCACCGAGCACAAGGACACCCTGCGCTTCCTGGTGGAGGTGCTGCGGAAGCGGGGCTATGCCGTGACCTCCATCGACGGCTCGATGACCCTGGAGGAGCGGGTCCTGCGCGAGCGGGAGTTCCGCGACAGCGCCCAGGTGATGGTGGCCACCGAGGCCGCCGGCGAGGGCATCAACCTGCAGTTCTGCGCGGTGATGGTCAACTACGACCTGCCCTGGAACCCCACCCGCCTCGAGCAGCGCATGGGCCGCATCCACCGCTACGGGCAGCGCTACGACGTGCACATCTACAACCTGGTGGCCGAGGGCACCCGCGAGGGCGAGGTGCTGAAGGTGGTGCTGGACAAGCTGGAGCGCATGCGCCAGGAGATGGGCTCCGACCGGGTCTACGACGTGGTGGGCGAGCTGCTCTCCGACGTCAACCTCGAGGCCCTGATCCTCGAGCACCTCACCGGTCGCAAGACCCTGGCGGAAATCCGCGCGGTGGTCGAGGCCCGCCTCTCCCCCGAGCGGGTAGCCTTCATCCGCGAGGTCACCCTGGAGGCTTTAGCCAAGCGCGAGCTAGACCTGTCGCGCCTGCGGGAGGAGCGGGCCCGCTCGGAAGAGCACCGCTTGCAGCCGGAGTACACCCAGCGCTTCTTCGTGCGGGCCCTGGGGCGCTTGGGCGGGAGCGTGGAGCGGCGTAGCGATGGGCTTTACCGGGTTACCCTGCCCTACGAGCTTTTCCGCAAGCGCCCTGGCCTGCTGGCCCGCGAGTACGGCAGGGCCACCTTCGACCCCAAAGCCCGCCAGGAAGCCGAGCTCATCGCGCCGGGGCACCCCCTTTTCGATCTGGTGCTGGAGGAGACCCTGGCCCAGGCCACGCCCGTGCTGCGCCAAGGGGCGGTCTACTGGAGCGACCAGGGCTTGGAGGGGGTGCTGGGTTACCTCGAGCTGAGCGTGGTGGACGGGCTGGGGCAGACCGTGGCCCGCCGGCTGTATGCCGCCATTGCCCAGGCGGAGGTTCGGCCCGTACCGCCGGAGCTGGTGGTGGACCTCGAGCCTGCCCCAGCGGGCCAGGCCCTGCCTGCCGAGGGGGCAGCAGCCGAGGAAAAGCTTTTGGCCTGGGCTTACGCCGAGGTTTTAGATGGGTTTTTCCAGGAGGTAGCGCGTGAGCGGCAGCACGAGGTGGCTATTCGCCGTAAGTATGCCCGCCGCAGCCTGGAGTTTTTGCTGGAGGAGTCGGTGCGGAAGCTCACCCAGTACAAGCTCAAGGAGGGCGAGGCCATGCGCCTGGCTATCCTGCAAGAAGAGCGCCGCCTCAAGGAGCTGGAGGAGCGGCTAAAAGCCCTCGAGGAAGAACTCCAGCGGGCGGCGACCCTCCATCCCGAACCCGCGCGGGTGCTGACGCTGGCCTATTTGCGCCCGCGCCCTTTGGGCCTTCCCAACGAGGAAGACCCCGCGCTGCGCCAGGCGGTGGAAGAAGCGGCCATGCGGGTGAGCCTGGCCTATGAGCAGGCCCAGGGGCGCGAGGCTCTGGACGTGAGCCAGCAAAACCTGGGCTACGACATCCGCTCGAGCGGGCGCTACATCGAGGTTAAGGGCCGGGCCGGGGTGGGGCCGGTGGTGCTGACCCCCAACGAGTGGATTTCCGCCCGGCGCCTGGGCCATCAGTACTGGCTCTACATCGTGACCGAGGCCCTCACCCAGCCACGGCTGTACCTCATCCAAAACCCTGCGGCCAAGCTGACCCCTGGCGAAGAGGTGAGCGTGGTGCGCTATGTGCTGCCCTTGGAGGAATGGCAAAAGCACGCTGAAACTGCGGCAAAATGAAGCTACCCGTGCTTATCTACCACATCACCCACATAGAAAACCTTAGAGGCATCCTGGAAGAAGGCTGCCTCTGGGCGAAAAACCACTTGCCGAGGCTATGTACCAGCATAGCCTACGAACATATTCAGGAGGAGCGAGCCCAGCGAACGGTGCCGGTAGGCCCTGGAGGGGTTCTGCACGACTACGTGCCTTTTTACTTTTGTCCCCGTTCGCCCATGCTCTATGCCCTACATAACCCCCTGGAAGGGCAGATGCCCTATAGGGGAGGTCAAAGACCTATCCTGCACATTGTCTCGAGCGTCGAACGGGTCGAGCAGGCTGGCCTACCTTTTGTTTTCACAGACCGGCATGCCAAGAAAAAATACGCGGATTTCTTCACCCATAAAACCGACTTTGCTCGGCTGGACTGGCAGGCTATCCGAGCCCGGAGTTGGTTCGACACGCCCGAAGAGCCCTTCCGCAAGGAAAAGAAGCAGGCCGAGTTCCTGGTTCACCGCTATTTTCCCTGGGAACTGGTTGAGGGCATCGGGGTCTTGGATTCGGGTATGGCGAGAGAAGTTCGACAAATCCTTGAAGATTTTCCCAGGGAGATTTGGCGGAAAGTCTGGGTTAAGCGGGGTTGGTATTATTGAGCCGTGAGGGGCGATGATCCAGTACAAGCAGGGTGACCTCTTGCAGGCTCCAGTAGAGGCCCTGGTCAACACGGTCAACACCGTGGGGGTGATGGGCAAGGGGGTGGCTTTGCAATTCAAGCGGGCCTACCCAGAGAACTACCGGGCCTACGAGGCGGCCTGCCGTAAGGGCGAGGTGCAGATAGGTCGTATTTTTGTGTTTGACCGAGGTCCGCTGGCTTATCCCCGCTACATCTTCAACTTTCCTACCAAAAAGCATTGGCGGCAGCCTTCCCGCCTCGAGTACGTCCAGGAAGGCCTGCGCGACCTGGTGCACCAGGTTAGGTCGCTAGGGGTGCGCTCGCTGGCCCTACCGCCTTTGGGCGTGGGCAACGGCGGCCTGGACTGGGCTGTGGTGCGGCCCCTGATTGAGGAGGCTTTTGCTGGCTTGCCGGAGGTGGAGGTTTGGGTCTATCAACCCCAGCCTGCTTTTCAGGCCAACCTGGCTAAGCCCTCGAGCAAACCCCACCTCACCCCAGCCAGGGCCGCATTGCTGAAGCTGTTTGCACTCTACAGTGCTTTTGGTGAACCGGTGGGTAGGTTAGAGGCTCAAAAGCTGGCCTACTTCCTTCAGGAATCGCCTTTACCCCTGAAGCTAAATTTCGTCAAGCAGAAGTATGGCCCCTATGCGGAGAACCTCAACCCGGTATTGCAGCGCCTCGAGGGCCACTACCTGCGGGGATATGGCGACCGTAACACCTCCTCGGCTATACAACTGGCTCCTGGAGCCCTGGACGAGGCAGTAGCCTTTTTGGCCGATTACCCGGAATTCGACGAGGCAGTGGGCCGTGTCGCCGAGCTAATCGAGGGCTTTGAATCGCCCTATGGTCTAGAGTTGCTGGCTACGGTGCACTGGGCTTTTACCCGCGAAGAAGCCCGGGACTGGCCCTCGCTGCTGAGGGTGGTTCGCGCCTGGAGCCCCCGCAAAGAGCGCTTTCCCGAAGCCCACCTGCGGGTGGCGGCAGAGCACCTGGCCCAGAGGGGCTGGCTCCCTCAGCCTGTAGCCGATTCAGCACAGTCGTAGCTGGCCGTATCCAAACTCTGAAAGCTGAGTTCTTAACTCTGAATTCAGAGTTTTTGTCGAGATGGGGAGTTCACTATGCAGCAGAAACGCCGCCTTATCGAGCACCGCCTACCCCTCGAGGAAATCTCCCAGGCCTCGAGCCGGGAGAAGTCCATCCGCCACGGGCACATCTCCACCCTGCACATCTGGTGGGCCAGGCGGCCTTTGGCCGCCAGCCGGGCTGCGGTCTTCGCTACGCTGGTGCCCGACACCGAGGAAAACCACGAGCTGGTGAAGCAGATTGTGCCCTGGGAGGCCGTGAAGGACGGCAACAACGCGGCCGTCCTCGAGGCCCGCCGCCGGGTCCTGGAGGCGGGCGGGGGCAAGCCGCCCAAGGTGCTCGACCCCTTCGCCGGGGGCGGGGCTATGCCGCTGGAGGCCCTGCGCCTGGGTTGCGAGGTCTACGCCCTCGACCTCAACCCGGTGGCCCACCTCATCCAGCGGGCCACCCTGGAGTACCCCCAGAAGTACGGCCAGCCCAATAGCCGCCCAGTGCCCGAGTACATCCGGGCCAGGGACGCCCCCAGGGGCAAGGGCCGCCAGGCGCTGGATTTTGGCGGGGCCAAGCCGGTAGGCCCAATGGGGGAGTGGACCAGCAGTTACCAGCAAAACCCCCTGAGCGCCGAGGTGCGCTACTGGGGCGAGTGGGTGCTGGAGCGGGCCAAGGCCGAGCTTGCCCAGTTTTACCCGCCCGACCCCGACGGCAAAACCCCGGTGGCCTACCTGTGGGCCCGCACCGTGACCTGCACCAACCCCGCCTGCCGTGCCGAGGTGCCCCTGGTGCGCCAGTGGTGGCTGGCCAAGAAGGACAAAAAGCGCATTGCCCTGAGGCCCAAGGTAGACGCCGAGGCCAAGACCGTTTCGTTTGAGGTGGTGGAGGTGGGCAGGGGCGAGGAGTGGCCCGATAAGGGAACCATCGAGCGGGGAAACGCCACCTGCTTGGTCTGCAGCACGGCCATTCCGGTGGAGAACGTTCGTGACGAGGCCAAGCAAGGAAGCTGGGGCGAGCGCTTGTTGGCGGTGGTTCTCTCAACGGGCGGGGAGGGCAAAGCCTACCGGCCTGCCAACGAAGCGGATAGAGCTGTGTTCGAGCAAGCTAAAAAGAGACTTGCCGAGCTTGAAGCTGGTCACAGTGGTGAAATGAGCCTTGTCCCAGACGAGCCCTTACCACCCAAGGGTACACTGGGGTTTCGGGTAAACCTCTACGGGATTGAGACCTGGGGCCAGCTTTTCAACTCCCGCCAGGCCCTGGCCCTGGTCACCTTTGCCAAGTGGGTGCGCGAGGCCCACGCCGAGATGCTGAAGGTGGGGATGGATGAGGAGTGGGCTCGAGGGGTGGCGACGTATTTGGCTATTATTCATGACCGGCTAGCGGATAAAAGTGCTACTTTGGTTTTTTGGCATCATATCGCTGAGTTTGTGGATCATGTTTTTGCTAGACAAGCATTGCCCATGGTTTGGCAATATGCAGAGGCAAACGCACTTAGCTCGATTGGTTGGGTAGGTAGTACAGAATGGGTTACACGAGCGATAGAGCATGAGAGTAGGGTGTCTAGTAGCTCCACTGCAGTCCTGCGCGGCACCGCTACCCGCCTCCCCTTTGAAGACAACTTCTTCGACGCCATCATCACCGACCCCCCCTACTACGACGCCGTGCCCTACGCCGACCTTTCGGATTTCTTCTATGTCTGGCTCCGGCGCACCATCGGCCACCTCTACCCCGAGCACTTCCGCACCCCCCTTACGCCCAAGCGCGAGGAGGCGGTGCAGAACCCGGTGCGCCACGGGGGCGACAACCAGCGGGCCAAGCAGTTCTTCGAGGAGATGATGGGCCAGGCCTTCCGGGAGATGCACCGGGTGCTCAAGCCCCATGGCAAGGCCACCATCGTCTTTGCCCACAAGAGCACCGAGGCCTGGGAGACCCTGATTGGGGCGCTCGTTCGGGCGGGGTTCCAGGTGGAGGCCTCCTGGCCCCTGCATACCGAGATGCCGACCCGGCTTCGGGCCAGGGACTCGGCGGCGCTGGCCTCTTCCACCTTCCTCAATTGCACCAAGCGCGAGGGGGGGAGCACGGGCTTTTTCGCCGAGGTGCGCCGCGAGATGCAAGAGGCCATCCGCCCGCAGCTTGAAGAGTTCTGGGAGGCGGGGATTCGCGGGGCCGATTTCTTCATGTCGGCCATTGGGCCGGGGCTTTCGGCCTACAGCCGCTACGACGTGGTCAAGCGGGCCGACGGGCGCGAGGTGGGGGTGGGCGAGTTTTTAGACGAGGTGCGCAAGATCGTGCTGGAGTTTGCCCTGGAGCGGGTGCTGGGCACCAAGGCCATGGGCGGGGTGGACGGGCCCACCCAGTTTGCCCTGCTGGCCATCTGGGCCTACGGCACCGAGCTGCCCTCCGATGAGGCCCGCAAGCTAGCCCAGAGCGCCGGGGTGGAGCTGGCCGAGCTGGGCTCGCTGGCGCAGGAGAAGGGCGAGAAGACCTTTATCCGGCTCTCCCGCGAGCGGGCCAAGGACAAGCACCTGGGCCTGCCTGCTAACGCCGCGGACGATGCCCCAGCGGGACTGCGTGCCGCCGTGCCCATGATAGATGCCCTGCACCGCACCCTGCTCCTGATGCGCGAGGGCAAGCAGGCCATTGCCGACTATTTGGGCGAGGTGGGCTACCTCGAGCAGGAAGCCTTCTGGCAGGTGGCCCAGGCCCTGGCCGAGGTGCTGGAGGAGACCGAGGAGGGCCGAGGGCTGCACGAGCTGCTCTCGGTGCGGGCCGGGCTGCCCCGGCCCGTGGCCCAGCGGCTGTTGTAGGGCTAGGTTTCCGGGGGGTCTTGGCGGTTTTTGCCAGCCGCCCAGCAGATGACCCAGGGCATGAGTAGCCCGTAGGCCGCCCCGGCCAGCACCCCCCAGGGTAGGCCCCGCAGGACGGCCTGAAAGAAGCCAGCGTCAATCTGGGCTATAGTGCTGAAAACCCAGACGATGGCGGCGGCCATCGCGGCTTCCTGCCAGTGCACCTTCATGGCTGGGCCTCGAGCAGGTCGGCCAGGTAGACCAGGGCTAGCTTGTAGGAAAGGGCCCCAAAGCCCGAGACCAGCCCCCTGGCGGCAGCCGCCGTGACCGAGTGGCGGCGGAACTCCTCGCGGGCGTGGATGTTGGAAAGGTGCACCTCCACCACCGGCAAGGGCTGGGCCCGGATGGCATCGAGCAGGGCGATGGAGTAATGAGTAAGGGCCCCGGGGTTGAGCACAATGGCCCGGAAGCCCTCGCTTTCGGCCTGGTGAATCCACTCCACCAACTGCCCCTCGAAGTTGGACTGGCGGCAGGCCACCCCCAGGCCCAGCTCGGCCCCCCAGGTCTCGCAGAGTTCTTCCAGCTCCTCGAGGGTGGTCTGGCCGTAGACCGCCGGTTCGCGCAGGCCCAGGCGGTTCAGGTTAGGGCCGTTGAGAATCAGGATCATTTGCCTCATGTTACCCCAACCCCTGCCCTATGAGGCCCGGTGGAGCCAGCGGGCCTGGGCCGCTAACCGGATGGGGGCGTTGGCCTCGCCGTAGCCGCGGTAGCCCCCTTGCCGCTCGACCACCTCGAAGAAAAACAGCCCCTCCTCGGTGGGTAGGTAGGCCTGGAAGAACTGGCCCTGGTTTGCGTCGTAGAGTAGGGCGTGGGCCTGAAGCCGCTGGGCAAACTCGGGGGCTAAGCCCCAGCGGGCCTCGAGGTCTAGGTAGTAGTTTTCGGGAATCTCCAGCAGAGGGGCTTCACGGGCCTTCAGATAGGCTACCGTGGCGAGGATGTCGCGGCTTTGCAGGGCCAGGTGCTGCACCCCGCCCCCGTAGTGCTCCAGCAGGAAACGCGAGGCCAGGCTACCCCCGCTCTGGGGGATGTTGAGCACCAGGCGCAGGCTGCCCTCGGGGTTCTCCAGGGCCTGGCTCTGGATGTAGCCGCTGGGGTCGGGAATCTCCACTGTGGGGGTGCTGTGGAGCTTTAGCACCGCTCGGTAGAAGAGCAGCCGGGCCAGAAGCTGGCCGGTGGGCAGCACCCAGGCCAGGTGGTCGAAGCCCTCGAGGTGGGCCGGGCTGGGGGCAGACCGCCAGGGGGCCTGGCCCGGCTCGAGGAGGTAAAGCAGGCTTCCCTCGGGCCCCTCCAGGGCGGGCCAGGGGTGGTCGCCCTGCAGTAGGGCGTAGCCCAGGGCCTTAGCCCGCTCCAGCACCGGGCCGGCCTGGGCTACCTCGAGGCCCAACGCACAGACCGAGGGCCCCCGCCGCTCCCAGTAGTCGTGGGCGAAGCCCTGAGGGGCGCTGTTGAGCAGGATGGCCGCCTGGCCCTGCTGCCAGACCTCTACCTCAGGGCCCAGCGGGGTGGGGGAAAACCCCATGCGATCCAGGGTTTTTGCCATTGCAGGCCGGTCTTCCTGGCCCAGGGCGAACTCCACAAAGGCCAGCCGCTTCACCGAGACCCCAGGGGCCTGAGGGGCTTCCAGGTAGAGCAGCGAGCGGTAGCCATCCTGGGCGACCTCCTGGGCTGGGGCATAGCGGAAGTGGTCGTTGAAAACCTCGAGGGAGAGGAACCCCTGGTAGCCGGTCTGGGCCAGCCCCTATTTTGCCGAGTTGGCTCGAGCAGCAGCTGATATGGCTGGGCGTCTGGGGTACGATTTGGGGCTTTTCACAACTTCGCGCAGCCCTGAACGAGAGCGTGAGCGGGTAGGCTCACTACTGGGCGGACTAGTGGATGGGCTGATCTTGGTAGGTCCTAGCAGCTCGAGGCAATTCCTGCGGGCTCTTGAACAGGTTCCCGCACCCATTGTGCTTATCAACTACTTTGGTCCTCCCACACACCTTCCGGTGATCCGTGCCGACAACTACCACGCTACCACCGACTTGTTACGTCACCTGCTGGCCTTAGGCCATCGCCGGATTGCCCATATCTCCGGCGCCCCCCACTCGGGCCAGGGGGCCGAGCGTCTGCGGGCTTACCGTGAGGTCATGCAAGCTGCAGGTTTGTGGAACGAGCGCTGGGTGGTGCCAGGAGGGTTCACACAGGAAGGGGGGTTACAGGCGGCTCGACAGCTATTAACCCAAGACCCACCGCCCACGGCTATTTTTGCTGGTAACGACCTCTCGGCACTGGGGGTTTATGAGGCTGCACGAGAGCGGGGTTTGGAAATTCCCAACCAGCTTTCAGTGGTGGGCTTTGATGATATTCCCATTGCTGCCCACCTCCAACCCCCCTTAACCACGGTGGCTCAGCCAGTACAAGCTATGGCCAGGATGGCGGTGGAGCTTTTAGTCCGGGGTTTGGGCGGCCAGCGCCTGGCAGAAGAGGTGCAGGAGTTCCCCAGTCAACTGGTTTTGCGGGCTTCCACGGCAGCTCCGCTGTAATAGAGAACTGCGATATACTTGCCCCATGCGCGAACGCATCCTGGCCCGCCTCCGCCGGGCCCTGGAGCACCGCCCAGCCCCGGCCCTACCCGAGCCGCTGGCCCTACCTTCTTTAGCGCTCGAGGAAGCCCTGGCCCTCTTCGGCCAGCGCCTGCGGGAGAACGGGGGGGAGTTGGTGCACCTAGAAAACCTCGAGGCCGCCCGTACCTGGCTGGCCCAGTTTGTTCAGCCCTTTAGCGGGGTGGCTTTGGGGGCTGGCCTGCCCCCGGCCCTGCACCCCGAGCTGCCGGTGCAGCCCCCGGAGGAAGCCCCCCTGGGCCTCTCCTGGGCCTTGGGTGCGGTGGCCGAGACCGGCACGGTGCTCTTGAGTAGCCAGGAGGGCCGCCGCGTCCAGCTTCTGCCGCCGTCGCACCTGGTGTTTGTGCTGCAGGAGAAGATTTACCCCACCCTCTTTGAGGCGTTGAACGCCCTTAGGCCCCAGCTCCCCGCGGCTATTGGCCTGCACTCCGGCCCGAGCAAGTCCGCCGACATCGGCCAGATTATGGTCAGGGGGGTGCACGGCCCTGGGCGGCTGGTGGTGGCCGTTCTGGAGAACCCGGTCTGATTTACACATTCCTACGCGGGTCGGGCTAGACTTGAAGAATGCGCAAGGCCCAGACCCTCGGTGAGCTCAGGCGTACATATCCCTTGGAGAAGCTGCGTCGCAGCGTCAAGGATGAAGCGCGGCAGAACCTTATCGCTAAGCTGCGGCGAGGTGAGCGGCTTTTTCCTGGCATACAAGGCTACGACGAGACGGTAATTCCCAGCTTGATCAACGCCATCCTGGCCCGGCACAACTTTATTTTGCTGGGCTTGCGGGGCCAGGCCAAAAGCCGCATTCTACGCCAGCTCACCGAGCTTTTGGACGAAGAAATACCCGCCCTACCCACCGAGATTCGCGATAATCCGCTGTTTCCCCTTTCCGCAGAGGCCAAGCGCCTGCTCGCGGAGGCCGGCGACGATGCCCCCATCGTCTGGATTCCCCGCAGTGAGCGCTACGTGGAAAAACTGGCCACCCCCGACACCACCGTGGCCGACATCCTGGGCGACATCGACCCCATCAAAGCGGCTAAGCGGGGCACCGGGCTTTCCGACCTCGAGGCTGTCCACTATGGCCTGTTGCCCCGGGCCAACCGGGGTATCTTTGCCGTCAACGAGGTGGCCGACTTAGCCCCTAAAGTGCAGGTGGCCTTGTTCAACATTCTGCAGGAAGGCGACGTGCAGATTCGGGGCTACCCGGTGCGCCTCGAGCTCGATGTATGGATTGCCTTTACCGCCAACCCCCAGGACTACACTGCCCGCGGAAAGATCGTTACCCCCCTCAAAGACCGCATTGGCTCAGAGATACGCACCCACTACCCGCACAGCCTCGAGGAAGGTCTGGCCATCACCCAGCAAGAGGCCTGGATTGCCCGTGAGGAGGGCATCTACGTGCCGGCCTACGTGGCCGAGGCCGCGGAGGCGGTGGCCTTTGTGGCCCGGGAAGACAAGCGGGTGGATAAGACCTCGGGGGTCTCGCAGCGGCTTTCCATCAGCCTTTTGGAGTTGGTGGTTTCCAATGCCGAGCGTCGGGCCTTGCGCCTGGGCGAGCGCCCGGTGGCCCGCCCCCGCGACCTCTACGCCGCTTTACCGGCCATCACCGGCAAGATCGAGCTGGAGTACGAAGGGGAGCTCCAAGGGGCTGAGCGGGTGGCCAAAGACCTGTTGCTCAAAGCCTTCGGCATGGCCTTTGCTGAGCGGGCCCGGAGCCTCCCCACCGACGAGGTGGTGCAGTACTTCGCTGAGGGCAACCTCCTCACCCTGCCCGAGGATAGCGCCCGCAAGCTGCTGGCAGAGATGGAGAAGGTGCCGGGTCTGCTGGCGGCAGCCCGCAAGCTGGAGCCCCAGGGGACCCCAGAGGCCATAGTGGCGGCTGGGGAGTTCATCCTCGAGGGCTTAGCCGGCCGACGCAAGATTGCCCGGGGCGAGGAGAGCTATAGCGCTCCTTTGGAGCGTGAACGGGAGCGCTGGGGCAGCGGGAACTGAAGGGGTGGCTATGCGCGTGCGGTACTCCAAATACAAGCCTGGCTTCGACGACCTGAGCGGAGCCGAGCTGATGGAGATGATCCAGGACTTCCTGATGGACTCGGGCTTTTCCGACCCCTACAACCGCTACCAGCCCGACCCCAGCCGCACCCCCACCGCCGAGGACCTCTACGATGCCTTGCTGCAAGCCCTCTTAGAGCAGGGCCGCATTCCCGAGGAATGGCTGCGCGAGGCCCGCTTCGCCAACCGCAAGGAGGAGACCCGGCTATACCAGGAGATTCAAAAGCTCATTCAGCGGCTGCAAGAGGAGGGGTTTATCCGCCTAGGCGGCCCCGACCCCACCCAGCCCGCCGGTCCAGGAAGCCAAGGGGAGGCCCAGGAGGTGCGCCTCGAGCTCACGCAGAAGTCGGTGGATTTTCTGGGCCTCAAAAGTCTGCGGGCCTTGCTGGGTTCTTTGGGCAAGAACGCCCCCGGCGCCCACCCTACCCGTCACTACGCCTCTGGGGTAGAGTCCAGCGGCGAGACCAAGCCCTACGAGTTTGGCGACCAGCCCAACCTCAACCTGGCCGAGACCCTGAAGCGGGTGGTGACCAAGGGGCTGGAGAACCTCGAGGCCTCCGACCTGGTCATCGAGCTGGCCGAGTATGCCGCGGCTATGAACACCGTGGTGCTGCTGGACTGCTCCCATTCGATGATCCTATACGGTGAGGATCGTTTCACCCCGGCTAAGCGAGTAGCCTTGGGCCTGGCCCACCTCATCCGCACCCAGTATCCCGGCGACCAGGTGCGCTTCGGCATCTTCCACGACAGCGCTGAGGAAGTGCCCTTGGGCCGCTTGCCCATGGTGCAGGTAGGCCCTTACCATACCAACACCGCCGAAGGCCTCCGGTTGGCCCGTAAGATGCTCAAGAAGATGAGCGGGGAGATGAAACAGATCATCATGATTACCGATGGCAAGCCCTCCGCGCTCACCCTGCCTTCGGGCCAGATTTACAAGAACGCCTGGGGCCTCGATCCGGTGATTCTGGCTGAAACCCTCAAGGAGGCCACCCTAGCCCGCAAGGAGGGCATCCCCATCCACACCTTCATGCTGGCCCGTGAGCCGGAACTGCTGGCCTTTGTCAAGAAAATCACCCAGATCACCAAGGGCAAGGCCTATCTGACCACCCCGGCCAACATTGGGCGCTATGTGCTGATGGACTTCCTGAACCGTAAGGTAAGCCGGAACTAAACGGGGCCATAGGTTCTGGGCTAGACTGGTTTTTGTGAAGCGGCTTCGGTCCATAGGCATTGCCGCCTACCTGGCTTTCCTCCTCGAGCGCATCGCTCAGGCGGTGCCGTTTCGCCCCTGCCTGATGGTCCACCCGGCCCAGGTTCGCCCCTGCCAGGGGATGGTGTTGAAGCTGAGCCTCGAGGTTCCCTACCACCCTGCACGCAGTGCTCGAGGGTATGTGCTGATTCCCAAGGATGGCTATTTTCACCAAAGCGAAGAGCTTTTGCAGCGGCTCTAATGGCAAGGTGGGCCACACCCCAACCGCCCGGCCCCGGTATCGGCTACCCTAGAACCATGCACCGCGCATGGGCCCGTAGGCGTGCTTGGCGGGTACGGCTGGGGTTGGCGGCTGGCCTGGCCTTGGTTCTGCTGCCCCTGGCCTGGGGGGTGCACCCCGCCTGGGCTTTGCTCTCAGGCCTGGCTCTGCTCTACCCCAGCCGCTGGGAGGAAGAGCGGGCCTTGGCCGAGCTGGACCGGCGGTATGGCCTGGCCTACCGTAGTGCCCTCGAGGCCCCCCCCGACCACCCTTGGCGAAACCAGCTACAAGCCGAGGCCGAGACCAGCCTGCGCACAGCCCGGCTCCCCCCCTGGCCCTGGGCGCTGGTGGCGTTGTACCTCCTTTCCCTTGGGCTGGTGTGGCTGCTGCCGGGAGCCCAGCCGGTTGTGGCCCAACCCGAGGCCCCAACGCAGACCAGCCCGCCTTCTTCGCCAGCGGCTACCCCGCCCTTTTCCGCCCCGGACGAGGTATCCCCTACGGCTGAGGGTTCCTCGGGCGAGGGCCAGGAGGCTGCTGAAGGGGAGCAGAATGAGGTAGGGGCTTCCCCCGCTGAGGAACAGCCGGCCCAGACTTCCCAGGCTCAGGCAGAGCAAAACCCGTTTTCGGGGAACGCCGGTGCTGAGCCAGTTCCCGAGCAGAACCAGTCTACGGGTGAGGCCTCACCCGGGCCGGGCCAGCTCCAGCCGCCATCCTCTCCGCAAGGCCAGCCCGGCGGGGAAGCCTCACCCACACCCAGTCTGTCCCAGCCCGCACCGGGACGCGAAGGCCAGCCCATGCCTAGTCCCTCCTCGAGGCCAGCCCAGCCCCAGGCCGAGCAGGGGTCTTCCCAGGGTAGCTCGCCTGGGGAGCAGCCCGCTGGAGGTTCGCCGGGGGATAGGCCCACCGGAAGCCCCCAAGGCCAGGCCCCATCCGCTAGCAACCTGCCCTCTAACCTTCCTTCACCCGCGGGCGAAGCCCCCGTCCGTGGGGGAGAGGCCGGGCAGGGAAGGCCCCAGCCCCTGCCCAGCCCCTGGGCCGCCGGCCAGCCCCCCCAGAACGTGCAGCGCCAGGCGGAAAAGTACCTTCAAAGCGAGCCTCTGCCCCCCGAGGTGCGCCGTATTTTGCGGCGCTACTTTGAGCTGCCGCCTTAGCCCCCACCCCAGCCTTCCAGCGGGGTGGGGCTACGCTAAGGGCTAGAACTTCAAAACGCCCGTGCCGCCGCCCCAGGTGAGGGTCAGGGTGCAGCCTGCCAGGTCGGGGGTGCTGGTGGTGTTGATCGTGGCCTGGAGCACCGCGGTGTTGCTGCCGCCGGTCTGGATGATCTGCAGGACCTGGCCCACGTTCAGGTTCAGGCTGCCCGCACTCAGGTTGCTCACACTGTAGTTCCCGCCCCCGATTGCACTGAGGGTGAACTCCACGTTGTTGGCGGTGGCGCTGGTACTGCGGGGGCCGCTAGCGGGGTTATCCGAGACGGTCAGGGTGACGTCCATTTTCACCTGGACGGAGGAGGGTAGGGGCGAGGGGCAGCCCGTGCCGCCGAGGGTCCCCCCCTGGATGGCCAGGTTGTAGGTGAAACCGGTGGGGTTGAGGGGCAGGTTGAGGTTGGTTAGATCCTCGAAGGTGGCGGTTGCGCTGGCCGTGCCGGTGGCCGCGCTGGAAGGGCCCAGGGTAAAGGTGGTCTGCTCCCCTGCCAGGCCGAAGGGGTTGTCGATGGGCGGGCTGCTAATCAGGCCACAGGCTGCAAGCAACAAAACCAAAAAGCTTGGAACTCCGAATCGCTTCACAAAACCCTCCTTTCTGCTTCTCGGGTTTGACAGTTGACGGCCCTTCTCGGTGCCACGCCGCCCCAGGAACCCGCATGAATCAAGGGGTTTCCATGGGGCGGCGGTTCTTTGGGGTCAAAAGTGTAGTGCCACGTTTTTCAGATAAGATCTTGAAGGCGAATAGTTTTGATGCTACGTTAGTTGTGCCATGTTCATCCGCCAGAAGGCCTTCAAGAACAAAGACGGCTCCACCCGCACCTACCTCCAGCTCGTCGAGAGCGTGCGCCAGGGCGGCCGCGTCCGCCAGCGGGTGGTCGCTACCCTGGGCCGGCTGGAGGATCT
>NZ_AUHY01000024.1 GCF_000423425.1 Meiothermus rufus DSM 22234 | reverse complement strand
GAGTTCATGGCCGAGTTTGAGGAGGCCTGCTGTGCTCTGGGGATTGCCTTGTTTGTGCTGCCGCCGAGGAGTCCTAAACTCAATGGTCACGTGGAGCGGGTGCAACGGACCTTTAGGGAGGAGCTCTATACCCGGCCTCTGCCCCCCCGGCTCAGCGAGCTACAGGCAGAGCTGGATGCCTCCCTGGACCACTACAACCGCCGAAGGCCTCACATGGCCCTGGGGGGTCTTGCTCCCTTGGAGTATTTAGCTAAGATGCAGGAGGAGTCGGTTCCCCAGTCTCACATGTGTTGACCGATTACAGGGTCTTGCTCCCTTGGAGTATTTAGCTAAGATGCAGGAGGAGTCGGTTCCCCAGTCTCACATGTGTTGACCGATTACACTGTCTTGACTTACCGCCTTTCCCCGCCTAAGATTGAGTTTGCGGTTTTGGCCCGTAGGCCCACTTCGTCGCAGGGTGGAGCAGTCTGGTAGCTCGTCGGGCTCATAACCCGAAGGTCACAGGTTCAAATCCTGTCCCTGCAACCACGGCTATGTAGCTCAGCCGGTTAGAGCACACGACTCATAATCGTGGTGTCGGCGGTTCGAGTCCGCCCATAGCCACCAAGCAATACACAAAACCGGGGCTTTTGGGCTCCGGTTTTGTTTTTTTTGCACGTGTATTGACCCTTTTATGACCGGATAAGGTAGATTTGAGGGCATGGGTTCGACCTACCAGCAGATTCAGCAAGCCGTAGACCACATCCGCTCCCAGACCGACTTTTCCCCCGAAGTGGGGCTGGTGCTGGGTTCGGGGCTGGGCCCTTTGGCCGACGAGATCGAGGTGGTGGCCAGTTTTCCCTATGCCTCCCTCCCTCACTTTCCCCAGTCCACCGCCCCGGGGCACGAAGGGAGGCTCATTCTGGGCCACCTCGAGGGCAAGCGCGTTCTGGCCTACAAGGGCCGGGTGCACTGCTACGAGGGCTATAGCCCGGCGGAGGTAGTCTTTCCCCACCGGGTGGGCTTCTTCCTGGGGGCCCGTACCTTTTTCGTCACCTCGGCGGCGGGGGGGCTGAACCCTGGCTGGAACGCGGGCGAGCTAATGCTGCACAGCGATTACATCAACTACGCTGGCCTCTCACCCCTCACCGGCCCCAACGACGAGCGCTTGGGGCCGCGCTTTCCGGTAACCTTCGACGCCTACGACCCTGGCCTGCGAACCCTGGCCCACAAGGTGGCACGCGCCCAGGATTTCCTACTGCGCGAGGGGGTGTATGCCTGGTGGCCGGGGCCGCAGTTTGCTACCCGGGCCGAGCTCAAGCTCCTGCGCGGCCTGGGGGCCGATGCCATTGGGATGTCCACCGTGCCGGAGGTGATCGCCCTGCGCCACCTCGGGGCCCGGGTGCTGGGCCTTTCCACCATTACCGATATGGCCGTGCCCGAGCGCGACCACCACGCCACCGAGGCGGAGGTGCTGGCGGTGGCAGCCCAGAGCGGGGCCCGTTTCCGCCAGTTCGTGCGGGGGATTCTGGCTGCGCTATGAGCCTTCCGGGGGTTTTAGAGCGCATCCAGCAGGCCTGCCGCCGCGCCGGGCGCAACCCCCAGGAGGTGTGCTTGGTGGCGGTGACCAAGGGGCACAGCGTGGCCGAGATTCGCGAGCGGGTACTGGCTTTTGGGGACTATCCCCTGGGTGAGTCGCGCATCCAGGAGGCTTTGCCCAAGATGGCCGAGCTGGCCGCACAGTGGCACTTTATCGGCCCTTTGCAGCGCAACAAGGCTAAGTTTGCTGTACGCTTCGACCTGATCCACTCCATTGACTCCTTGCGCCTAGCCGAGGCGGTGGCCCGCAAGGCTACCGAGGCGGGCAAGCAGCAGCGGGTGTTGCTCGAGCTCAACCTGGGGCGCGAGCCGCAAAAGCACGGCTTCCTGGAGGAAGAACTGCCCGAGGCCATGGCCCAGATTCAGGCCTTGCCAGGCCTGCGGGTAGAGGGCCTGATGACGGTAGCCCCCTACAGCTCAGACCCCCAGGCGGTGCGGCCCATTTTTGCCCAGCTCTCGAGGTTGGCCGATCGGTACCAGCTACCTGAGCGCAGCATGGGCATGTCGGGCGATTTTGAGGTGGCGATAGAGGAAGGGGCTACGCTGGTGCGGGTGGGGCAGGCCCTTTTTCAGCCCGATTGAGTGGTAGGGTATTAGGGTGGAGCGAAGCCGGGACTTCATCCTCCAGGCTGGGCGCGATCTGGAGCACGCTCAGCTAGCTTTGGAGCGAGGGTTTTACGAGTGGGCCGCTTTCGCTGCCCAGCAGGCAGCGGAAAAAGCGGTGAAGGCGGTTTTCCAACGGATGGGTTTGCTCGCCTGGGGGCACTCCGTCACCGGGCTGCTTCAAGCTTTAGAGGAGCACCGCGCGGTGCCAGAGGCCCTTTTGGATGGGGCCAGTGAGCTGGACAAGGCTTATATCCCTAGCCGTTATCCCGACGCTCTGCCGGAGGGGGCCCCCTTTGAGCGCTACCGCCGGCCTGAGGCTCAGCGCCTTTTGAGCTACGCTAAGGAGATATATGCCTACTGTAAAGATTTTCTCTCCACCTTGGAGTCAAGAGGAACTAATTCTGCTTCTTGAAGCGGGGCTTGAGGCCCTACGCTTGCATCTTCCCCTACAGCGGGCTTACCTGTTTGGTTCCTGGGCCAAGGGCCGGGCCTTGCCGAATAGTGACGTGGATCTCTTGCTGATTTACCAGGAACCTCGGCGAGAAGACCTGTACCGCCTGGCCCGTAAGGCCTTTGCTAGGCTGCCGCTGGAGCTTCACGCCTACACCGTGGAAGAGGCTCAGGCTTTGGGGCCCGTGTTGGCAAGGATGCTGGAAGGCGCATGTCCTTTGCGCTTGGGTTTGACAAACCCACCGCCGCCTGCCGTAGGCTGGGACAATGGATGAGCGCGCAACGGGTGAGTTTCGTATGGAGCGGGCAGAGCTAACACCGCTGGACATCCGCTACCAGGAGTTTCGCCAGGGGCTAAGGGGCTACGTGGTGGCCGAGGTGCGGGAATACTTAGCCCGGGTGGCTGACCTTCAGACCGGGCTGATTGAGGAGAACGAACGCTTGCGCAGCCGTATTCGCGAACTCGAGGCCGAGCTGGCCAAGTCCCGTGAGGGCGAGGCCGAACTCAAGCGGGCGGTGGTGGCCGCCGAGCGGATTGCCCGCGAGATTAAGGCCCAGGCCGAGCGCGAGGCCGAACTCATCCGGCGCGAGACCGAGGCCGAGCGCCAGGCAGCTTTGCAGGAACTCGTCGAGCAGATGAAGCGCATCAAAAGCGACATCGAGCAGGTGCGTAACGAGCGCGACCTGTTCATAAGCCAGTTCAAGGCCCTGCTGGAAGGCTACCTATCCTCGCTGGATCGCTTCAAGCGCTGAGTTAGCGCACCCCCAGCCGGGCCAGCAAGGCAGCCAGGGCCTCGCGCTGCCAGTAAGACTCCTTGAACTGCCCCCGTACAGCAAAGCCGGTTGCCTTCAGCCCGATTTGCTCTGCCAGGATGAGGGCCCTGGGCAGGTGAGGTTCGTCGGTAACGACGATGATGGGCGAGCGGCCTACTACGGGGGCAATGTTGCTGAGGTTTTCCCAGGTGCGTCGGCTTTCTTTTTCGCAGTAAAGGGCCCGGGGAGGCACCCCGCGTTCTTGCAGGTAGCGGCAGCCTACCTCGCCTTCGCTGTGCAGGTCGCCGGGGCGGCGCCCTCCGGTCACGGCGATGCGGGAGGCGTAGCCTTGGCGATACAAGCGCAGGGCGGCCTCGAGGCGGTTGCGAAAGATGGTGGAGGGTTCACCGTTGTACTGGGCCGCACCCAGCACCACAATCCAGTCAGCTTTTTGCAACGGACCGCTGGCTGCTTTTGGGCTAAAAGCCAGCAGCCCCAGACCCACCAGCATTACTGCCAACCACCCGCGCATAATGAGGAATTCTACTCCAAATGGACTAACAAAGCCTGTAGCAGTTCCTCAGGATGGGCAAAGCGAGGCTGGAGATGGGGGTTGTGCGGCGTGGCTAAGAACCATACCGGCATGCCCAGGGTCTGGGCGGCCTGCCTATCGCCTTCTGAGTCGCCGATGTACAGGGCTTCCTTGGGGGCAAGGCCGAAGTGGGCTAGAGCCTGTTGCAGCAGGCCTACCGGGTCAGCACCAGCGAGAAAGCTAGGTTGTATTTGTGCAAAACCTGTTCGGTGGCGGCCCGATGATTGTTGGTGAGAAGCGCGGTGGGTAGACCCATCGAGCACCTGGGCCTGTTTTAAGGCCGGGTGCAGGGTGATGGCTTCAAGGATGAGCCGGTGTTCCTCGAGGCCATGCCTTCTTTTGAACTCGGCCCGGGGGTTTTGTTCCCTAGGTTTGAGCACCGTCTCGTCTAGATCAAAGAAAATGGCCCTAAATCGCCCCACTTCTCAAAGCTTACCCCGGCAGGGTGAGATGGCCTGTGGCCTACCTCGAGCACAGCGGGGTTGGTGGTTTGAAGGTTTATGCATGTGCGCTGCGTTATTATTTTCGGCCTCGAGCATGCTATACTTTAGAACAAGTTGAGAGTACACGCCGCACTCCTTCGAACCAGATGGCGGAGGAGTTGGCTTGTCTTTTCAGCTTAGGTGAGCCTTAGTGGAGAAAATCTTCGGACGCACCAACGGTCTTAAGCCCAGCGAGAAAAGGCGTCTGGCCAACCTGTATAACCGCCGCGTAGGCGCCAACCGACTCCTCTCCGCCGAGCTGGCGCGTACGCTGGCGGCTTTGTCGGAAGAGCTGGAGAAGCCCATCAGCCTGCTCTTCGACCGGGGAGGTCGGGTTATCCGGGTGGCGGTAGGGGATGCCAAAGAGCTGCCCATGCCCGAGGCGGCCCTGGTGGAGACCCGCCTTTGTGGGTATCGGGTGCTGCACACCCATCTGGCTAAGGGTGGGCTTTCGCGGCCCGACCTTTCGCTGCTCTTCTTGCACCGCCTAGACGCCATGGCCGCGCTCGAGGTGGAACAAGGCCTCCCCGGTAAGCTGCATTTGGCCCTGCTCTCGCCACCTAAAGCCATCGAGGAGGACTGGCAGATCTTCCCCGCGCGCCCTTACCACGAATACCTCGAGTGGGATCTGGCCGCTGCGGTGGCCGCCTTGGAAGAGGAGCTTTCCCGCCAGGCCCGGGTGCTTGATCTGCGGGATGGCTCGGGGGAGCGGGCGGTACTGGTGGGGGTGGATCAGGGCCAGGGGGTGCAGGCCGAGGTAGACCTGGCGGAGCTGGCCGAGCTGGCCCGTACGGCAGGGGCCGTGGTAGCCCACCAGGAGCTGGTCTTCCGCCCTAGCCTGGACCCGCGCTACGCGGTGGGCCGGGGTAAGGTAGAGGAGCTGGTTTCGCAAGCCTACCACCAGAATGCGGGAACCCTCATCTTTGGCCTCGAGCTAAGCGCAGCCCAGGCCCGGGAGTTGGAAAGCCTAACCGGCCTAAAGGTGCTCGACCGAACCCAGCTCATTCTGGACATCTTTGCCCAGCACGCTCGCACGCCGGAGGCCAAGGTGCAAGTAGAGCTGGCCCAGCTCAAATACCTGCTGCCCCGGCTAGTGGGTAAGGGCAAGGACTTATCCCGCTTAGGGGGAGGGATTGGCACCCGGGGGCCGGGCGAGACCAAGCTGGAGGTGGATCGGCGCCGCCTGCAAGACCGCATTGCCGAGCTCACCCGCAAACTAGAGGCAATGGCCACCCGGCGGCAGGAGACCCGCCGGCAACGGGAGCGCTCGGGCTTGCCCATCGTCGCGGTGGTGGGCTACACCAACGCAGGCAAGACCACCCTGATGCAGGCCCTAGCCAAAAAGGGTGAGCCAGGCGAGAACAAACTCTTTGCCACCCTGCGCCCCCTGACCCGCCGGGGCTTTTTGCCGGGGTTGGGCGAGGTGCTCTATACCGACACGGTGGGCTTCATTCGCCATATGCCCAGCGATTTGCTCGAGGCTTTCCGGGCTACTTTGGAAGAGTTGCACGACGCCGATGTGCTGCTGCACGTGTTGGATGCCTCACAGGAGGGGGCTTTGGAACGGTACCGGGTAGTGGAGGCATTGTTGGCCGAGCTAGGGGTCGAGGCCCGGCGCATCCTGGTGCTCTCCAAGGCTGACCGGGCCGACGGCTACGACCTGGAGTTCCTCAAGGAGCGTTTGGGCGGCTTGCCGGTCTCGGCCACCCAAGGCCAGGGCCTATCCGAGCTTAAGGCCGCTTTGGCTGAGGCGCTTTTGACCCAGGGGGTGCGCCCTGCAGCCTGGGCTTCGTTCCCAGCAGCGCAGCCAGAGGCTCCCGGTCTCAGAAGATTTGAAACCCCTTGAGGCCGGTGGCCTGGCTCCACTGGACATCCACCTGGGCAACCCAGGCTCCTCGGGGTCCTTGGCGCAGGTGGTGGATCAGGTGCTCGAGTTCGTCCTTGCCGCCCTCAGCCACCACCTCTACCCGCCCGTCCGGGAGGTTTTCGGCGTAACCGGCTAAGCCAAGCTCCAGGGCCTTCTGGCGGGTGAAGTAGCGGTAGCCCACCCCCTGCACCCGTCCGCTGACCAGTACGGTAATCCGCGGCATGTTTTCAATCTACAGCAGGGTTCGAGGAATGGTGGGCAAAAAAAGAGGGCTAGATTGGCTCGGAATGGCCTTTTTCCTAGATTCTCCTCAGGGTTGTGGGCTAGACTGGGCCTGTGCGATTTGGGCGCTGGATTCCGGCATTTTTGCTTGGCCTGCTGGTGGCGCTCCCCGCTTTTCCACCTTTTACCGAGTACCTTTTGCAAGAAGGACTGAAAGCCGCTCAATTTAGGGGGCAGTGGCAAGCGGTAGGGGGGTACTTGCTGGCCGGCCTCGAGCTCAGAGGGGTTCGCCTCGAGGGGCAGGGGATAGCCCTCGAGGCCCAGCGCCTGCGCGTGGGCTACAACCTGTTGAGTTTGTTGCGCCGCGAGCTGCCTCTGCGGATTTGGGCCCAGGAGGGTGAGGTTTTCCTGCACTGGGAGGCCATCATCCCGGAAAGGCACGAGCCAGGCCCCCCTTCCCCTTTTCGGCTGCGTGTAGACGAGCTGGTGCTGGATCGGGTGGGGGTGCACATTGCGCAAAGCCAGAAATTTTTCTTGCCCACCCTGCGGGCCGTGGTGCGAGGGAAGGGCCCCTACCAGGTTCGGCTCGAGCTGCCCGACGGAAAGCTTAGCGCCACGGTCTGGCGTACCGGGCGGGAGTTTGAGGCCTGGCGGATTGAGGCCAAAGGCGACTTGCGCGCGGGGCGCTACTGGTTCGATGGCCTCGAGGCGGGAGAGCTCGAGGGCACTTGGATTGTTGGCCCCAAGGTCAAAAACGGGATTCTGGGCCGCAACCAGGTAAAAGACGCCACGGTCAAGCTGGTAGGGTTTACCCTGGACCAGGTTGCTGGCAGCGTGGACTTCGACGGCGAGGTCGTGACGGCCCGCCTGAAGGCTCGAGGCCTGGAAGGCCCCCTTCGTGGTGAGGGCACGGTGAACCTCTCCCAGCAGCACTATCGCTTCCGGGTGGAGGGAACCCCCAGGCTGAGCGCCCTGGCCCAACACTTCGGCCTGCGTTTGCCGGTAAGCGGGGGAGGGCCTTTGTGGTTGGAAGGCCAGGGTTGGCAGAATTTGGTACTCCAGGGGCGTTACAACGGGGAAGGGCGCCTTTTGGGCGAGCCTCTGCGCTACCGAGGGACGCTGGCCTTCGACCAGAAATTCCAGCTCGACGCTGTAGTAGAGGGGGCCTTTTTCGACCGCAGCTACCAGGCCAGCGCGGCTCTGCGCAGCGATACCTACAGCGTAGCCCTGCGCGACAGCCTGGGTAGCCAACTGCGCCTACAGGGCCAGGGGGCCCAGACCCAGGCTGAGGGCACCCTGGTCTGGCCCCGCCCCCTTCTGGGCCAGGCCGGGTTGCGCTTTGCCAGCCAGGGGGCCCGCTGGCAGCTAGGGGTGCGCTCGGAGGGGGTGGGCCTGCCCCTGGCCAAACCCTTCAGCCTCTCGGGCAGCCTGGTGGGGGAAGGTCCCAGGGTGCAAGGCCGGCTGGGGGGGGTGGTACTAAGCGGCACCTGGGACGACCTGGGGCTGGGGTTGGAGCCTTTGGCGCTGATGGTGGGTCAGCTTACCGGTCAGGCGCGGCTCAGAAACGGGCGCTTCAGCGGTGCGTTGCAGTACGACTCCCCCTATGCCCGTTTTCCCATCGCCTTGCGGCAGGACGGCGGGGCCTGGCGCCTAAGCAACCGCTGGGCCGAGGGGGTTTACCGGGATGGGGTCTTCACCTTAGGGGTGTGGGGGCTACCTTTGCAAATCCTCGAGGCCTTTCGCCTTTCAGGCCAGGTGCGCTACGCCAAAGGGGCGCTTTCTGGCGGTTGGCGACTGGAAAGCGAGAGGGTAAGCCTTCAAGGTGAGCTATCTGAGCTGGCCACCCGCTACCAGGGCGAGGTGCGCACCCCTTTGCGGGTGCTGCCGCTGTCCGGAGTGGCCGATGCCTCTGGGGTAGAGGCCCGGCTCGAGACCCTGCGCATCTCTGCCGATGCGGATGGGCTCAGGCTGCAAGGCCCGCTGGCCCTTGGTCCGCAAATTGCCCTGGAGGCCGATCTGGGCCTACAGGGGGGGCGCTACCTGGGCCAGGTGCGCTTCCAATCCCCTTGGTTGCGGGGGTGGTTGGAAGGGCGCGGGGCTATGCTATGGGCCGAGGCCCAGGGCTATGCTCGGCTGGCTGGCCCGCTCTGGCCGAACCTTGGCCTCAAAGGGCGCCTGACCCTGCCTTTTTCGGGGCCGCTAAAGGTGGCAGAGGTGCCGCTGGAGGTGGATCGGCGTGGGGTGCGCTGGCCCGGAGGGCAGGTGGCCTTCCAGGCGGGGCTGCCCTTTAGCGGGACCCTGCCCCTACAGGTCAATGGGGCGCCGGCCAGCCTAACCGCCCGGGGCAACCTGGAGCGGGGCCGGCTAGAACTGCATACGCCGTATGGGGCTCTAGGGGGAGAGGGGGCCTGGCGTAGCTTGCCTTTGCAAGGCCGCCTGGCCTACGCTGGCTACACGGGGGCGTTGCAAGGCCAGGCTGACCTGTTGAGTCTGACCTACCAAGGCCGCCTGCAAGTACCCCGGCTGGAAGGAGGGGTAACCTTCCATGGGCAGGGGGCCCGTCTGGACTTCTCCGGGCAGTTTCAGCAGGGCCGGTTGGCTTTGGCGGGAGGGTATACGGATGGCTTGCGTTTGCGGGCCATGGCCAATGGCTTTGACCTGAGCGGTCTGGGCCTGCCGGGCCGCCTATGGGGCCGCTGGTCGGAGCAGGGGGGGCGTCTAAGCTTGGATAGCCCCTACGCTCAGGCTCAGCTCAGCGGCTCGAGCTTGCTGGGGCCTTTGCAGCTAGAGGTGCAAAGCCCTTATGGAACCATGCGCGGCACGGTAGGGTTAGCGGGCCTGGCCCTTTCGGGTCACTTGAACCTGCCCTACCTGGAAGGCACCCTCGAGGTGGCGGGGCCCTGGGGTGGCCTCGAGGCCCAGGGCCAGGGCCGCTACCACCTTCCCTACCTGGAAGGCCGCCCTTGGCGCCTCTGGGCCGAGGCACAGACCCAGACCTGGCGGCTGGAGGGGCCCTTGGCCCTGGAGGGGCGGGGGCTGGCCTACCGGGGCCGGCTGGACTGGCCCTACTGGCTGCTGGAGCAGCGGGGTGTGCTGCAAGGCCATCTGGAAGGGGAGGCCCTCAGGCTGGAGGCCCAGCTCCGCACCGACCTAGCGGGTCTGCCCCTAGGGGCTCGCCTGCAAACGGAAGGGGCCAGCCTGGAGCGCTGGCAGGCCACCCTGACCTTGCCAGAAGGCCAGGTGCGCCTGGCCGAGGCCCGGCTGGTTTTCGACCTCGAGACGGCCCCTTTGGCTCGCCTCTTCAACCTCGGGTTAGAGGGCCGCTTGCAGGGCCGGCTGAGCTTGGCGGGGCTGTGGGGGACAGGTGGGGTGGCTTGGCCCGAAGGCGAGGCAGAAGGCGCGTTGCGGCTTTACGGGCAGCCCCTTGAGCTAAACTACAAAGACCGATCCCTTTCGGCCTTTTCCCCCCAGTACCAGGCCGGGGTGGTGTTGGCCTGGGCCCCAGGCCAGCCCGTGCAGCTTTCGGGGACGGGTGCGTTGGAAGGCCGCTTGGAGATAGGCCCGGAGTTAGCGGGCGGGCTGGCCTACCGCCGGGGTGGCCTCGAGCTGGAAGCCCAGGTAGGAGGGGCTCTAGGGCAACCCACCTTAGTGGTGCAGGCCCATAGCCCCTGGGCCACCCTAGAGGCTCAGGGGGGGTACATCTTGAGCAAAGGCCAGGGAGAGGCCCAGCTCATCCTACAAAGCCCCTACGCCCAGGCCCGGCTGAACCTCCAGAGCCAGGGCCTGCGCTACCAGGCCAGCGGCTGGCTGGAAAGCCAGCAGTACCTGCGGCAAGGGGGGGCATTGCGCCTGGAGGGGGAGGGGGCCCGCTGGCGCTTCGCCTGGGCAGCCCCTTTGCGGCTGGAGGCAGGGGGGCAGGGGGTTGAGCTGGAAAGCCTCCTCTTGGCAGGGCAGGGGGTGCTTGAGCTGGCCCAGCGCCCCCTGGCCCTTTCGGGCCAGATGGCCCTGGTGGGTCAACGCTTCGCTGGGCGGATGCAGCTTTTGGGTGAGCAGGTGGCCCTGGAATTTCTGGGGCAGGATAGGGTTTTGCGGGCTCGGGGCCGGGTCTTTCAGGCCGACCTCGAGGCCCGCACCGACCGCCAGGGCAGCCTCAGCGGCCAGGCCCGCTATGCCCTGGGCCTGGGCCCTAGCCGGCTCGAGGCCCAAGCCGCCCTTTTGGGTCGTCTGTGGGCCCCGGAGCTGGAAGGGCAGGGCCGCCTGGTGGGCCAAGGGGCTGAGGTGGCCTTGCAGTTTGGCTACCAGGCCAAAGAAGGGCCTTGGGCCCGGGCTGAGGGGAGCGGGTTTTCCGCCCGCCTGGAGGATGGGGTCTTGGCCCTGCGGGTGGACAGCGACCTAAAGCCCTTTACCGGTCTACCTTTTCGTCTGGAAGCCCAAGGCCAGGGCCCCTGGGAGGGCTTGCGCCTGCCCCTGCACTTGTATGGGGAAAACCTCGAGGCCAGGGGACAGCTTTATCCTGCGGGGCTAGAGCTCGAGTTGGCCGGGCACTATGCCGAGCAGCGCTTTGCTCTAGCCTACCAGCAGGGGCTAGAGCTGCGGCTGGAAGGCCCCTACGCCGTGGGCACGGCCCGCTGGGCGGGCGGGCCTCCCCAGGGCCTGCTGGCGCTGGAGCTGCCTCTACCCCAAGGGAGCCTGGTGGGAGAGGCCGATTTGGCCGAGGGGCAGGTTCGGCTGGAAGGGCGGGGGGGCTGGCAAGGCCGCCTGAGGGCCTGGCTGGCGCAGGGCTGGGCACAGCCTACCCGCTGGGCCCTCGAGGTTGGCCTGGCCTCGCCCTGGGCGGGGGCTTTTCTGGAGGGCCGTTTCGACCTCGAGGCGGCCCCGCTGAGCCTGGAGGGCGCGGGAAGGCTAGACCTCCCAGGCTGGGGTAGCCTGGCCCTTCGCGCCCAGGGGGCGGGGGTGGTGGTACAGGGCCAGGAGGGGCTGGAGCCTTTATTCCTCCGGGCAGAGCTCAACCCCTTGCAGGTGGGCTGGGTATACGCTGGAGCCCTTCCGCGTGGGTTGGGCCGCCTCGAGGCCCAGGGAGTCTACCCCGGTCGCTGGGCGGTGGGCCGCTACGAGGTGGCCGGTCAGACCCTGAACCTGGAGGGCCAGGGGGCCCAGCTTGGGCTCAGCGCCCCAGGGCTTCGGGCCCGCCTGAGCCCAGAGGGCCTCGAGGCCGAGCTGGAAAACTACAACCTGAGTGGCCTGCGGCTGGGGGGACGGCTAGGGGGGGCCTGGAGCAGCCTCGAGGGAGCTTTGCGCTGGGAGGCTTTGGGGCGCAGTGGGAGCCTGCAGGCCACCTGGCAGCAAGGCCAGCTTCAGGCCCACCTGGCGGGCGACCTGGCAGGCGAGCTGGGGTATGCGGGGGCCTGGTGGGGCCGGCTGGCCTTGCGCGAGGGCTTCCTTGAGTTCTCCGGCCCCACCACCCCGGTGGTGACCGGGGAGCTGCTGGGGCAAAAGGTGCGCCTGGACTACCCGCGGCTTTGGGTGGCTGCGGAGCCGGGGGGAGGCCTCGAGCTGAACCTGGCCGAGCGCAGCGCCTCGGGGGAGCTGGCCCTGGAGGGCCTCACCTTGCAGGGCCAGGGGCCGCTGCTGGAGGCGGCTTACCCTTTGGCTGGGGGGCGCCTGCAGGCCGCTTTGGACCTAAAGAGCCTGGCCGTAGAGCTGAGCGCGCCCGAGCTGGGCAGCGGTGCTCTGCGCTGGTGGCAGGGGGCACTCGAGGGGGCCCTTCGGCTGAGCGTGTTTGGGCTGGACTGGCTGCTGGAGGGGGCCGGTTCGCAGCTTCAGCTACAGATGCGTCACCCCGAGACCCCCTGGCTGCCCTGGGGCCAAGGGGGGTTGCAGGGACAGCTCAACCTCGAAGGAGCCTGGCGCCTGGCTTACCAAGACCCAGAGGCCCGGCAGCGCCTCGAGGCCCAGGGGCGCCTCCTCGAGGCCCACTTCGAGGCCCAGGGGCCCTGGCTTCAGGGCGAGCTGCGCTACAACGGCCAAGGCGACTGGCAGGGCCGCCTCCACCTGGAGGCCCCCCTAGAGCCCCTAGGTAGCCAGTTGCAGCTAACCTTGGAGGGGCAGCAAGCCCTACGGGCCCAGGGCTTTTTAGCGGGTGAGTTGGGCCGCTTAGCCCTCGAGGCTCGTCTGGCCCCAGCGTTGAAAGCCAGGGCCAGTTTTCGCGACCTGGCCCTGGAGGAAGTGCCCCAGGTACAGCGCGGGCTGCCTTTCCTCAAGGGGCGGGTCAGCGGCCTTCTGACCCTCGATCAGGGTCGGCTGGAATTCGACCTGCAAAGCCCTGGTTTGCGGGTTCAGGGGGACGATCTGGCCCTGGCCACCCATCTGCGGGGCCGCTACCAGCGGGGGGCTTGGCAGGCTGAGCTCGACCTCGAGCGAAGCGATGGGGGTGCGCTCCTAAGCGCCAACCGCACTACGGCCCGGCTCAAGTTGGAGAATGGCCGCTTGAGTGGGGAAGCGGTAGCAGCCGCCTTTCCCCTACACTGGCTGCTTTCTGCTTGGGCTGGCGATCTGGCGGGGCAAGCCTACTGGACCGGTAGAACCACCTTCCACATCGATTTGCAAGACCCCTGGGCCTCTAAGGGTGTCTGGGTAGGGGAGTACTTACGCTTCCAGGGTGGGGGCGACACCCTGGTAGGCCAAGCGGCTTTGCGCTTCGAGCGAGAGCGGCTTTACATCGATCAGCTGGCGCTTTCAGGCAAGGGCACTTGGAGTGGGTCGGGCTACTATGGGCGGCGGGGCAGCAACCTGCGGCTCAACCTAGAAAACACCTCCTTTACCCCGGTACTGCAAGTCATTCCCAACCTCAAGCCTCTCACCCCCGAGGGTAGCGGAACGGTGCGCCTTTCCTCCAGTGGCGAGGTTTTCGACCTCACCTTGGAGGACTTTAGCTTCCGCTTGGGGCCGGTGCGGGGCCAGACCCCTCGGGCGGTGTTGCGGGTGGGGGACAGTGCCAGTGCCGAGGGCCGCCTGCAGCTCTTTGCCCCCTACCCTGCCCAGGCCGAGCTATCTGGGGAGGGAGACCTCCGCCGCTTTGTGGTGCGGGCTAGGGGAACTGCCGACCTGCCCTTGTTGAGTGCCAACGAGCCTTTCGTTCTGACCTTTGGCTATCCCGCCTACACCCTCGATGCCCGCCTCGAGCGCCAAAACGCCCGTCTGGCGGGTATCGTTTTCCCTCAGCTCATCCTGGCTTTGCAGGGACAGGTACCGGTCAGTTACCCACGGTACTACCTGCTCGAGGGCCTGCTCGACACCAACCTGTTCTTGCGCTATCAGCGCGGGGCCTATATCGTCCAGGGTTCGGTGGACGTGCTCCGGGCCCGGCTGGGTCTGCCGGAGGGGGTGCGAGAGGTCTCGATCGCCGCTCCTGAGGCAACCCCAGCCACCGCTCCGGTTCCTGTGGAGTTCAGCAACATCCGCCTCAAAGCCGAACGGGGCATTCTGATCCAGGAGTCGCTGGCCCAGGGCGAGCTGGCGGGCGAGCTCTACCTCAATGGCGATTTCAGCAACCCCTTCCTTTCGGGGGAGGTGGTGCCCTTGCGTGGTAGCTTTAAGCTGTGGGATCGCGACTTTACCATTCGCGACCGTTCGCCGGAGGAGCGCAGCTACGCCCGCTTCAGCCCTGCCGAGGGTATTCTGCCCGAGCTGCAGATCGTGGCCGATACCGTGGTGCAGGACCGGGGGCAGGATAACCGACGCATTCAGGTCAACCTGACCCTCAAGGGGGCTTTTTTAAGGCAGAATGGCCGCATTAAGGTCAACCTAAGCCCCACCTTTGTGGCCCGCAGCAACGGGGATGTGGCCCGCAAAAGCGATGGAGAGCCCTATACCGATGCCGAGATATACGCCCTACTGCTTCTGGGCCGCTCCGATCTATCGGCCCTGCCAGCCGACATCGCCCAGACTGGGTTGCAAGCGGCGGTGCAAAACTTCATCGTGGGGCAGCTCGAGCGCGAGCTGGCCAGGGTACTGGGCTTAGATCAAGTCAAGGTGGAAATCCCCGCCCTGAGCGGGGGAGGCTTGGAGGAGACCCGCTTCACCATTGGGCGCTACCTCTCGCCCGAGCTGTTTTTCGCCTACAGTGTGGACTTACGTGGCTTTCAGACTATCTTTGCCGAGTACCAGCAAGGCGACTTCCGCTTCCGCTTCAGCACCGATATCTTTCCCCTCCCCAGACCGGAGCTATCGCTAGGCTACACTCTGCGCCCAGGCACCGAGCTGACCTTCGACCTAGCCACCGGTATCGGCGACGGTTTGCGTAGCGATGGGGTTCGCTTCGGTCTGGGCTTTAACTTCCGTTTTTAAGGGGCTTGTAGCGGCTCAGGATGGTTTCCCGAGTGATGTAGAGGATTTCCGCTGGATTGCTGAAAAGGTGGCGGGCCACCTGCCCCCGGTACAGCCAGGTAAACCAGGCTGTACTCAGCTTGGACTCTAGCGCGGCCAGGGGAGGGAGGGGGTGGGTCTGGAAGCCTAGGGTTTTGGCTGCAGGGCCAAGGTAGCTGTAGCCGTAGAGGAATTGCACCTCGGGGTGGGCTTCTAGGAAACGGGCCACTTCAGCAAAGGTCTGACGGAAGGCCCGGATGACCTGCATGGTGCTGAGTTCAGCGATACGGGCCGACTCCAGGTGAATCTGGGCGCAAGGGGTGCCCGGGGGGAAGCCGGGCAGGGCCGGGCCGGGGTAGCTTTGTAGCTCGAGGCGCAGGATATGGTCGTAGCGAAAGCTTACCCTGAGGCAGCCTTTCTGCTGATCGTAGCGCTCTTCCGCTCCCTGGCTGGCCCGGATCAGGGCCTGGCGTGGCCCCAAAGGGGCAAGCTCTAGTTCGTCCATGCGCACCGGCTGGTAGCCGTTTTGCAAAAGCAAAGGCAGAAGCTGCTCGAGGATGGCCAGGGTGCGCTCGGGCCCGTCGTGCAGGAGCAACACCGAGCCCCCCTTGACGTAAAACAGCATCCGCTTCACCAGGGCTTCTGGCGGCTGCTCTAGCCAGTCCTTGGACTCGAGGTCCCATAAGGCCACCTGCTTGCCCTGCCAGCGGGCAAACCAGTAAGTAAACGGCGAGACGATGCCCCAGGGGGGGCGGTAAAGCCGGCCCGGGCTGCGGGCAATCTGCACCCACTCGGTCCAGGGGGCCATCAGGATGGCGGGCCGGTGCCAGTAGCCGTGGGCCTCGATCTGGTGCCCCGCCTGGCGGATTTTTTCCACCAGATGGGGGTACTGCTCGGCGCGTTGGCCGGTCAGGAAAAAGGTGGCCCGCACCCCGTAGCGGTCTAGCAGGGCCAGCAGGGCCTCGGTCTTTGGGGATGGCCCATCGTCGAAGGTAAGGGCTATCTGGGGCTGGGCCCGGCTTCCCCAGGCCAGGCTGCCCAGGCCCATCCAGCTCCCCAGCACCCAGGCCAGGCCGTACAGCAAGGCAATTCCAGTCAGGATTTCCACCAGGGTCTCCATAGGGCCACGACGTAAAACCCACTCAGCAAGAGCATAATGCTTCCCCCCAGGAAGAAGGGGGCGTTATCGGCGATGGTTGCGGCCAGCAGGCCACCGGCTGCCGGGCCCAGGGCAAAGCCCAGCCCCTCCACGGTCATCAGGGTGCCCCAGGCGGCGGCCCGGTTGTTTTCCGGCAAGAGTCGTACCACTAAAGCGTTCCAGCCAGGGCCGAAGCAGCCAAAGCCCACCCCGGCCACCAGGGCCAGGGGAAAGAGCCAGGCCAGGGGGGGCTTGAGGCCCAGGCCGATCATGGCCAGACCAATCAGGGCCAGCCCGCCAATCAAGAGCCCTCGAGGGCTTTTGCGGTCGGCGTGTCGCCCGGTCCACACCAATAGCCCCGCCGACACCACCCCGCCCACCCCAATCAAGACCACAATCCAGAACATGCTGAGCCCCAGGTTTTGGGCGTATTTCAGGATGTAGAAGCCGAACAGAGCGGGGGCAAAGGTCTGCCCAAAGGCCGCGGGAATGAAAAGTAAGAGCCGTTGCCAGGGGTAGAGTTCCTGCCTTGGGGGGCGTACCCGGGCGGGGCGGAAGATGAGGGACAGACCCAGCAGAATGGCTGTGAGCTGGGCGGCCTCGAGCACGTGCAGGGCCAGGCCCGGGTTGAGCTTGGTGAGAAAGCCCACCCCCAGCACTCCTAGGCCGGTCCAGGGGGCCGTAAGCAGGTTGGTTAGGGTCACCGCCCGGCCTTCCCGCCCTGGCTGGGCCATCTGGCTGCTCAGGGTAAGCAAACCGGGAAAGATGGCGGAAAGCGAGACCCCCCACAGCAGGCTCAGGGTGAAAAAAACCAGCGGATAGGGGGTGTAGGGGGCGATAAGCAAAACCAGAAGTCCCATCGTTCCGCCCAGCAGGGTGACCCACCCCAGGCCCAGCTTTTGCGAGAGGTAGCCGCCAAGGGTTTTGCTGAAGCTGTCGGAAAGCAGGTGAACGCTCCAAGCAGTGCCGATGACCGCTAAAGAGAAGCCCAGGTTCCCCCCGTGGATGGCCAGATACCCGGCGTAGAATCCGTTGCGAACTCCTTCGAGCAATCCCCAGGCCAGAATCAGTCGGGCTACTGCCGAGAATCCTTTGAGGCGCCAGGGGGAGAGACGTTGTAACTTAAGGCGCACGGCTTAGAGTATACCTGTGCGAATTTCCGTGGTGATTCCCGCCCGCAATGAAGAGGCCTTTATTGTCGGCTGCCTAGAGGCGCTAAAGCGCCAGACCCGCCCACCGGACGAGGTGATTGTGGTGGACAACGCCTCCACCGACCGCACCGCTTTGTTGGCGGCAGCGTTAGGAGCCCGGGTGGTTCACTGCCCCACCCCTGGGGTGGCCCAGGCTCGCCAGGCCGGCCTCGAGGCCGCCACCGGTGACTGGGTGGCCACCACCGATGCCGATAGCCGCCCCACCCCAGGCTGGCTGTCCGCGCTGGCGCCGCACATGCCCACCCACGTGGCCCTCTATGGCCCGCTGCGCATGTTTGGACTGCCAGTTTGGCAGGAGGAGTTAACCGAGCTAGGCTATGGGGTTTTTCTCAAACTGATGCGCTTGCTGGGCCGGCCCAATCTGGCTGGGGCCAACATGGCCTTTCACCGCCAGACTGCCCTAGAACTAGGGGGCTACCCGATGGTGGAGGCTCGAGAGGATGTTATACTGGGCTGGAAGCTGCAAGAAAGGGGCCGGGTTCGCTACGTGCACGATGCATTAGTACGGACTTCGGCTCGCCGCCTAAGCAAAGGCTGGCTGCACTTCCTGTGGCAGCATGCGCGCAACCTCAGCGGGGACTCGTCGGGATATTTTGCGGCAGGCGGGGGAAGGGAATCTTGAGCCGGCGCGGCTCGACCTGCACCAGCCAGGTGGCCTCGTCGTAGACCTCGACAATCTGCTCAGCAATGCGGCGGGCCGTGCGCTGATCGGCGAAGCGGCGGGCTCCTTCGCTGAAGCGCTGGCGCAAGGCCTCATCCTGTAGCAGTTCCAAGGCCCGCCGGGCCAAGGCCCGGGGGTCGCCCGGGGGAACCAGGTAGCCGCTTTTGCCCTCATCGACCCCTTGCAGCGTGCCCTCAGCGCCCACTGCCACCACGGGGACGCCCATGGCCTGGGCCTCCCATAGCACCAAGCCTTGGGTTTCGGTTTCGCTAGCGAATAGGAAGAGTTCGGCCATCTGGTAGTAGCCCCCGATTTTCTCGTAGGGAACAGCACCCACAAAGGTGATGTGCTCGAGCAGGCCCAGCTCTAGGGCCAATTGCCGCAACTCTTCCTCCTGTGGCCCCATACCGATGAGGGCTAGGTGGGCTTCTTGCTCCTGGCGTATCTCGGCCAAAGCCCGGATCACCACGTCCACGCTTTTCTCCTTGCCCAACCGGCCCACGTGCAGCAGGCGACGCTGCCCAGAAGGCCAGGGCGAGGCCGGCAGTGGGGCCGCTTGTAAAAGCTCGAGGTCGATCCCGGTAGGCACCACCCGGATCTCCCGCTCGATCTCGTAGCTCTCGGCCAGGCGCTTAACCGGCTCGGTAGGGGCGATGACCACATCGGCCCGGTTGTAGAAGGCTTGGCAGACCTTCTGCATGATACCCACGTATTTGTTGATAGCCGCCACGCCGGGGATATAGTGAGCGTATTTTTCCAGGTGGGTGTGGAAGGTGGAGACATGCGGTAGGTGCTGCCGCTGGGCCAATCGGGCACCCCAGATGCCGATGAAAAGCGGGGTATGGGTGTGGAAAATCTCGAATTCGGTGGGAAGGTAGCGGCTGCTGGGCATGGCCAGCCGCTGGTTTTCAAAGAAGGGGTAGGGTACGCTGGGCACCCGTACCACCCCCTCCTCGCGAGGGTCGACATCGGGCATCTCGGGGGCTAGCACCCAAGCTTCATGGCCCATGCGGCGTAGCTCGCGCTTGAGCAAGTAGACGCTGGTGGCCACCCCGTTGGGCCCCGGTAGATAGGTGTCGGTAAATAGGCCGACGCGATATAGGCGCACGGGGATATGTTAGCATACCCCCCTACTCACTTCGCGGAGGGTTGCGCCAGCCCTCGAGCCACCCCCGCAGGATCACCTCGAGGCCCGAAAAGCCCCGCCGGCGTAGGCGATCCAGGAAAAGCCCCAGGCTGTTTAGCGTCCAGAAGGTTTTGCCCAAGGGACCAAAAGCATCGGAGCGCACTAACCAGGCCCGATTGCGGGCCTCGAGGTAAAACTGCTCGTCGCTGGTTTGAAGGGCTGAGCTATAGGGGTCGCGGGTTTTGTGTACCACCACGCTCTGTGGCACCAAGAAGCCCACCCCTCGGCGCAGCAGCCGACCGCTGTACTCGAGGTCGTCGTTCCAGAGAAAGTAGGCTTGGGTGGGCAGGGGGTGCACCTGGGCCGCTCGGCGGCTGACCAGCATGGAAGCATAGGTGCCGAAGCGTACCGGTACCAGCTGCAAAGGCCGACTCTTTAGCCAGAGCCAAGGCCGCCGCAGGTCGGGCCAGGGGAGGCCCATGGGGTGGATGCGCCCGTCGGTCCAGACCAGGCGGCTGAGCAGCAGGTTGGGTTCGATGCCCAGCCGGCGGGCCCGCTCCAGCCCGTCCATCAGTTTTTGCAGGCTCTGCGGCTCGGGGTGGGCGTCGTCGTCGAGGAGCCATATCCAGTCAAAAGGCCTTTCTCGCGCCACCCGCAGGCCGTGGTGGAAGCCCCCTGCCGCCCCCAGGTTTTTTTCCAAACGTAGGTGCTCTACCTGGGGATAGCCCGCCAACAGCTCAGCGGTGCCATCGCTGGAGGCGTTGTCCACCACCAGGATGTGGGCGGGTGGGTAGGTTTGCCGGCTCAGGGCGGCCAAGCATTCCTCTAATAGGGCCTTGCGGTTATGGGTGACAACCAGAGCCAAAACTTTTTCCATAAGCGCTACCCAGACGAGGCCAAAGTCTGGCGAATCTCATGGGCAATCTGGGGCAGTGCCCCCGGGGGCCCGTTGCGCTCGAGGCCATCCCGCCGGGCCTCCTCCCGCAGGCGGGGGTTGTGCAGGCGTTCGCGCACCGCCTCGGCCACCTGGGTGGGGTGGGCCTCGACCAGCGCCAGGGCCTTGCCCAGGAGGCGGCTTTGTCGCAAGGCGTTTGGATAGGTGTACTGCGGCCCCGGCGTGGGAAAGGCCACCACCGGGAGGCCCATCCCAGCGGCCTGCTCGTTGGCGGTGCCGGCGGTGCCGATGACCACCTGACCCACGTGCAAAATGGCCGAGAAAGCCCCTCGCAAGAGCCAGACCCGCTGTGGGCCTTGCTGGGCAATAGCGGTTTGTTCATCCAGCACGCTGAGCGACCAGCCCTGGGCCAGGGGCACCTGGGCAAAATCGCCAGCCCAGGCCACCAAAGCCTGCATCTCCGGGAGCAGGGCGGCGCTTTGCAGCATGAGGGGCAGGCTAAACCGCACATCGCCTCGGGTGCCCGGGAGCAGCACCAGCACTGGCCGGCCATCCAGCAGGCTCTCTAGGTCGCGCTCAGGGGGGCCCAGGGTGTCCATGGCCATGCTGCCCACAAAGCGGGCCTTGTGCATACCTAACCGATGGGCCCGTTCTTCGCTCAGCCGGTCCCGCACATATACCGCCCGCACGAAGCGGTGCATCCAGCGCTCGTAGAACAGATAGTCTTCGGCGCCAAACTGGTTTAGCTGTTTCAGGCGCTCCCAGGTGCTGCGCCCAGCCCAGTAGTAGTGGGAAATTTGCGGCTGGAGGTGAAATAGCGGCAGCCGGCCCCAGTCCGAGGCCACACAGGCTACCGCCAGGGTGTAGGCGTCGCCCACCGCGGCTACCGCGCGAATCCTTCGGCGAGCGACCTGGGCCGCCCGTATTTGGCTGAAGATTTCCGTGGCCAAACCGGCCCGCAAGTCGGCCAGCAGGTTCTCCAGGCTGTTGAAAGGAAAGCCACCGGAGGGCATCTGGGTACGGGGGCCTAGGATCTGCTCAACCCGGCCCTCGTAGCGCCAGCCGGCCCCCACCAGCGGCAAAGCCCACAGCGAAAGCCCGCTCAGGTGGTCGCATAGCGTGGCCCCGATCAAATCCTCGGCGTTGCCCCCGGAAATTACCAGCAGGTCGTTCATGCCAGGGCCTCGAGGCAGGTCTCCAGCGCCAGGAGGATGGCCTGGGCCTGGGTCTTCAGGGGTACGTAGGCCTGGGGGCGTTGGGCAGCCAGGGTTTCATCCGGCGGGAGGTGGATGAAGCCGGCGGGCACCTCGGGGGGCAGCCAGGAAAGGGCCAGGTACATTACCTGATTGCACAGGTAAAGCCCCGCGCTGTTGCTCAGCGTGCTGGGAATGCCAGCCTGGGCCCAGCGGGCCTGGATTATGCGAAGGGGCAGCCGGCTAAGCAGGGCCAGTGGGCCCCCGGGCAGAATGGGGGCGTCTTTGGGGTGGTGCCCGCCGTTGTCGGGGATGTCAAAGTCGAGCAGGTTCACCGCCAGGCGCTCGAGGCTGAGCAAAGGGCGGTTTTGGGCCAACCCCAGGTGCAGGGCCAGCCGGGGGGTGTGAGTCTGGTAGAGGGCTTTTAGCGCTGCTGGGGCCTGCTGGGCGTTCACGGGGAGGCAGGCTGAAACAACTTCTGTCCCTCTTATGCGCGGGGGCAGGTGGGCCAGCAGGGCCTGGCTGGGGTTGTGTGCCAAGCCGGCAAAGGGTTCAAAGCCGGTAACCAAAACCTTCACCCCGCCAGTTTAGCAAGCCGCGGCCTGGTTGGGGCCGGTTTCCGCGCCAGGGCAAAGCGCGGTAGACTGGGTTGCTCTACCGGGTCTGCTCTGGTAGAAGGGGTGTTGTTGTGCGGGCCATGAACCCAACGCTAAAGCCCATCCTCAACCATTACCTACCCGGCCTGCCCCAGGTGGCGCGGGCCCTGCTTTTTGCCCAAGCCCAGGGGCCGCGGGTGCTTTTGTGCCCCGAGGAGCGCCTGCCGCTGTACGCCGACCTGGCCAGCCTAGGGGTTACAGCCTATGTAAACCCTGGCCTCGAGGCCTGGGGGGAGGCCCAGGTGGTGGTCATGAGCTATGCCGAGGCTCTGGCCCCCTTCCCCCAAGAGCCCCAGGACTGGCGGTTGGTGCTGGGGGTAGGGCAGCGCTACTTGCGCTCCGAACTGCTAAAGCGGCTGGATTGCCTGGGCTATGGGCGGGATGAAGACTATAGGGTGCAAGGCGAGGTGCTCGAGCTTTACCCAGCCAAGCTGCGGCTGGAGTTCTTCGGCGACGAGCTAGAGAGGCTGTGGGTGGAAGGCCAGCCCCAGGGGCGCTACGTTCTGGTGGCCCGCGAGGGCAAGGCGGAGGCCTGGAGTTCAACCAAGCTCGAGCACTTCCCCGGCCCGGTCTACCTCGACACCCCCGCCTTGGCTCCGGAAGCGCTATGGCCCCTTTTGCAGGGGCGCGATCGGGTGGCCTTTGGCCTGGGGGGGCCGGAGCTTTCGGTGTGCGCGTTACCCTACCACCCCCTGCCCCCTTACCGGGCCCGCCTCTCCCGTTTTGTGGAGGATGTGCAGGCCTGGTTGGCCCAGGGCTACGCGGTGGTCTTCTTCTACCGCCATCCCAAAAGCCGGGCCTACCTTTTGGGCAAGCTAGAGGGCCTGCCCATCCAGAGTGCAGCCCAGGTTGGTACCCCTTCTGCGGGCCGGCTGACCTTGGTGCCGGCCCCCTTTGAAGGGGGCGTGTTGGATGAGGCAGCCAGGGTGGTCTACCTAAGCGAGGCCCATCTCTACGCTTTTGGGTCGGCGGAGGCTCTGCGGGGCCGGCGGGTAGTGGGCACCGGGGTAGAAGACCCCGGGGCTTTGGCAGAAGGCGACTACCTGATTCACCCCGAGCATGGCATCGGGCAGTACCTGGGCCTAGAGACCCGCGAGGTGCTGGGGGCCAAGCGCGACTATCTGGTACTGCGTTACGCGGGCGAAGGGCGGCTGTACCTGCCGGTGGAGCAGCTACCCCTGCTCAAGCGCCACCCCGGCACCACCGACGACCCCCCGGCCCTTTCCTCCTTGGGCAAGGGGGAGTGGAAACGGGCTAAAGAGAAGGCCCAGAAAGACGCGGAAGAGCTGGCCCAGCGCCTGTTGGTGCTGCATGCTAGGCGCGAGGCCACCCCAGGCCGGGCCTTTGGCCCCCTGCCGGAGTGGGATGCCCTGGTGGCGGCCAACTTCCCCCACACTCTCACCCCCGACCAGGCCAAGGCTTTAGAGGAGGTTTTGCGCGACCTCGAGGCCCCCCGGCCCATGGATCGGCTCATCTCGGGGGATGTGGGCTTTGGCAAAACCGAGGTGGCCCTGCGGGCCGCCCACCGGGTGGTGGGGCATGGGGCCCAGGTGGCCTTGCTGGTGCCCACCACCTTGCTGGCCGAACAGCATTGGCAAACCTTCCGCCAGCGCCTAGCCGGCCTACCGGTACGGGTGGCCGGGCTTTCCCGCTTTACTTCAGAGCGAGAGGAGCGGGCCATTCTGGAAGGGTTAGCCCAAGGGCAGATAGACATTGTCATCGGTACCCACCGGCTGCTTTCTCCCGACGTGCGCTTCCGCGACCTGGGGCTTTTGATCATCGACGAGGAGCACCGCTTCGGGGTGGCCCAGAAGGAGCGCATCCGCGAGCTGAGCGCGGCCTTGGACACCCTCTACCTCTCGGCCACCCCCATCCCCCGCAGCCTCTACAGCGCGCTGGTGGGCCTGCGCGACCTTTCCAGCATCCAAACCCCTCCCCCGGGCCGCAAGCCCATCCGCACCGTGCTGGCCCCCTTCGACCCCAGTCTGGTGCGCCAGGCCGTAATGGATGAGCTCGAGCGCGAAGGCAAGGTCTTCTACGTGCACGACCGGGTGGCCAGCCTGCCGGCCCGCCGCCAGTACCTGGAGGCCCTCATCCCCGAGGCCCGCATCGGGATGGTGCACGGCCAGATGAACGAGGCCGAGATTGAAGAGACCATGCAGGCTTTTGCCGAAGGGGCTTTTGACGTGCTGCTGGCCACCACCATCATCGAGAGCGGCCTGGATATCCCCGAGGCCAACACCCTGATTGTGGAGCGGGCCGACCGGCTGGGCCTGGCGGCGCTCTACCAGCTCAGGGGCCGGGTGGGCCGGCGCGATAAGGAAGCCTGGGCTTACCTCTTCCACCCCCTGCGCCTGAGTGAGGGGGCCGAGCGCCGTCTGGCCGCCATTGCCGACCTTTCCGACCTGGGCTCGGGCCACCTCCTGGCCGAAAAAGATATGGAGATCCGCGGGGTGGGCAACCTCCTGGGCCCCGAGCAGCATGGGCACATCCGGTCGGTGAGCCTGGAGATCTACACCGAGCTACTCTCCGAGGCCATCCGCAAGCTCAAAGGGGAAGCCATAGAGCCCGAGCGCCATGTCACCCTGGATGTGCAGCTTTCGGCCCGGCTGACCCCGGAGTACATCCCCAGCCCTGCGGCCCGCAGCCGCTACTATGGCCGCCTGGCCGAGTGTAAGAGCCTGGCCCAGCTGGCCCGCCTGGTGCGGGAGCTAAAGGAGCGCTACGGCCCGGCCCCCCAGGAGGTGGAAAACTTCCTGGCCCTGACCAAGCTGCGCCTGGTGGCCCAGGCCAAAGGGGTGGTCTCCATCACCGAGGATATGCTGTACTTGCAGATCGCTTTCCAGACGCCCCGCCTGGACTACGACGCCCGTGCCCTGCGGGCTTTGCCCTTCCGGGTGGAGGCCACCCAGTACCCCCCGGGCTTTCGCCTGGTCAAAAAGGGCCTCTCTCCCGAGGGCTACCTTGGGGCGCTCTTGGAGGTGCTCTACCTGGTGGAATAGGGCCGAGCAGCCTGGATAAGGTGCCGGCGGCTAGCTGCACCGACCTGAGCAACAACCCGCTCTCTACCGACGCCCGCGGGGTGAGCCGGCCCCGGGGTTCGGCCTGCGATATTGGGGCAGTGGAGCGCTAGGGCTTTCGCACCCCAGGGGGCCGCTGCCAGGCGGCCCTTTTGCTTTTTAAGCATCGCAATGTCGGAATTTCAAGGATGAACGCCCTTCTGCCGTGCCGCCTCGAGGCCCTTTTGCGCCAGCGCCCAGGGGCCACGTCCGGTTGCGCTACCCTAAGGGTATGGGGAGATCTTCCCAACCGCTCGGCGTGCTGTTTGCCCGCTATCCCCAGGTGCAGGCGGCTTTTTTGTTCGGTTCGCGCGCCCGTGGCCAGGCTCGAGCGGCTAGCGATTGGGACTTGGCGGTGTACCTAGAACCCCCAGAGCCCGACCCTACGCTAGATCTGCTCACCGATTTAGTGAAGGCGGGTTTCGAGCGGGTAGACCTGCTGGTTTTGAACCATGCCCCGCTGGTGCTGGCCTTCGAGGTGGTGCGGGCCAACCGGGTCGTCTACCAACGGGCTGGTTTCTGCCTGGGCTGCTATGTTTCACGGGTAGTGCGCGAGTACTGGGATTTGGAGCCCCTCCTGCGGGTGCAGCGGGAGGCGATGAAGAGGCGGTGGCTCGGTGACCCGGCCTGAGGTGTTGCGGCGGCGGCTTGCGCATTTGGAGGCGTGCTTGAGGGTGTTGCGGGGGCTGGCCCGCTCCACTCCTGAGGAGTTCTTAGCTAACCCCGAGCGCTATGGTGCAACGGAGCGGTTTTTGCAACTATCTATCGAGGCCATCAGCGACATGGCTGCCCATCTGGCCGCGGACGAGAATTGGGGGAGTTTCGAGCGTGCTAGGGATTTGGTTTACATCTTTCGCGCGTGGGGTTTGGTGGGCGAGGCTCTGGCTGAGCGGTGGTTGCGCATGATCGGGTTTCGTAACCTGTTAGTGCGCGAGTATCTGGAGATCGACCGGCGGAGGGTTTATGGGGTTTTGCAGGAGAATCCAGATGACCTCGAGGCCCTTAGCCGGGTGTTCGCCCGCTTCCTATAAGCTCGAGCCCCTCCCACAGCCTTAGGATGAGCGGGTGCAGGGTGTTGCGCCAGGTGGCCCGCAGCCGCTGGCCCTCCACCTGTAGGGCGCCTTCGGCCTCCAGCCCCTGCACCACCGGCTTTAGCCAAGCCCAAAGGGGTAGGCCGGTGCGGGCCTCGAGGGCGCCCACATCCACCCCTTCCTGTAACCTTAGCCCCAGCATCAGGGCTTCTTTGGCGTGCTCGAGCGGGCTGATCGCCTCGAGCGAGGGCGCCTCTCCCGCCAGCCAGCGCGGGAGCGGGGGGTGGGTGAGGCGGAGGCTGTAGGTTCCGTTGTTCCCCGGATAGTGGCCCACCGCCGAAGGCCCCAGCGCACCCCAGAACCCAGCCTGCCAGTACAGGCGGTTGTGCTGGCTCTCTTCGCCAGGCCGGGCAAAGTTGGAGACCTCGTAGCGCAAAAGCCCGGCTGCCCCTAGGGTTTCCTCGGCCTGCTCGAGGGCGGCGGCTTCCAGCTCTTCCTCCAGCCGGATGCCCTGCAGGGCAAAGGGAGTGCCGGGTTCGATTTGCAGGGTGTAGGCCGAGACATGCCCTACCCCTAGGGCCACCGCTTCGCCCAGGTCGGCCTCGAAGTCCTGGCCGGGTAGGCCCAGAATCAGGTCTATCGAGGTGCGCAAACCAGCCTCTAAGCTTAGCTCCACTGCCCGTAAGGCCCCTTTACGCCCATGGGCCCGGCCCAGGGTTTTGAGCACGCTTTCCTGAAAACTCTGTACGCCGAGGGAGAGCCGGTTCACCCCCAGGTGTTTGAACAGGGCCAGCCGCTCGGGGTTGAGGGTGCCGGGGTTGGCCTCCAGGGTCACCTCTGCGTCGGGCTGAAGCGGCCAGGGGAGGAGGGCGAAGAGGCGCTCGAGTTCGCCTGCACGGAGGAAACTTGGCGTGCCCCCGCCGAAGTAGAGCGTCTTTAGCGGGCCTGGAAAGCGCTCGTAAAGGGCTGCGGCTTCCTCGGCCAGACGCTTTAGATAAGCCTCCACCACCCCGCCCTGCCGCCGGACGACGTGGAAGTCGCAGTAGGGGCAAAGGGTGGGGCAGAAGGGGACGTGAACGTACAAGCCTAGCAAAGCCTTCTCCTCTTTCCCCATCATGGTTCTAAGCCACCTTGGCGTCCACCCCTTGTAGGCCAACCCCCCCTGTGCTACACTTTGGCCCAGCAGCTTGAACCTTCGAGGTGCATATTGCATTGGTGCGCACGGTTGTGCTATTCTTTTTTTGTGTTTTGTGGCCAGCCCCTAGGGCGTAACCCACAAAAAGCGTAAGAGCCAGCCGCCGCAGGGAGCCTCTCGCCTGCGGAAGAACCCTGTTAGCTTACGGAAAACCCCCACAGCGACCCCAAGCCAGCCGTTTTCGTGCGGCTGTCGCGCGAAAACGTGTCCACAGGGTTACGAGGTGTTTGGATGGAGATAAAGCGGTTCGGCAAGATTAAAGAAGTCATTCCCCTACCCCCCCTTACCGAAATCCAGGTTGAGTCCTACGCCAAAGCCTTGCAAGCCAAGGTACCCCCGGCCAAGCGGGAGCCGGTGGGGTTGCAGGCGGCCTTCAAGGAGACCTTTCCCATCGAGGAGGGGGAGAAGGGCCGGGGGCTGGTGCTGGACTTCCTCGAGTACCGCCTGGGCGACCCCCCTTTCGACCAGGACGAGTGCCGGGAAAAAGACCTCACCTACCAGGCCCCGCTCTATGCCAAGCTACAGCTTATCCACCGCGATACCGGCCTGATTAAGGAAGATGAGGTCTTCCTGGGCGACCTGCCCCTGATGACCGAGGATGGCTCCTTCATCATCAACGGGGCCGACCGGGTCATTGTCTCTCAGATTCACCGCTCGCCTGGGGTCTACTTCACCGCCGACCAGGCCCGTCCAGGCCGCTATGTGGCCTCGGTTATTCCACTGCCCAAACGGGGGCCTTGGATCGACCTCGAGTTCGAGCAGTCGGGCGTGGTGGTAATGAAGGTCAACAAAAAGAAATTCCCCCTAGCCCTCTTGTTGCGGGTTTTGGGTTTTACCACGGAAAGTCTGAGTAAGGAGCTTTCCGCCTACCCCGACCTTCTGCCAGGGTTGCTCGAGGCCCAGTACCGCGGCACCAAGGTTCTGGAGATGGGCACTGACGAGGCTTTGCTGAAGCTCTTTACCGAGCTGCGCCCCGGCGACCCTCCCAAGCGTGATAAGGCCATGGCCTACCTACACTCCTTGCTTTCCGACCCCCGGCGTTACGACCTGGGCGAGGCTGGCAAGTACAAGGCGCAGCAAAAGCTGGGCATTCAGCTTTCGGGCCGGATGCTGGTTCGCTTCGAAAACGGCGAGTTCAAGGACGAGGGCCTGTTGGCGGTGCTCAAATACCTCTTTGCCCTGCAAAGCGGCGAGCCCGGGTACGAGGCGGACGACATCGATCACCTGGGCAACCGTCGCATCCGCACGGTGGGCGAGCTTCTAGCCGACCAGTTCCGGGTGGGCCTTTCCCGTCTGGCCCGCGGCGTGCGCGAGCGGATGCTTTTGGGCACCCCCGAGAGCGCGACCCCGGCTAAGTTGGTCAACAACCGCCCGTTGGTGGCGGCCATCCGTGAGTTCTTCGGGCGTAGCCAGCTTTCCCAGTTCAAAGACCAGACTAACCCCCTCTCTGAGCTGCGTCACAAGCGGCGTATTTCGGCCTTAGGGCCGGGGGGGCTGACCCGGGAGCGGGCCGGCTTCGACGTGCGCGACGTGCACCGCACCCACTATGGCCGCATCTGTCCCATCGAGACCCCCGAAGGGGCCAACATCGGTCTGATTAGCTCCCTAGCCTCCTTTGGCCGCATCAACGACCTGGGCTTCATCCTCACCCCCTACCGCAAGGTGGTGAATGGGCAGGTTACCGACCAGGTGGAGTTCATGACCGCTACCGAGGAGGATCGCTATACCATTGCCCAGGCCAACACCCCCTTGCGCCCAGATGGTCACTTCGACACCCATCAGGTGGTGGCCCGCCGCAAAGGGGAGCCCATGGTGGTGCGGCCCGAGGAGGTCGAGTACATGGACGTCTCGCCCAAGCAGATCTTCTCGGTGAACACCAACCTGATTCCCTTCCTCGAGCACGATGACGCCAACCGGGCCTTGATGGGCTCCAACATGCAGGCCCAGGCCGTCCCCCTGATCCGGGCCCAAAGCCCGGTGGTGATGACCGGGGTAGAGGAACGGGTGGTGCGCGACTCGCTGACCTCGCTGTACTCCAGCGTGGATGGGGTTGTGGAGTACGTGGATAGCTGCAAGATCATGGTGCGGGGAGAGGATCGGGGCCTGTATGAGTTTCCCTTGCGCCGCTTTGTCCGCTCGAACCAGGGCACTGCCCTCGACCAGCGTCCCCGCGTCTACAGGGGGCAAAGGGTCAAGAAGGGGGAACTCCTAGCCGATGGCCCGGCCTCGGAGGAAGGGCACCTAGCCCTGGGGCAGAATGTGTTGGTGGCCATCATGCCCTTTGATGGCTACAACTACGAGGACGCCATCGTCATCTCTGAAGATTTGCTGCGGCGCGACTTCTACACCTCGGTGCACATCGAGCGCTACGAGATTGAGGCCCGCGACACCAAGTTGGGTCCGGAGCGCATAACTCGCGATATTCCCAACCTTTCCGAAGCCGCCCTGCGCGACCTGGACGAAGATGGGGTGGTGCGCATTGGGGCCGAGGTCAAGGCGGGGGATATTCTGGTGGGCCGCACCAGCTTCAAAGGCGAGACCGAGCCCACCCCAGAAGAGCGCCTTTTGCGCAGTATCTTCGGTGAGAAGGCCCGCGATGTGAAGGACACCTCCTTGCGGGTGCCCCCGGGTGAGGGTGGGATTGTGGTGCGCACCCTGCGCCTGCGCCGGGGCGACCCCGGGGTGGAGCTCAAGCCCGGGGTGCGCGAGGTGGTACGGGTTTATGTAGCGCAGAAGCGCAAGCTGCAGGTGGGGGATAAGCTGGCCAACCGCCACGGGAACAAGGGGGTAGTGGCCAAAATCCTGCCCCCCGAGGACATGCCCCACCTACCCGATGGCACCCCGGTAGACATCGTGCTCAATCCGCTGGGCGTGCCCAGCCGGATGAACCTGGGCCAGATTTTGGAAACCCACCTGGGGCTGGCGGGTTACGAATTGGGCCTGAAGTTCATCACCCCGGTCTTTGATGGTGTGGCCGAGGAAGAGATTAAGGAGATGCTGGGCCAGGCCTTCGACCGGCGATGGGCCGAGCGCACCAAGGCCGGTTTTGGCCTAGACAACCGCGAGCGGGAGGTGCTGGCTAGGGCAGCCAAGCTGGGCCTGGTGCAGGCCGATGCCGATCCGGTTGAGCAGCTACGCGAGGTGGCCCAGCAGGGTAAGAGCGTGCTGTACGATGGCCGCACCGGGGAGCCCATCGAGGGGCCGATTGTGGTGGGGGTGATGTACATCATGAAGCTCTACCACATGGTGGAGGACAAGATGCACGCTCGTTCTACTGGCCCTTACTCCCTCATCACCCAGCAGCCCCTGGGCGGAAAGGCCCAGTTCGGTGGGCAGCGCTTTGGTGAGATGGAAGTCTGGGCTCTCGAGGCCTACGGGGCAGCCCACACCCTGCAGGAGATTCTCACCCTCAAGTCCGACGACATCGAAGGGCGCAATGCCGCCTACGAGGCGGTGGTCAAGGGCGAGGATGTGCCCGAGGCCAGCGTGCCGGAGAGCTTCCGCGTGTTGGTGAAGGAGCTACAGTCGTTGGGCTTGGACGTAGAGACCTACGACGAGAACAGCCGTAACCTGGACATCTTCGAAGGATTGGCCAGCCGGCGGTAACCGCTAGGGGAGGCCGGTTTATCCCCCTTCTCATGGAGTGAGCGAATGATCAAACGAGAAGTCCGCAAAGTACGCATCGGCCTGGCCTCGCCAGAAAAGATTCGTAGCTGGAGCTACGGCGAGGTAGAAAAGCCCGAGACCATCAACTACCGTACCCTCAAACCCGAGCGCGATGGTCTCTTCGATGAGCGCATCTTTGGGCCGCAGAAGGACTACGAGTGCGCCTGCGGCAAATACAAGCGCCAGCGCTTCGAGGGCAAGGTGTGCGAGCGCTGCGGTGTCGAGGTAACCAAGAGCATCGTGCGGCGCTACCGCATGGGGCATGTGGAGCTGGCCACCCCGGTAGCCCACATCTGGTACGTGAAGGATGTGCCCTCCAAGATCGGAACCCTGCTCGACCTCTCAGCCCAGGAGCTGGAGCAGGTGCTCTACTTCGCCAAGTACATCGTCATCGATCCTAAGGGGGCCATGCTGGGTGGGGTGCCGGTGCAGAAGCGGCAGCTCCTCACCGATGAGGAGTACCGTGAGCTGCGCTTTGGCCGGCAGGAGACCTATGCCATCCCAGCCGGGGTGGATGCGCTGGTAAAGGATGGCGAGGAGGTCAAGAAGGGGCAGGAACTGGCCCCGGGCATCGTGAGCAAGATGGATGGCCTGGCCCTCTTTCGCTTTCCCCGCCGCCTTAGGGTGGCCTACGCCTTCAAGGAGCGGGCCAGCCTGACCCTGCCTAAGGAGGCCTGGATCGAGCAGGACAGCTACAAGCCGGGTGAGCCTATAGCCGACCTCGAGGCCTCCTACCAGATCATCAGCGAGGATGCCGGGGCGGTGGATCTGGAGGAGCTGGAAGAGGGGGCCTTGCTCAAGGTGCGGGACCCCGATACCAGCGAGGTGAGCGCCATCTACCTGATTCCCGCCGGGATGCACCTTAAGGTGGGCCAGGGTGAGCTGGTGGGGCATGGGGATGTGCTGGCCCAAGGCAAGGGGCAGCTCAGGCTTCCTCGAGGGCTCAAGGTGGTGGGCCTCGAGGTGGAGGCCCGTAAGAAAGAGGTTCACCTTAGCTTTACCCTCGAGCGCTCCCGCATAGCCGACTACCCCCTGCAGCCCCATATGCACGTGCTGGTGGCCGAGGGGATGCAGGTGCGTAAGGGCGACAAGCTGGTGGGGGCCATCGAGCCAGAGGAAGAGGTCTTCGCTGAGGCGGATGGGGTGGTGCACCTGCACGAGCCGGCCTCCATCGTGGTGATGAAGGCCAAGCTCTACCCCTTCGAGGACGATGTGGAGGTTACCAACGGCGACCGGGTCTCCCCGGGGGATGCCCTGGCCGATGGGGGCAAGGTGGTCTCGGACATCTATGGCCGGGTGGAGGTGGACTTCATCCGCATGGCTGTGCGCGTCATCGAGTCCTACGATATCGACGCCAAGATGGGGGCCCAGGCCATCCAGGAGCTTTTGAAGGAGATTGACCTGGGGGTGCTCGAGGCCGAGCTGGTGGAGGAGATGAAGCACCCCAGCCGGGCCCGTCGGGCCAAGGCTAGGAAGCGCCTGGAGGTGGTGCGGGCCTTCCGCGACTCGGGCAACCGCCCGGAGTGGATGGTGCTCGAGGCAGTGCCGGTGCTGCCCCCCGACCTGCGCCCCATGGTACAGGTGGATGGCGGGCGCTTTGCCACCTCTGATCTCAACGACCTCTATCGCCGCCTCATCAACCGCAACAACCGCCTGAAGAAGCTGCTGGCCCAGGGGGCCCCAGAGATGATCATCCGCAACGAGAAGCGGATGCTGCAAGAGGCGGTCGACGCTTTGTTGGACAACGGTCGCCGGGGTACCCCGGTCACCAACCCCGGCTCCGACCGGGCGTTGCGCTCCCTTACCGATATTCTCTCAGGTAAGCAAGGCCGCTTCCGCCAGAACCTCTTGGGCAAGCGGGTGGATTACTCGGGCCGCAGCGTGATTGTGGTGGGGCCCCAGCTCAAGCTGCACCAGTGCGGCCTGCCCAAGCGGATGGCCCTAGAACTCTTCAAGCCCTTCCTCTTGAAAAGGATGGAGGAGAAGGGCATCGCCAACAACGTCAAGAGTGCCCGAAAGATGCTGGAGCGCTCCCGCGACATCAAGGACGAGGTCTGGGACGCCCTGGAAGAGGTCATCCACGGCAAGGTGGTGCTTCTGAACCGCGCCCCCACCCTGCACCGCCTGGGTATCCAGGCCTTCCAGCCGGTGCTGGTCGAAGGCCAGTCCATCCAGCTCCACCCCCTGGTCTGCGAGGCCTTCAACGCCGACTTCGACGGCGACCAGATGGCCGTGCACGTGCCGCTCTCCAGCTATGCCCAGGCCGAGGCCCGCATCCAGATGCTCTCCAGCCACAACATCCTCTCTCCGGCCTCGGGTGAGCCCATTGCCAAGCCGGCCCGCGACATCATCCTGGGCCTGTACTACATCACCCAGCTCCGCCGCGAGAAGAAGGGTCAGGGTCTGGAGTTTGCCACACCCCAGGAAGCCCTCCAAGCCTATGAGGAAGGCCGGGTAGCCCTCAACGCCCCCATCAAGGTAGCCGGTAAGGAGACCAGCGTAGGCCGCCTGAAGTACGTCTTCAGTAGCGTAGACGAGGCTCTGCTGGCGGTGCAAAACGGGGTGGTAGACCACCAGGATGTGGTCACCGTGCGCCTAGGCGATAAGCTTCTGGAAACCTCGCCCGGGCGGATGCTCTTCTTGCGCATCGTGGCTGAGGCTATCGAGGACCCGCAAAAGGCCCAGGAGCTGGTCAACCTCGAGGTGGCCCAGGAGAAGAACTCCCTCAAGGACCTGGTCTACAAGAGCTTCCTCTCCTTGGGTGTGGAAAAGACAGCTAAGCTCTTGGATGCGCTCAAGTACTACGGCTTTGTCTTTTCCACCACCTCTGGTATTACCATTGGTATCGACGATGCCGTCATTCCAGCGGAGAAAAAGCAATACCTGCAGGAGGCCGATGCCAAGCTGGCCCAGATCGAGCAGGCCTATGAGATGGGCTTGATGACCGAAGAGGAGCGCTTCCAGCAGATTCTCCAGCTTTGGAGCCAGACCACCGAGAAGGTGACTAATGCGGTATTCAAGAACTTCGAGGAGAACTACCCCTTCAACCCCTTGTACGTGATGAGCCAGTCCGGGGCACGGGGTAACCCGCAGCAAATTCGCCAGATTTCCGGGATGCGGGGGCTAATGGCCAAGCCCTCGGGCGAGACCTACCCGGTGCCGGTGAAGGCCTCCTTCCGCGAAGGCCTCACCGTGCTCGAGTACTTCATCTCCACTCACGGAGCCCGCAAGGGTGGGGCCGATACTGCACTGCGCACCGCCGACTCGGGCTACCTGACCCGCAAGCTGCATGATGTGGCCCACGAGGTGATCGTGCGCGAGGCCGACTGCGGCACCCCCGACTACATCTCGGTGCCCCTTTTGCAGTTCGACGAGGCCTTCCGCAACAAGCGGCTGCGCAAGCGGAGCGATATCGAGTCGGGCTTATATGGCCGCACCGTGGCGCGCGAGTTTGAGGTCAAGGGCCAGACCTTCAGCGAAGGGCATCAGCTCAGCCTCGAGGACGTGAACCTAATCATCAAGGCAGCGGAAGAGCGCCTGATTGAGGAAGTGCCGGTGCGCTCACCCCTCACCTGCCGCACCCGCTATGGGGTCTGCCAACAGTGCTACGGCTGGGACCTCTCCATGGCCAAGCTGGTCAACATCGGGGAGAGTGTAGGCGTGGTGGCCGCGGAGTCCATCGGTGAGCCGGGTACCCAACTCACCATGCGCACCTTCCACACCGGGGGGGTGGCCACGGGAACCGACATCACCCAGGGTCTGCCCCGTGTAATCGAGCTCTTCGAGGCCCGCCGTCCCAAGGCCAAGGCGGTAATCGCCGAGATAGACGGCACGGTGCACATCGAGGAACTGGAGGACAAGCTCAGCATCGTGGTCAGCAGCGAGGGCTTCTCTAAGGAGTACCGTGTGCCCAAGGAGGCTCGCCTGACGGTGAAAGAAGGCGAGACGGTGGAGGCCGGCCAGCCGCTGACCCGGGGAGCCATCGATCCCCACCAGCTTCTAGAAGCCAAAGGCCCCGAAGCGGTGGAGCGCTACCTGACCGATGAGATTCAGCGGGTCTACCGGGCCCAAGGGGTGAAGCTGCACGACAAGCATATCGAGGTGATTGTGCGGCAGATGCTCAAGTATGTAGAGATCACCGATCCTGGAGACAGCCGTTACCTCGAGGGCCAGGTCATCGAGAAGTGGGATGTCGAGCAGGCCAACGAGGCCCTGATGGCCGAGGGTAAGGCCCCGGCGAGCTGGAAGCCGGTGCTGATGGGGGTGACCAAGAGTGCCCTCTCCACCAAGAGCTGGCTTTCGGCTGCCAGTTTCCAGCACACCACCCATGTGCTGACCGAGGCGGCCATAGCCGGCAAGCTCGACGAGCTGATTGGCTTGAAGGAAAACGTCATCCTGGGCAAGCTGATCCCGGCCGGTACGGGCTCCGATTTCGTGCGCAACACCCAAGTGGTGGATCAGAAAACCCTCAAGCGCCTAGAGGAAGCCCGCCGCGAGGCCGAACAGGCCCCGGTAGGCGGTGTGCGTCGCCCAGCGGTGCGGCCCGAGCAGCCCGGGCGTGAGGCCTAGCTGGCAGGCCAGCGAAAGGGATCCCCGCCGGGTGCAGGGGAATGAAGGCTAAACTCTACATTACCTTTCAGCAAGTCGGGGCCGACCTGTTTACTGCTGGTCTGGCCTCGGCTACCTCAGGCAATTTCTCGGTGCGGGATGGGCAGGGCTTCTGGATTACCCGCTCTGGGGTGCAGAAAGCCCACCTTACCCCTGAGGATTTACTGTGGCTTCCCCTAAAGCCCGATCCCACACGCGACCAGGGAGCCTCGGTGGAGCGGGGGGTGCATCGGGCGGTCTATGGTTCCACCGAGGCTATGGCGCTGGTGCACGCCCACCCGCGCTATGCCATTGCCCTTTCCTTTCATATGGAGCGCATTGTGCCCATTGACCTCGAGGGACGCTACTACTTTGAGCAAATACCGGTGGTGGCCCCCCAGAGCCTCTCAGCGACCCCGGAGGTTGCCCAGGCCGTGGCCCAGGCCCTACAGCACCATCCGGCCTGTGTAGTGCGCGGCCATGGCGCTTTTGTCAGGGGTACCGGAGCTACTCCAGAGGAAGCATTGCTGCAGGCCTATGCCCGAATGACCAGCCTAGAAGAGGCCTGCCAGGTCTTGTTTCTAGAACGCCTATGGCGCAGCCTGGCTCAGCCGGACTAGATAGGGGGAAGTGGTGCAGGTCATGTTTATTGAGGGCAAAGACGGCGAGGCCCTGCGGGCTTTAGCCCGGGGCTGGCCCTACCCCTATCGGCTGCTTTACCGCGCGGAACAGGGCCTATACCTCCTGGAGGTCTGGGCCTACGCCCCAGGGATTGAGGCCCAAGCGGCTGCTTTGCCCGGGGTACGCTACTGGAGCTTTGCCCTGTTGGAGGAAGGCTGGGTTTCCCAAAGCTCGAGGTTTGGCGAAGAATCTTTTTACGAAGAGAAATCGTGAAAAGATTTACAAAGAGGCCCACCATGCGTGAAGAAATCAACTGGATCCCCCTGGCCCAGGGGGTGGAGGTCTACCTGGAGGATACCGGCCCACTGGAGGCCCCCACCCTTTTGGTATTGCATGGGGGGCCTGGGGGAAGCAGCTATGCTTTGCGGGAAGGGCTAGCCGATTACCTGGAAAGCTTCCGGGTGCTCTACCTCGATCAACGGGGCAGTGGCCGTAGCCCAGCCCTGCCGGAGGACCCTACGCTTTTTACCCTGGATGCGTTGGTAGATGACCTGGCCCGTTTGCGTGAATATCTGGGCCTGGATACCTGGACCCTGCTGGGGCATGGTTTTGGTGGGCTGCTAGCCTTGGAGTATGCCCGGCGTTTTCCCCAGGCTGTGCAGCAGGTACTGACCATCAACCCCTGGGTAAACTTCCCCTGGCTAGCCGGTCAGCTTTACCGGGCTTCCCTCGAGCTTCGGGGTTTGGAAGCGGCCGAGGCTGTGCTGCAAGACCCCACCCTCCTTTTGCAGGAGGCTTTTGCCCATTTAGAACCCAAGCTCCTTTTCGACAAGTTGCTTTTCCCCAGCCCGCACAGCCGCATGGAGTTGGAGTGGATTGCCGAAGGGGGGATGATTCTGGGCGACGATGCGCCGGGCCGTATGTTCGTGCACAATGGGCTCTGGCACCTAGACTACACCCCCTATCTGCTAGACGTACAGACCCCGACTGCCGTGCTGTTGGGCCTTTTGGACGCCAGCAGCTACCCCGAGGCCCAGAGCGTGGCCGACCTGACCGGGGGGCGGCTAGAGTTGATTGAGGGGGCTGGGCACTACCCCTGGATCGACCAGCCCTATGCCTTCGAGGAAGCCCTGCAAAGCGTTTTGCAGGACGTTTATTAGCCCTCAGGAGTGTATCCCAGGGCGCGGAAGATTAGCTTTTGGTAGTGCTGCGATAGCGCCTCGAGGCTTAGCTTGCCTCCAGGGCGGTACCAGTGGTAAGTCCAGTTGAGCGCCGACAGGACGAAGATGGCCGCCAACCGTGCATCTTCTACCCGGAAGACCCCGGCCTTTACCCCTGCCTCGATCACCCGCTTGAAGTGGGCCTCGTAGGCGTCGCGGCGGGCCTTTATCTGGTTTTGTAGTTCGGGGGTGAGGAACTTCCACTCGTGGAAGAAGACCGTGGCGTTATTCAGCTCGCGGGCGATAACCTCGAGGTGGCCGCAGATCAGGCGCTCGAGCTGTTTTTGAGGTGGAAGGTGGGCTGGGATGGAGGTAGCGCTCTCCAAAAACTCGTCAGCAGCCCGGTTGACTAGCTCAAACAACACCTCTTCCTTCGACTGGATGTGGGCGTATAGGCTGCCCCCTTGTAGCTTAACCGCCCGGGCTAGGTCGCGCATGGAGGTGGCATGAAACCCCTGGCGGCTAAACAACTGCCCGGCTGCATCGAGGATTTCGTCACGACGGGTGGGCTTCTCTAACTTGCCATCTTCAAACGAACGGTTGTTCGACACCTTGGCCCATGAGTATAGAAGCTGTTGCAGGTGGCGTCAACGCAGGTGATCCACATTTGCTGTCGCGCCTCTGCCCCCTGGCTGAACCTGGACGGACACATGTGAGACTCTAAGCTGGGATAAAAAGAGGGGAACCAACCAAGAAAGGAGGTTCCCCAGGTGCAGTTTACCACCGTTGGCCGAGAGATATGGCAAGGCGCTAGACAAGCACAGAGGCTGGCCGAGGCCAAAGCAGGCGACCCAGAGGTCAAGGAACGTCTGCGCAAGCTCCGACTGGTCAAAGCCCTGCGTGAAAGTAAAAAGAGCTGGAAGGAGATCCAGGACCTGGTCGGGATCAGCCGGGCCACCTACCACCGCTGGAAAAAAGCCCTAAAAGAAAAGGGCCTGGCCGGACTCAAACCCCGCTCCCGCCGCCCTAAGC
>NZ_AUHY01000023.1 GCF_000423425.1 Meiothermus rufus DSM 22234 | reverse complement strand
CGTGCTCCACGACCTCTCGCAGCTGCACGCCGTGGCCGTGGAGCTGGACGGCGAGGCCTGCCTCACCCGCACCGAGCTGGTCGGGCAGGCCTACGAGGCCTTCAAGGCCGTGGGCCTGCGGCCGCCGGCGCGGGTCCAGCCGCTGCCACGTCCCGAGACGACCCCCGCCGGGTAGTGTAGTGGTACGCGACCCCCGTGTGCCCAAGAAAGCCTTGTGTTTCAAGGGTTCTCAAGGATCACGGTGTCAAAGTCGAGCTAGGGCTTTTTCCTGCCAGGACTGGCGCTCGAGGTCAGGCAGCGACGAGCGCTGTAGCAAGACCTCCGGTGCCCCTTTTAGGTAGCTTACCGGGCCTTGATGGCTTTGTACGGTGACCCGCTGGAACTTGTGGCTGCTCTCGAAGGCCCGCTCTGAGAGCCGAGGGTGGTGCTGCCGCAGCGCTTCGGGCCTTATTCCCTGTTGCTCCAGGAATTGTAGCAAGGCCAGGTCGAGGGGATCGCCAATGCCGTGGTCGGCGTCGTTGGCTAGGGCCAGGGCCTCTTGGGCCTTGGGGGGGTCGGGGCTATCCAGGGCCCGTACCTCCATGCGGTTTTCGGTGAGGGTGCCGGTCTTGTCGGTGGCGATAACCGTGACCGAGCCCAGGGCCTCTACCGCGGATAGCTTGCGCACAATGGCCTTCCGCTGGGCCATGCGCTCTACCCCCAGGGAGAGGGTGAGGGTAAGCACCGCCGGTAGCCCCTCGGGTACTGCGGCGACTGCCAGAGCGATGGCAAAGAGAAAGACCTGGGGAAGCCGCCCAATCCCCTCAAGGAGCAAGCCCAGCAGCACCAAGCTAGCTGCCAGCAACAGGACCCAGCGGGCTACTTGGTTGCCAAAGCGATGCAGGTCGCGCTCGAGGGGGGTAGGCTCGGGGCGTATTTCTCCCAGCAGGGTGGCCAGCCTACCCAGGGCACTTTGGGAGCCGGTGCGGAGCACCTGGGCAAAAGCCTTACCCCGCACCAACAGGGTTCCGCTAAAAAGCTCTTCTCCAGTTTCTTTTTCCACTGGCAGGCTTTCCCCGGTCAGAACCGACTCGTCGACCAGGGGGCTGCCTTCCAGCAGCCGCACGTCGGCAGGCACGCGGTCGCCAGCCTCGAGGCGGATCAGATCGCCTGGAACCAGAGCCCAGCTAGGCCGCTGCTCCCAGACCCCGTCGCGCTCCACCCAGACCAGTGGGCTGGCCAGGCGTTTGAGCTGACCCAAAGCGGCTTCCGACTTTCGCTCCTGCCAGGTGCCCAGCCCGGCGTTGAGCAACAAGATCAGCCCGATCACCAAAGACTCCAGCGGCCAGCCATGCCGATCCTCGAGCCACCAGGCGGCAAAGTCCACCGCCAAGGCAAATAGCAGGATGTAGATGAGGGGGCTTTTGAACTGGCGCAAAAAGCGGCGCCACAAAGCCTCAGGGGGCTTTCCTGGCAAGGCGTTGGGGCCATGGAGGCGCAGGCGTTGCTGGGCTTCCTGTTCACGGAGACCCTGGATGCGCTGGCGGTTCACCTTGACCCCCGTCTAGAATGACTCCTCCGGGCCAGGCTATAGCTTCTTGGGGTGGACGTTTGTCCTGTTCATTGAGCCAGCTATGTTCTACCCGGTGCCACCCAACGACGGAGGTCTTTAGCTAGGTCAGACTGCGCTGGTGGCCGGACGTAACCTCCATTGAGGCCAGGTTTTGGGGATTGGGCTAAAGGTGCTGCTCGAGCCAGGCTGCCACGTCCTGCAGAACCTGGGCTTGGTTTAAGTCGTTGTGGGGTTCGTGAAAGCCACCGGGGTAGACCCGCAGCACCTTGTCGGGAGTGGCCACTTTTTGCCACAGCCAGCGGGCTCCTTCCACCCGGTTAATGGTGTCGGCCTCACCGTGCAGGATGAGCAGGGGAGTGCGGATATCCTGGGCTCGAGCCTTGACGGCCTGGATGATTCGCAAGACCTCGGTGCCCCAGCGGGCGCTGGCCTGGCCGTGCACCAGCGGGTCGGTGCGGTAGGCCTGTACCACCGCTTCATGGCGGGAAAGGGCCTGGGGGTCCAGGCCCAACTTGAGCGAGAAGCTGGGCCAGAGCTGGGAGAAGAGCCGGGCCAGGGCGACCAGCAGGGGCTTAGCAGTCTGGCCGGGCTCGAGCAACACCCCACTCACAATGGCTCCCCGTAGACTACTGGGCTGTGTTAGCAGGTAGTCCAGCACAATCAGGCTACCCATGCTGTGCCCGTAGAGGAAAAGCGGCTTTCCGCTTTCCCAGGCGGCTACTTCCTGCTGGAAGCGCTCGAGGTCGGCCCGGTACTGGCTCCAGCGGAGGATATGCCCTCGTTGTCCTGGGGAACGGCCATGCCCCCGGTGATCCAGGGCATACACAGCAAAACCTTGGGGAACCAGGTAGCCAGCCAGGTGGCCATACCGCCCGCTGTGCTCGCCAAACCCGTGGACCACCAGCACAGCGGCCCGGGCGGTTGCTTTTGGCCGCCAGCCCTGGAAAAACAGCCTTAGGCCGTCCGGGGCGGGGAAATAACCTTCTTCATGATGCATATGGATGAAGGCATTATACGCGGCGAACAGCCAGGATTCGAACCGGCTTAAGCAACCACTGACCCTGGACTGGGGGGGTGTCGCCGCCGGTGGGCTGGGCTTGAATCTGCCGCACCACCTCGAGGCCCCACACCACCCGGCCAAAAGCGGCAAAGCCTAGCCCATCGGGGTTACGCCGCCCGGCGAAGTCTAGCTCGGGCTGGTCGCCGATGCAGATGAAGAACTCCGAGTGGGCTGAGTCCGGGCCCAGCCGGGCCATGGAGATAGTGCCGTCGATGTGGCGCAGGCCGGTCTGGGCGGTGGTCTCTAGCGGGATGGGGGGCAGCTTGGCCGGGTGGGGGCCCATACCCAGCCCTCCTTGAATGACCTCAATCTTCACCGGGCTATGGGGTTGGTTGTCCGCGCGCACAGCGCGATAAAAGCTGGCCCCCTGGTAGCGTGCTTCATCCACGTAGCGCAGGAAATTGGCCACGGTGAGGGGGGCTTGCCGAGGGAAAAGCTCGAGGCCTATCTCACCCAGCTCGGTTAGGAGGGAAACCTTAGGGTTGTCCGGCATAGGCGTGGGTCACAGGGCCTTCCCAGTCGGCAGGGCGTTCCCCCAGGCCCAAGCGCCAGGCCACCCCCTGGGCGCAACGCTCGGCTGCCCGACCATCGCCGTAGGGGTTGGGGCGGTTGCGCATGGCTTCCAGGGCGGTCTCGTCGGAAAGGAGGGCATGCACAGTGGCAAAGACTTGTTCGGGGTCAGTTCCGGCCAGCTTCAAGGCCCCTACCAAAAGCCCTTCAGGCCGCTCGGTAACGTTGCGCAGCACCACTACTGGCACCCCCAGGGTGGCCCCGCTTTCCTGCACGCCCCCGGAGTCGGTGACCAACAGGGTGGCGCGCTTCATCAAAGCTGCCATGGTGCCGAAATCCAGCGGCTCCAGCAGGGCAAAGTTGGGTAGGCCCTCCAGCTCGGGATAGACCGCCTCCCGCACCGCAGGGTTCAGGTGTACCGGGTAGACAAAGTGGCACTCAGGGTGAGCCCGGGCCACCCGTGCCAGGGCCGAGGCCAGTTCGCGCATAACGGGCAGGTTCTCGCGCCGATGCATGGTCACCCCCACGATTCGCTTACCCTCGGGCAGGGGTGGAGGGGTACCGCGCGCACTGGCATAGAGTACGGCATCCACCTCGGTCTGGCCGGTCACGATGATGTTTTGCTCGGGCTTGCCTTCCCGCAACAGGTTGGCCTTGGCGGTGGGGGTAGGCGGTAGATCCAGGTCGGTTAGCACATCGGTCAGGCGACGGTTGGCCTCTTCGGGGAAGGGTTCCAGCAGGTTGAAGCTGCGCAGACCGGCCTCTACATGGGCCACCGGAATGCCTTCGAAAAAAGCGGCCAGGGTTACTGCAAAGGTGGTGAGGGTATCGCCATGAACCAATACATAATCGGCCCGTAGCTCCTTAAGTTTGTGGGCTGCGGCTGGCACGATGCGGCCCATCAGAGCAGGCAGCGTCTGGCGCTCGGTCATGGCCCGCAGGTCTGCGTCGGGCTCGAGGCGGAAAACCCGCAGGGCGTCCTCGAGCTGGGTGCGGTGCTGTCCGGTAGAAAGCACCGTGGTGCGGATGCCGGCCTGCTGGCGCAGGGCAAAGACCACCGGGGCCATCTTGATGGCCTCAGGGCGGGTTCCAAAAGCAACGACAACATGTTTAGGCATGGGCTTCTCCGGCGGTTCCTCGAGGGTCCGCCCATGCCCTAGTTTATAGGGCAGCGGGTTTTGCCAGAAGGGGCCGTTGGCTATTGCTGTGCCAGGGCTTCCCTAGCTTTTTTCTTGGCCACCTGCTCAGCCACCCAAGCGTAGGTGCGCTCCATGCCCTGGCGCAGGGGTTGCTGGGGAGCCCAGCCCAGCTTCTCGCGGATGCGGGTGTTGTCGGAGTTGCGCCCCTGCACACCGGTGGGGCCAGGTACATTGCGGATGTAGAGGTTCTTGCCGGAGATTTCGATAACCATGCGGGCCAGGTCGTTGATGCTAATCATCTCCTCGGAACCAATGTTGAGGGGACCGATGTAGTCGCTGTTCATAAAGCGTTCCACGGCTTCCAGGCACTCGTCGATATACAGGAACGAGCGGGTTTGGGTGCCACTACCCCATACCTCAATCGCCCCACCCTCTGGGGCCTCGGCCACCTTGCGGCACATAGCAGCGGGGGCCTTTTCGCGTCCCCCCTCCCAGGTTCCTTCGGGGCCGAAGATGTTGTGAAAACGGGCTACCCGAACATCTAGGCCGTAGTTGCGGTGATAAGCGAAGTAGAGGCGCTCGCTGAAAAGTTTTTCCCAGCCGTACTCGCTGTCGGGCATGGCGGGATAAGCCGAGTCCTCGGCGGTGACCGGTTTGGAGGGGTCGAGCTGGTTGTACTCCGGATAGATGCAGGCCGAGGAGGAGTAAAAGACCTTGCCCACCCCCTTGTGACGCAACTCTTCCAGCACGTTGAGGTTGATCAGAGCCGAGTTGTGCATGATGGCCGCGTCGTTTTCGCCGGTGAAGACAAAGCCAGCCCCGCCCATATCGGCCGCCAGTTGATAGACCTCATCAAAGCGGCGGTCGATGACCTGGGCTACCAGACGGGGGTCACGCAGGTCGCCTAGTACAAAGTCGTCGGCAGGACTGGGGGAGAACTCGGGGTATTTGAGGTCCACCCCCCGTACCCAGTAGCCTTGGGCCTTGAGCTTTTTGACCAAATGTCCTCCAATAAATCCACCGGCCCCACAAACCAAAGCTGTCTTCATTCGAACCTCCTTTAGCTCTCCATCGGATAACGACGCAAGCCCAGCCATTGCATTAGCACAGCCAGCACAAAGCGGGGGTTATTTTTCAGATAGCGCCGGGCCAGGCGTTTGGGTTCGGAAAGCATGCGGAAGAACCACTCCAGCCCGCTTTGCTGCATCCAGCGGGGGGCCTGCGGCTTGAGCCCTGCGTGGAAATCGAAGGCGGCTCCGACCCCAATCATCACTGGGGCCTGTATCTTGCCCAGGTGGGCCGCCATCCAGCGCTCCTGCTTGGGGGTGCTGAGACCCACCCAAACGATATCGGGCTGGGCTGCGTTGATCTGGGCCACAATGGCGGCGTCTTCTTCGGGGGTCAGGGGGCGGAAAGGGGGTGAGTAGGTGCCCACCACCTGCAAACCGGGGAACCGCTCTTGCAGTCTGTCGCGCAGCAGTTCGGGCACGCCCGGGTTACCCCCATAGAAGAAGTGCCGGTAGCCTTTTTCCCTCGAGGCCGCACATACCGCCAGCATCAGGTCGGGGCCATAAACCCGCTGCGCGTGCTTATGCCCGGCCAGGCGGCTCAGCCACACCATGGGCATGCCGTCGGGAGTGACCAGGCCAGCCCGGTTGTGGATTTTGCGCAATTCGGGGTCGGTCTGGCTCTCCATAACCCCGTGTACCCCGGTAACGCACACGTAGGTCTGGTGTTTTAGCTGGATCCAGGTATCCAGGATTTCCAGAGCCAAAGGCAGGTTAATGGCGCTGATGCCCACGCCAAGCACGTTGGTTCGCGCTACTTTGGGTTCCATCCTCAATAGGCTCCCTTGGCCCCCAACACGGCCAGCACCGTGCGGAAAAGAAGGTATATGTCTAGCCATGGCGACCAGTTGCGGATGTAGTAGGTGTCGAGCTCTTCTTGCAGCTTAAGGTCGCTATCGGCACGGGCCAGCACCTGCCAGAGGCCGGTCATGCCTGGCAGGACGCTGTAGCGCAGTTGGCGAAACTCGGGAGAGAAACGCTCGAGGTGATAAATCGGAAAAGGGCGGGGGCCTACCAGGCTCATCTCGCCCCGCACCACGTTGTAAAGTTGGGGCAGCTCGTCCAGGCTGGTTTTGCGCAGGAAGGAACCCACCCCCGGTAGGATGCGGGGGTCGTGCTTGAGCTTGAAGGTGCGCTCCCACTCGGCTTGGGCCTGAGGGTTTTCCGCCAAGTAGCGCGTGAGGCGTTCTTCGGCGTCGGGGTACATGGTGCGTAGCTTGAGAATCCGGATGGGCTGGCCCTTGTAGCCTTCGCGAACCTGGGTAAAGAAGGGCGATCCGGGGCTTACTAGGCGAATCCAGAGGGCCAACAACCCGATCAAAGGCAGGCTCAATACAAACAATGGCCAGCCTAAAAGCCGGTCTATCCACCACTTAATGGCCCGATTATGTGGCAGTAAAAGATTTTTGCGCACCGAAAGGCCGTGGATTCGGCCCAGGTCGCGCACCATGAACCAGTCTATGGTTTGTTCGCCCAGGTCGGGCACCACAATTACCTGCAGGAAAGGCAGGCGATGAACCAGCGCCTTAAGCTCAGCCCGGCTGATGCTCGAAATGGCCACCAAGGCCTCACGCACCCCTTGTCGGCTGAGCTGCTCGGCCTGCTCGAGGGCGCCCACTACGGGGATACCCTCCACTAGGCGGTGCTGTTTGTTGGGGTCGTCGTCGAGAAAAGCCACCGGCACCAAGCCCAGGTACCGATCCCGCTTGAGGGCTCGAGCCACCATAGCCCCGGTCAGACCTGCCCCGAGGATGACCACCGGCTGCCCCCAGTAGCCGGCCCTAATGAGCAATTCCCTGACCAGAGCGTTGAGCAGCGGAACCAGCAACAGGGCAAAGCCTCCTGTCAGAGCCATGACCCCTGCGTATTTTTGCGTGGCAGGGATCAAGGCCAGGCCCAGCCCAATACAGCCAAACAGCAGGGTGGTGATGATCAGGGTTTGCCGCATACGCTCGACCGGGTGCAGGCCGTACCCTGGATATAGGGCCCATAGGAAATAGCCCAGGGGGAATCCGGTCAAGACCAGCGCCAAGGGGGTGTATTCTCCTAAAGGAATGGCCTGGGGCCACACGGTAAAAAGGCCTGTATGGACACCCAGGGCCAGCAAGAGGGAGAGCTCGAGGGCGAAGACATCGCTCAGCCACAGGATGACAGGAACCCAGCCAGGTCTTCGCCAGGCCGCTGGCGCTGTGGCTAGGGTGTCTTCGGCGGGGGATGTGATCCAAGGAGCGCCATGCTGCGCCATAGTTCCCTCCTCAATGCAAGGTGTTCGCTAAACCTTCTCTCACAAGAATGGTAGAGCATTTGGGGCAAAAAGCCATGCAAAATAGGGCGTTTTTAACGCGGTAACGCTAGATTAACGTTGTGGAGAGTCTGCCATGCCGTGGCCCACAAGCTATAAAGAGGGGTTTTTGAGCGCAGACCTACGTTAATGCCAGGCCCAGCCTAGTTACGGGGCCTATGCGGTTTTGGGTCGCAGCAAGCCAGCCAACAGGGCGATGACCAGGGCCAAAGCCGCTACCAGCCCAAACGAGACCCGTAGGGAGGTGGTGTGCGCCACCAGCCCGATAAGGGGTGGCCCCAGCAAAAAGCCCAGATAGCCCAAGGTGGCGACTGAGGCCAGCGCGACCCCAGGGGGTACCCCAGCCACCCGTCCTGCGCTGCTGAACACCAAGGGGAACAGGGTACAGTAACCCAGGCCGACCAGGGCAAACCCTCCTAAGGCTACACTGGGACGGCTAGCCAGTAGTACGGTGAAAAACCCAGCGGCAGCGAGCAGTCCCCCCATCCGGGCCAGCATCACTGCGCCCAGCCGATGAGTGAGGGCATCCCCCGTTAGGCGGCCCAACACCATGGCCAAAGAGAAGGCCGAGAAGGCTAGGGCAGCCACGGCTTCGTTGCTGTCGATCACCTGCTTCATGTACACCGCGCTCCAGTCAGCGACCGCGCCCTCCCCCAGACCGGTGCAAAATACGATAAGTCCAAGCCCCAGCAGGGCACCTCGAGGCCAGACGAAGCGTGGTCCGCGGGCCGCGGGTCGGACCGGTAGCAGGTGCGTCCTAGCCCAGAGTATGGGTGGGAGCAATCCAATAGCCACCCAGCTAAAAAATGCCAGGGGCCCTATCCCAGCTGCGGCGGCTGCACCGCCTAGGGCCGCTCCTGCCAAGCCTCCCAGACTGAAGAGGGCATGAAAACTGGACATAATCGGTCGGGCATAGCGTTTTTCAGCTTCCACCGCCTGGGTATTCATCGAGATGTCCATAGCGGCGTTGGCGAAGCCGAAAGCGAAAAGCGCTACAGCCAGTACCCATCCGCTGGGGGCTAGGGCCAATGGCGGCAGCAACAGGCCGTTGGCTAGGGCAGACAGTACCAGCACCGGACGGCTGCCCCACTGGGCAATTAACCCCCCGGTGAGCGGCATGGCCAGAACCAGCCCCAGCGGTGCGCCCAGCAGCACCAGCCCTAGCTCGCCCGTATGGAGGCCCAGGCTTTCCTTGATAGCAGGTATGCGCGAGACCCAAGCAGCAAAAACGAAGCCGCAGATAAAGAAAATCAGATAGATGGCTCTTCTGGCCAGAGAAAGGTGGATGGTTGGGGGAGAGGACATGGGGTGCTTTCAACTTGAACGGTTTTCTGACCATTAGCGGGTGAGCTTTTCGATAAGGGCACGGTGCTGGGGAAACTGCTCAGCCAGTGCTGTACGAGAGGCCAGCTCGAGGTCGGCAAAATCGAAGCCAGGGGCCACCGTACAGCCTACCAGGGCATAGCTGCCGGGTGCCTCCAGGCTGGCCGCAAACCAGTGCCCTGCGGGTACTACTGCCTGGAAAACCTGTCCCTGGCTGGGGTCGGGGCCTAGCCGAAGGTGCTTTAGCTGGCCCTGGGGCGAGATTTGCCAGAGGTGGAGGGGCTGGCCAGCGTAGAAGTGCCATATCTCGTCGCTTTTAAGCCGATGGAAGGCGGAAAAATCGGGGTACTCCAGCAGAAAGTAGATAGCGGTGGAAAAAGCCCGCTGGCCTCTATAGCGGCTGGGCAGACAAGCTTGGGGGATACTTTCCTGGGCGATGTAGGTCTGGCGGTAGAACCCTCCCTCCGGGTGCGGTTCTAGCGAGAGCTGATCTTTCCAAAAATTCGCGCTGTGCATATGGTTCGTAGAATCCAAACTAGGCTCCTATCGGCGGGGCCTGCCTAGGCGCGGTAACCTTGGCCTATCGGGCCAGAGGCCATCGGCCATCAGATGCAGCCACTGCGAGGCATAGTACCCCAGCACAAGGGCCCACAGAATTTCCTGGGGAGGAGCTTTGAGCTGGGCCTGTAGCTCGAGGCGCAGCCCCAGGTATTCGGCCAGGACGTGGGCCAGCCCATACAAAGCCAACCCGACCCCCCCCAGGTACAGAAGGCGGGTCAGGGGGCCTACAACCCAGGTGTGGGAAAGTCCCCGGTGGGCAAACAGCCAGCCATAGGGAACCCAGAAAAATCCTAGCCAGCCCCAGCGTTCCTTGGGCCGCACCCGCTGTTCGGCTAAATCTAGGTCGGGGGTAATCAGGAACGTTCCTACCAGGAACCCCCCAACGAAGGCCACCGCGGCGGGCTGGGGAATAGGGATGGCCTGCTGGTGGATCCAGTAGGCAGCCGAGGCCAGCCCCAGCACGCTTAGGTTGATGACTTCGTGCACGCGCCCCGATGGCACCTTCCTAGTTTACCTAGCCAGCCTCGAGGTCACAGGGGCAAAAGCATGTTTTTGCTGGAAATGTCTGTTGATTTTTGCCAAAGACAGAAAATGGGCGGGTTTGGCTGGGGAGCCCAGCCTGTTGTCCAATACTCAAGCAAGCTTACCAATATTCTTTTTACGCCTCCAGCACGCACTTTCCGCTGGACCAAATGATGAGAAAAGGGGAGTCTCATCCATACCCTCTGGGCTTCTGATAGACTTTGTAGCCGTGACCGTGGAGGCTCGGGCTGCCCCCAAACGCGAAGCCATCCTCGAGGCAACCATCCGAGTTCTAAGAGACCGGGGGTTGTCGGGTCTAAAAGTCGAGGAAGTCGCTAGGGAGGCTGAGGTCGGAAAGGGCACGGTTTATCTGTATTTCCGGGATAAACAAGACCTACTCAAAGCCCTGGTGGAGCACTACACCTTTGCCTACTACCGTAAGGTAGAAGGGGTGGTGGAGCGGGAAGACTCTTTCCGAAACCGGCTGGCCGAGGTGTTGCAGCTTCGCGTGGCCTGGGTGGAGGAGTGGCGCGGCCTATGGGCTGCGGTGGCGCGGGAAGCGCAACCGGTAAATACCGTAGACTGGCTCAGAGAAATGCACGAGCACTACCAGCGTCTGCTGGAAAAGCTGGTGCAGGATGGCAAGGCCGGAGGCGAGGTGCGCCCGGAGCTGGACACCAGCCTTACCGCAGCCAGCATAGCTGCGCTGGCCTGCAGCCCGCAACTCGAGTTTCCACGGGAAGTCTACCTCGAGCACCTGCTCGAGGTTTTGTTGAAAGGAGTGGCGTTGTGAGCGAATACCGTCCAGGAGATAAGGTCGTGCTGCCGCCGTATGGCGTAGGTGTGGTGGCGGGGATCGCCCAGCGTTCGGTTGCCGGTTCGGACAAGTCCTACTACCAGGTGGACTTTCCCGGAACCCGTTCCAAAGCGTATGTGCCGGTGGAGGCACCACAAACCACCCGTTTGCGGCGGGCCTTGTCGCCGGATCAGGTCAAAGAGGTGCTAGCCTTGCTGCGCGAAGGGCGCCTGCCGCTGCCTCGCCAGTGGGCGGCCCGTCACCGTAAGACCACCGAGATACTGGCCGAAGGCGATCCTTTCCGCATCGCCACCCTGGCGGGGCAGCTTAGGGCCTGGGAGCTGGAGAAGGGTCTGCCTGACCTTGACCGCCAGGCGTTGCGGCGGGCCTTGCATCTTTTGGCCGAGGAGATTGCCCAGGTGTTGGAGATCAGCCTCGAGGAAGCCCGCAAGCTCTTTGAAGAAGCGGTGGGCGAGGGCCTTAACTGAAGCAAAAAACCCTGCGCAACCCAGGCCCGAGGGCCTGGGTTGCTTGTTGGGGGCTAGGGGTTGGGCAGGGGCAGTACCTGTACCTGCACCACTAGCTTTTCCTGACCACCACCCCGGCGCAGCCCCTTGAGCGGTGGACAGTCGTCGTAGTCGCGTCCGTGGGCTTTCTTGATGTACTGCTCGGTGATGGGGGTGTTGTTGGTAGGGTCGTAGCCGCACCAGCCCGCCCCTGGCACGAAAGCCTCGACCCAGGCGTGGCTGCCCTCGGAGCCCACCCCGGTGGCCAGGTAGCCCGAGACGTAGCGGGCTGGAATGCCCACGCTGCGCAGCGCTGCCAGCATGGCCTGGGCGTAGTCCTGGCAGACCCCGGCCCGCCCCTGTACGAACTGGAGCAAGGGGGTGTCGAGCTGGGTGGCCCTAGGGTCGTAGCGGAAGAGGTGGTGAAGGTGGGTGGTCACCTTCAGCAGATAACCGTGAAGGTCCTCGCGGGCCTCGGGAGGGCGGAGCTTTAGGAGCTCGAGCCAGTTGGGGTGCAGGGGTACCCGCGGGGTGGGGGCCAGAAACTCGAAGAAGCGCGCCGCTAGGGGGCGCAGGGCCTGTACCGCTACGGCAGGAGGGCGGGGGGTCGGGAAGGTAACCACTGTGGCCCGCATCTCCACCAGTAGCCGCCGGTGAGGTTTGGTGATGTGAACCTCGTAGACCCGGTTGTGGAAGTAGTCCAGGCGACTACGCGGTATGACCTCAGGCAAGATACGCAGGCGGAAGTCCAGCAGGCCCTGGCGGTGGTCGTCTACCGGGCAGAGCCACAGCTCGTTGAAGGAGTCTCGCGCTTCCTCCGGGTAGGTATACTCGGTAAGGTGATGCACCAATAGCCGCACGTTACCCTGCTTTAGGGCTAAAGCCAGGCCATAACCTCTTCGCGCGAGGGCAAGGAGGACTGGGCTCCTACCCGGGTGACGGCCAAAGCCCCGGCGACACAGCCTAACCGGATGGCCCGTGGCAGGGTTTCTCCTTCGCACAGGGCCACCGCCAAAGCCCCCACAAAGGCGTCTCCCGCACCGGTGGCGTCTACCGCTTCCACCCTCAGGGCAGGCTGGTGGCCCGACCCTTCCGGCCCCACCCAGACGGCCCCCTGTTCGCCCAGGGTTACAATGACCCTGGGGACTTTCTGGCTTAGCTCCCGGGCCACCTCGAGGCCCATCTCGGGCGAGTCGGGCAGAACCCCACATAGCCCTAGGGCCTCCTTGTCGTTGACCACCAGGATGTCTATGCACTCCAGCAGCCTATCCGGCAGCCGCTGGGCTGGGGCGGCGTTCAATAGCACCGTGGCCCCGGCCTGGCGGCCTAGCTCGGCGGCCCGGCGCACGGTGTCGAGGGGAATCTCGAGCTGTAACACCACTACCCGGGCCCCCTCGAACTCGGTGAGGGTGAGGTTTTCAGGCCGGAGACGGTGGTTGGCTCCGGGCGAGACGATGATGGTGTTCTGACCCGCCTCGTCCACGGCGATAAAGGCCACCCCAGTGGGCGCCGCGATGGGTAGGGTGGCGTGAACGTTGATGCCTTCTCGTTTCAATGCGTTGCGCAGCTCATGACCAAAGGCGTCCTGCCCCACCCGCCCGATCATCCGTACCCCCACACTGGGGGTACTGCCCTTTCCCGGCACCACTTGTCGCTGGCTCAGGCGGGCTGCGGCCACCGCCTGGTTGGCCCCTTTGCCGCCGTGGTAGGTCTGGTAGTCCGAACCCAGCAGGGTTTCCCCGGGCAGGGGGTGCCGCTTAACCTTGACCACCAGGTCCATGTTGAGGCTGCCAACCACCACGATGCCCATCCTTCCTCCTAGTAGCCTCCGATGCGCTCGACCAACAGGTCGTAAAAGCCCTCCACATCAACCTCCAACCCCACGGTGCAGTTGGGGGGTTTACCTGTAACGTGCCAGTAGTCGCAGACCGTGCGGCCAAAGGCTAGCCCTTCGTTGCTCTCGATTTCCACGTTGAACAGGCCGGTTTTGAACAGCTCGGGGCGCAGCAGGTAAGCGATGGTGCAGGCGTCGTGGATGGGGGCACCCTCCCACTTGTAGCGCCGTCTATGGTGCTCGCGGAAAAACTCCAAAAGCTCGGCCACAAAACGGCCTACCGGCGTACCCAAGGCGCGGAAGCGGGCGATGCGGGCGGGGTGGGCCACGGTCTGGTGGGTCAGGTTGAGGCCCATCATCACCAGGGGAACCCCGGCCTCAAAAACAATCCGGGCAGCATGGGGGTCGCACAGTATATTGAACTCGGCGCTGGGGGTCCAGTTGCCAATGTCAATCGAGCCACCCATCAGCACGATTTCTCTGATCTGGGGGATGATGCGGGGCTCGAGGCGAAGAGCCAGGGCGATGTTGGTCAGGGCGCCGGTGGGCACCAGGGTGACCTGACCGGGGTGTTGCAACACTTGTTCGATAATGAAGAGCACGGCGTGTTTGGGTTCGGCCTGGCCGGTAGGGGTAGGCAGGTGGGGGCCCCCCAGCCCGGAGGCCCCATGCACGGCCTCAGCGCTGATGCGATCGCGCACCAAAGGACGGTCGGCCCCGGCGTAGACGGGTACCTGTACGCCGGCCACCTCCCGCACCACCAAGGCGTTGCGGGTGGTGTGCTCGAGGCCCACGTTGCCGAAAACCGTGGTGATACCCAGCACCTCCAGCTCGGGGCTAGCCAAAGCCAGCAAAATGGCAATGGCGTCGTCGTGGCCGGGGTCGCAGTCGAGAATAATCTTTCGCCGCACGGCCTTTAGCTTACCGCAGATTCGCTAGGCTAGAGCGGGATAAACTCTATAGAGGTGCGGCCATGATAGACGCCAAGGAAGCGGTCAAGATCGCCACCGAGTATATCCAAACCCTGTTCGCCGAGCGGCAGATTCCCGAGCTAAGGCTAGAAGAGGTCGAGCTATCCCCCGACAACCAGTTTTGGGAGGTGACCCTTTCCTTTGTGGTGCGCGAGCCCACCGCCTATTTGAGCCTGGGCGAGGCGGCCCGCACCCGCGAGTACAAGGTCTTTCGCATCAACGCCGAGACCGGACAGGTGCAGAGCATGAAGATTCGTAAGGTCTAGCCCTTCGGGAAAGCTTTAACTTTCCCTCATCCAGCCTTTCCTGTTTACCGCCGGTTAATTGCTGCCGGCTAGACTGCGGTTGGCCTAAACCCCAAGAAGCGGAGGAACCATGAAGCCAACCGTACTTATACCTATCGCCCTAGCCCTGTTTCTGAGCGGCTGCGGCTTTTGGTCAACCGATGCCCCTAGGCCTAACTTTCAGGTTCTGCTGGTAGCGGCCAACCTCTCCGGCTCGCTGGCGCAGGGCATTCCTACCCCTGACCCGCTGGGTGGCCCCAAGACCGATTTATCTCAGATAGCCAGGGTAATAGTGAACCTGGAGCGCATCGAGCTGGTAGGTGAAGGGGGCCGGGTAGTTGGGCTGGCGCCTAATCCCGAGCTGGGCGATAGCGACGGCGATGGCAGGCCCGATATCGACCTGATGACCTTGTCAGGCCAGCCGACACCCCTTGTGAAAGGTACAGTACCGGCAGGGGTTTACACCCAGTTCCGCCTGTTTTCGCCGCTCGAACAGGGTGCGGAGGCCCAGTCGGTCTACCTGGTGATGAACAACGGCAGCAAAGTGCCGCTGCGTATTCCCAGCGGCCAGCAGACCGGCCTCAAGCTGGTCATCCAGGGGGGGGTCAGGGTGCAAGTAGAGGCCACCACCACCCTCACGCTGGCCTTCGACCTGGGCCGCTCGCTGGTACAGACGGGCAATGGGCGCTACATGCTGAAGCCCGTGGTTAGAGCCAGCGGCGATGTGTCTTCCGCCATGGTGAAGGGCAAAGTAACCTTCAAAGGGGGCCGGGCCGTGCAGGATGCGGGGGTAGAGGCCAAGTCCGCCGACAATACCTACCTCACCATGACCAATGCCGACGGCCTGTATAGCTTTCCTGCAGTAGCCGCGCCGGCTACCTACGCCTTCACCTTCCGCCTTCAAACACCTGAGAACGTGGTTTATCTGAGCAAGAAAACCCTTGATGTACCCGCCAATACCGTCACTACGGTCGATGCCGAGTTTGAGCCTACCGGCGGGATCACGGTCTCGCTCAAGCCGGCTACCCCTCCCAGCGATGTGACGGTAGAAATCAAGGATGCCAGCCAGGCCACGGTGGCTTCGAGCCAGGAGGCCGACGCCCAGGGCCAGTATGTCTTCAGCACCCTTCCTCCTGGCCTCTACAGTGTGCGTGTGGGGGCTACCCTGGGGGGGACGCCGGTGAGCGGGCAGGCCACGGGGGTAGTGGTGGAAGACTATAGGATGACCCGCCTGGAAATTGAACTGAGGTAAAAGGCCTCCCCAGGCCGCTGGGGAAGTTGGTTTTGAGTCCGCGGCAAAGCCGGGTTAGCAAGGATTACCTGAAGCACAGGCATCGCACCAGGGTGCGGTGTGAGGCGGTCTGTTCCTGCGGGCAAGCAAGTCTGGGGCCATCGGCGATAAACTATCCCCCATGCGCCCGGCCTGGTTGGAGGTGAATTTCGATGCCCTAGCCCATAACTTTAACCTTTTGCGTGCGGCCGCAGGCCAGGTACAGGTGATCGGGGTGGTCAAGGCCAATGCCTACGGCCACGGGGCGGTGGAGGTGGGCAAGGAATTGCTGCGTCTGGGTGCCTGGGGGCTGGCGGTGGCCACCACCGCCGAGGCCCGCGAGCTGCGCCGGGCGGGGATTGTAGCCCGGATTCTGCTGATGGGCAGCCTGCATCCCCAGGAAGCCCAGGACGTGGTGGAGCTGGACTTGATTCCCTCCCTCTCGACCCTCGAGGCCGCCGAGGCCCTCAACGCCCTGGGCCGGCCCCTGGCAGTGCACCTCGAGTTCGATACCGGGATGGGCCGGGTGGGCTTCCAGCCCGAGGAAGCCCGCATGGTCAGGGAACGCTTTGCCCACTACGAAAACCTACTCATCCAGGGCATCTACTCCCACTTTGCTGATGCCGAAGAGGATGAGCCCTGGACCAAAGAGCAGATAGAACGCTTCCAGTATGTGCAACAGGTCTTTGGGCCGGGGTATTTCTACCACCTGTGCAACACCGCCGGTGTGGTCAACTATGGCCAGTACGGCCTGAGTGCGGTGCGACCCGGCATCGGGCTCTACGGTCTGCTGCCCAACCTGGGTCTAAGGCCCATCGCTCGTCTGCTGGCCAAGCCTACCCAGGTCAAACAATTGCCTGCCGGGCGCAGAATCGGCTATGGCGGCCTCTATACCACCCAGGGCCCGGAGTGGATCGCCACCCTACCGGTGGGCTACGCCGACGGAATGCCCCGGCTGGTCTTCAACCGGGCCACGGTGCGCTACTTCCGGGCCGAAAGCCTCGAGCCTTGCGTCTGTCCGGTGGTGGGCCGGGTCTCGATGGATCAGATTACCGTGCGGCTTCCTGAGCCGGTGGGCTTGGAGCAGGTGTTTGAGGTGGCCACCCCCGACTTTGACCCCCACAGCAGCCTGTGGGGCTGGGCCGAGCTAACTGGCAGCGTGAGCTATGAGCCAGCGGTGCGGCTGGCGGCGCGGCTGCCTCGAGTGTATGTACGGGCGGGGGAAGAGGTGGCCCGGGTAGAGCCCTTTGGCTGAGGTGTGGGCCTGACCGAGACCACTTTCCTTTGACCTTGTTTCGGGCAGAATCAAAGGGTGGGTACGCTCAAAGCCATTAAGCTGTTCCAGGGATACCTGTGGCACCCCAAGGACCTGCCCTTCGATCCTCGCGGGGCTATCCCCCGCCAACTGGGGGAGGTGCACGTGTTGATCGACAAGGTGCGGGCCCCCATGGCCTTTTTCGACGATGGTACCCCCACCGAGACCCAGCAGTTCTACCAGGTCACCCTGTTGGTGCGTACCGAGCTGGAGCCAAGGGAGCTGGGGCCGCTGGCCCAGCGGGTGAGCCAGGAACTCAACACCTACCTGCAGGCCACCCCGCAGGAAGTAGGGTGGCAGCTTTTGGAGGATCTGCGTCCGCTCTAAGGAGCGGGGGCCCTAGGCTGGGTTTTTGTAGGGGCTTGGTCGTGGTCGGGAATCAGGTCTTCGGCCTCGCGTACCACCCGGAACAAGTAGCCACCCAGGCCTACGGCCATCCCTAGCAGTCCGCTTAACACCAGCAACAACGCCATTCCGGCCCCTGATCCTACCCCTACCAGGCCGCCAAACAGACCCACCAGTGCGCCGCCAGGCATCATGGCGGGGGTAAGTACCCGGTCGGCCAGGGGCCCTGCGACCAGCATGGCCAGCGGCCCAGCGACCCAGGCAATCATGCGCCGGGCGGAAAACACCTTGCCCTGCACATCGGGCGGCACTTTGGCCTGCCAGATGGCCTGGTTGGAGCCGTTCAGGATGGGGACAACCAGGGCAAAGACGAAAGCGGAAACAGCCCAGACCCATACGCTTTGACCCAGTCCCAAAAGCACGCTCCCGAAAAAGCTCGAGACGACCCAGCCCAGAAGCACCCCGTGGACCTTGCGCTTGGGCCCGCCCCAGGTTGAAAGCAGGATGCCGCCCAGTACCCCGCCCATGCCAGCAGCGCTCTGCACGGTGGCCAGCGCGGCTTCGCTCGAGGCAGTGCGGGCTAAAATCATGGCGGCCATCACCGCCGAGCCCAGGTTGGCCACCAGATTGCCCAGCAAGAACACCGTTTGCAAACCTAGCAGACTGGGTCTGGCGAAGATGAAGCGGAAACCATAGAAGGCCTCTAGAAGCAGGCTTCCACGGCTTTCCAGCCCTGCTGCACTCTGCTTAGGTTGTGGTACGTGCACCAGTATCAAGGTCAGGAAAGCGGCGGCGAAGGTTACGAGGTCTATGAGCAGGATGCCCCCCAGCCCCACCAGCCCCAGAAGAATGCCCGCCAGGATGGGGGCCCCAATCCCCGAGGCCGACTCGGCCAGCGCCAGGAGGCCGTTGGCCCGGGCGTAATCTTTCTTATCCACCATGGTCGAGATGGCCGCCGAGTAGGCCGGCCACTGGAAGGCGCTGGTCAGGCCATTAAGCACCCCTACCGTGTATAGGTGCCAGATTTCCAGATTTCCGCTCAGGTACAACAGCAGCACCACCAGCGTGCCCAGGGCTGCCCCCAGGTCCGAGACCATCATCATCCGCTTGCGGTTGCCCCGGTCGACCCAGGCCCCGGCAAAAGGGGAGATGAGAATGAGGGGCACCATGTAAAAGAAGCCCATCAGGGCCAGCGAGGTGGCCAGCCCGGTTTTTTCAAAGGCCCAGATGGTCAGGGCGAACTGGCTCATGCCACTGCCCACCAGGGAGACTAGCTGCCCCAGGGCTACCAGTGTGAATCCCCTGAGTCCGGATAGGTAGGGTTGCATCGTTCTCCTATGGCCTGCTATTGGCCCTTACCAAGTTTAGGTGGGGCCTACTCCATAAAAAAGCTGGTTTCTGGAGTAGAATCATGCGGTGCCTGGAACGCTGGAAAAAGCTTTGCTGCTCGAGGTCAGCAACCCCCTTGCAGCCCGCATTTTGGCCAACCCTGAGGTGGCGCTCTTCCTCAAGCCCTTTATGCGGGGCCCGACCACCGTAAAAGCCGCTGCCCAGGAGTTCAAGCTGCCCCTTCAGGCCATGCACTACCGCGTTTTACAGATGCTGCGGGCCGGACTGCTGGAGGTGGTGGGGGTGAAGCCTCGGCAGGGCCGGGCCATCAAGCACTACCAGGCTACCGCGCTTGCTTTTCAGGTTCCCCTGGGCTTAATTCCGCATAACCTGCTGGAAAGTTTGACCGACCACGTCTCTTGGAAGTCGCAGCTCGAGCGGGGTCTTGCGCGGGCCCTGGGGGGAAGGGGTTTTCAGGGCCAGATGGTGGTGTACCTGAGCAAGGATGGTCTGTTGACCTGGGGCTCGAGCCTGTACGACTGGGAAGAGGGGGCCGTGCTACTGGCTCCCGAGCATCCTGCGGTGCTCAACCTTTGGATCGGCGGGCTGGCCTTGAGCCGGGCCGATGCAAAGGCTTTGCAACGGGAGCTATGGGAACTCTATGAGCGCTACGCTCACCGCGGCGGTGCGGAAAAGTACGTGTTACACCTGGGCCTTGCCCCAGCCCCCTAGCCGTGGGCATAGAGCCGGGCCTCGAGCTGCTTTTTGACCTGAGGCCACTCCTCGTCAATGATGGCGTAAACCGCGGTGTCGCGGATGATGCCGTTGGGGTAGATCTGATCTTTGCGCAGGATGCCCTCGAGGGTGGCCCCGAGCTTCTCGATGGCTCTGCGGCTGCGTTGGTTGCGGGCATCGGCCCGAAACTGCACCCGGATGGCTTTCAGGGTCTCGAAGGCATGACGAAGCAGCAGGTACTTGCTCTCGGGGTTGGCATACCCCCCCTGGAAGGGGGTGAAAATCCAGGTGGTGGTCTCTACCGAACGATAGGCCGGATTAACCCGTACGTAGCCGGTGCGTCCGGCCATCTGGCCGCTGGCCTTGTCGAGGATGGCCCAGTTCACCCGGTCTGGAGCCATAAGCAAGGAGCGGATGTAGGCCTCCATAGCCTCGAGGGTGGCCTTCTGGGGGGCGTTGCTCAGGTACTGCACCATCTGGGGGTCGAAGTGCTCGAGCAAGGCAGGGGCATGTTCTAGGCCCAGGGGTACTAACCGGACATACCGGCCTTCCAGGGGGATGCTCTGGTGCCACATATAACCCAAAGCTATCACCCGTCTGCTCTAAACTGGGAGTAGATGATTCGCGTGGGTATTCTGACCATCTCCGACCAGGGGGCTCGAGGCGAGGTCGAAGACCGCACCTACGCGGTTCTGCGAGAAGCCTTAGCCCTGGGCCCTTATGAGGTTGCCCGCTACGAGATTATCCCCGACGAGCCAGCCCAGATCAAACGTGTGCTACGCCTTTGGACCGACCGCGATGGCTTAGATCTCATCCTTACCAACGGGAGTATCCGCCTAAGCAGCCGTGACCACGTGCCTGAGGCCACCCGGGAGATGCTAGACAAAGAGGCTCCAGGCATTGCCGAGCTAATCCGGATGGAAAGTTACAAGAAAAACCCCCTGGCTGTGCTTTCCCGGGGGGTGGCGGGGTTGCGGGGCAGAACCCTGATCATCAACCTTCCGGGGGGGCCCCAGGGTTGCCGCGACGCCCTCGAGGTCATCTTACCCCTGATTCCTGCCGCAGTGCAGCGCATTACCGGTCGCCCGGTGGCCCAGCTTGTCCAGGACTACTCCTTTGATTGAGGGGAAAACCTAGAGGGATTAGGGCATGGACGATCGAAAGCTAAACCCTCTCCGCCTGCTCATCGCCCTGGGTATTGGGGCCTACTTTATTTTCCTGGTCTTGCGGCCCGGGCAGCCAGGGGCCCCCACAACCACCCAAACCCAATCTGCCCACCCTATGCCTACCGCCTGTGCTGCCCAGATAGAACAGGTGGGCCTAACCAGCTACGAGCTGCGCCTGCGCATCAAAGGCAGTGCGGAACGCATCATCATCTACACGGACCAGGGCAACCTGACCGTCAATACCACAGAGGCCGGTAGCGCTGGCGAGTACCGCATTCGCACCCCTGCCCCGGCCACCGCAGTACAGCTCGACGACTGCCCGGCGCTGAATCTGAGATAAAGACCAACCCCCGGCCGGATGCGACCAGGGGTTGGGGCTTGGTGGGCGATCCGGGACTCGAACCCGGGACCTCACGCTTATCAGGAGTAAAAGCTACATTACCCGCCGTAACCAACAATCAACGCAAAACCCGATAAATACGGGCTTTTTGCCAGGTGGCCGTAACCACCTGTAACCGCCTGTTGGGGGTAGTTTTTGGGGGTAATGGGGGTACGAAATGGGGGTACGGCAATACACAAAAAGTGTGGTAAAGTGAGGGTGCCTCATGGCGCGGCCCATGCCGCGCCCGCGACGAGGCTAAGCGGCTCTGCCGCGAATACGTGGCGCGGACAACCCGGAAACTTACCCCGAGTCGGGGGGGTTCCGGGTTTTTTTGCATTGGAGGCCAAATGCAAAGGTTAGCGCTGTCCGTTGAAGAGGTTGCTCAGGCACTAGGAACCCACAAGAACACCGTGTACCGCGCGATTTGGCGTGGGGAGCTTCGCGCTACGAAGGTCGGCAAGCGGCTCGTTATCCCTCGAGCCGAACTCGAGCGCGTTTTAGGCCACAAGTTGGAAAACCCCGCCGAGCAGGGCGGGGAGCGTTAGGGGTGTGCATTGCACCCTTATTGCACCCAACCTTGGGGCTAGCTTGAACCCCTCTTCCGCTCCCTCGAGGCCGCCACACGGCAGGCCGTCGAGCAGTACTTCCCGGTCTTACGTTCACGCATGAAAGCCTTGCCACAATGGTTGCAAGTCGCCCTGTGACCTTCATACCTTGATAACTCGAGCAACGCCCGGTGGTAGCTGCCCATGTAGCCTGTCAAGTTTAGAATTTTGCCGGGGTCTTTACCTATGCGAGGTGCAGGACTGACAGGCCCAGGAACAACAAGCCCCCGTAATCCTTCAAGCTGTAAGTATTCGCGCACCAGTCTCTCGCTTATGTTTTGGCGGGGAGCTTGAAAGCGCCGATGGCTCTTTGGGTCTACCCCCTCGTGAAGGTGCAATAACTCAACGACCGCATAGAGGGGCCAAAAAGAATCGATCACAAATTCGTTTGAGGGGTTTGCTAAGAGCTTTAGATATTTCTCCCAGTCACCCGCCGCTGGTGGTAAAAAACCGTGTAGGGACTCGAGAAACCCCCAGACCGGTTCTCCCACCCCAGACGATAGGACTTCCCTCCAAAAGCGCACCGTCACCGTTGCATTGACCCACCCAAAGAGGGAATCTTGAATGTGCGTGTGCGCACCTAAGCCTTTCCACCGTGCAAACATACGCCCTACCCCAGGGTGTAGCTCCAGCAATCCGAGCCTTGGGGCAAGCTCGAGCACTTTCTCTTTGAAGTGGGCTAGGTCGTCCTTTGCTTTGAGAGACTTTTGGAGAGCCCGCCAAAGCCAATAAAAGCCTTCCAACACGGGGACGGGGGGAGGGCCGTCCCACTCAATGAATACACCTGCGATTGCGCTAGGCACCGCTGTGATGGTTAAGCGGGGATATTCCCAATATGTGGGTGGGGGTGGAAGTGCAACAGGGCGCTTCACCGTTGCGTAATTTTTGGTGAGCTCCCACGATTCGAACACCAAAAAGGAGTGTGCGTCTGGTTTGTAATCAGGGTCAGGCCCTAATGCAAACCTCTTTGCCTCGAGGTCGTCGGGGCGAGACATGGTATAAGCCCTCAAAAGTTCTTCCAGGTATGGTCTATACAGCCCCACGAAATTAACCACACTCCAGGTGCGACCGGGGTCAAGAGGCAGAAGCTCTTGTGCTGAGTCTGCCCACTTTACAGGGGGCCTCAAAGCAAGGGGTGTAACGCTAACTGTTACGCTAAATGACTCTGGCACAACCTCATTCTACAACCTAGGGTATGGCTGTATGGAACGAAAAGAACTGCTCACGGTAGAAGGAATCAGGAAAGAGTACGGAATAGGGCGCGAGACTGCCTACCGCTTGATGAAGCGGCTTCCCCACATCAAGGTGGGACAGGTCATGATGATGCGCCGTTCTGACCTCGAGGCGTATCTGGCCGAAGCCGCTCGTTGGCGCCGGGATATTCGGGCGGACGACCTCGAGGCCGGTAAAAACCCCGCCGGGGAGGGCGGGGTTCGGTAAGGAGGTGTACTGTGCTTATCCCGGAGAGCATTTTACACGAACTGCGCGCGATTCGCCGCACCATCGCGGGCGTAATGATCCAGTACGGTCACTGCCCCCGCTGCGGCCGGCCCCTGCCCGCCGAGCTCGAGCGCTACAACCTCGAGCGCGACGATGGGCCTGCGGTGTACTGCCCCTGCTGCGGCCACGAGGAGGCCCGGCGTGACTAACCTCGAGGCCGCCCTCCACTTCGCCGCGATGGGCTACCCCGTGTTGCCCATAGCGCCCGAATCCAAAAGACCTATCGCCTACCTCGCCCCGCGCGGGCTCCATACCGCTAGCCTGAACCCTCACGTCATCTCGGCCTGGTATCGGCTCGAGCCTTCGGCTAATGTCGCCATCGTTCCGCCCGTAGGGGTCGTGGCCCTCGACTTTGACGAGGTGGGCGAGTTTTCCCGCTTCCTGCGCCGCTGGCCCGTCCTGGAGAAAGCCCCTCACTCAAGAACACCGCGTGGTGGAGCGCACGTGTACCTTCGGGTTCCCGAAGGCGCTGCGCTGCGTAACCACAGTGGTAGGGCGCTTCCGGGTTTCGAGATAAAGTCCAGCAAAAATTATTTGCTCGAGTACCCTTCCCGCACCGAACGTGGCTCTTACCAATGGATCGTGCCTTTGCGCGCTCCGTCGGATTTGCCGGAGATGCCTAGAGACCTGCTCGCCGCGCTGCAAGTGCCGGTGCTGGGTGCAGCTACCGGCACTCCAAGCCGGGAAGCACTAATGGACGCGCTGCGCCTTGAGGCCCTCCGGGTACGCTCGGCTGCCGTTGGCAACCGGCACAACCAGCTTGTACGCTCGGCTGCCCGCGTGGGGGGATTGGTGGCTCAGGGACTCGACCGGGAGCACTGCTATAACACCCTGCTTCGGGCGGCTTTGAGCGTGGGTTTGCCGGAAGACGAGGCCGCTTCCGCTATTCTTTGGGGTCTCGAGCGCGGCAAAGATACCCCGGCATTGGTGCGGGAACTCCCACCCCGCCTTCGTCTTTGGATAAACCGTCGTGAACGCTTGGGGGTGCGGCGTGAATGCTGATTTTCGATACCTTATCGACTCGCTAACCCTCGAGGACTGGGCCACCAAATCCTCGGAACTTTTCCAACTAATAGTTAGTAGCGGACTCAACGCGGTTGAGACCGACAGCGTGTTGAAAGCCGTCGCTAATAGGCTCAAAACCCCGATTGCCGCCGTGCGTAAGGATTTTCAGGTCTATTTAGGAGAATCGCCAAACCTCGACCAGAACGCCGCCGGGGAAGCGGTGCAGTTAGCGCTGGAAGCGGGTTTAGAGCTTTGGCACACTCCCGAAGGTGACGGATGGGCTTCAGTCACCGTTGGTGGGGTGCTTCATCACCTCTCCATCCGGCACAAAGACTTTCGCACGTGGCTATCCGGCATCTATTTCGAGAGAAACAACAAGCCTTTGTACGCACAAGCGTTGCAGGACGCGCTAGCCGCGCTGGAAGCCCGAGCGCGGTTCCAAGGACCCGAGCATCCGGTGTATCTCCGGTTGGCACTCCACGAAAGGCGTGTCTATTACGACCTGTCCCGGCCCGACCGCCAGGTGGTCGAGATTACCCCTTCGGGCTGGCGGGTGATTCACTCGGACGAGTGCCCGGTGCGCTTTCGCCGGACTCCGCACCAACTCCCCCTACCGCTGCCTGAGCGGGGCGGGAACCTCGAGGACTTCTTGAAACTGTTGCCCCTGCGGGAACGCCGGGACCGCGTGATTTTGTTGGGCTGGCTCATCGGCACGCTCAACCCACATGGCGGCTATCCCGTTCTCGTGTTTCTGGGGGCGAAGGGTGCGGGGAAGAGTTTTGCGGCTAAACTGCTAAAGAACCTGGTTGACCCCGCCAAGGCACCACTCCGTTCAGAACCGCGCGATGAGACCGACCTGATGGTGGCGGCTAGCGCGGGTCACGTTTTGGCGTTGGACAACCTAAGCGGGGTGAGCGCCAAACTCTCCGACTCGTTGTGCCGGTTATCCACCGGCGCAGGCTTGAGCAAAAGAGCGCTGTACACCGACTCGGACGAGCACGTCTTGGAGGCTACCCGACCCGTTTTGATCACCGGTATTAGCCTGGGGTTGCTCCGGGACGACCTGGCAGACCGAGCGCTGACCCTGAACCTCGAGCGCATCGAGGACACCGAGCGCAAACCCGAACGGGAGCTTTTGGCTGAGTTTGAACACATTCGCGCTAAGACCCTGGGGGTCTTGCTGGACGCAGCAGTCACGGCGCTAGCCAACCTGGAAACTACCTCCAGGGAGCTGCCCCAACTCCCCCGGCTGGCAGACTGGGCCATCTGGGCCGAAGCCGCTGCGCCGGTGTTGGGGCTCAGGCACGGGGAGGTCGTGGAGGCAACCTTTGCCGTTCAAGCTGGACTTGAGCAGGATTTGTTGGACAATGACCCGGTAGCGCGTGCCATCCTCGAACTCACCCTTACCTTCAGCGAGGGAGAGCGCCGGGAGTACACCACCTCCGAGCTTCTCAAGGAGCTTGAGACCGCCGCAGGATTATCGGACAGCAACCGCAAACCCGAGGGGTGGCCTAGAACGGCAGCTGGTTTGGGTAAGCATTTACCCCGACTTCAGACCGCGCTTCGGGGCGTGGGGGTGGCGGTCAGGGGAACCCGTGACCCCCGAACCAAGAACCTGCGGTGGTCGGTTTGTTTAGAAAATAGGGGGGAACAACCACCGCATCCACCGCAACCACCGCAAACAGCGTCCAGCACGACAGAAAATACTGCGGTGGTTGAGCGGTGGGTTTCAGCCCAACCACCGCAACCACCGCTAAAACCCCCCACCTCGACGGTGGTTGCGGTGGATGACTCTTGGGGTTCACAACAACCACCGCAAACAGAAACACCGTCCAGCACGGGTTCTGCGGTGGATGCGGTGGTTGCGGTGGTTGAGTACCCTCAAATTCTAAAAACAAACGACGCCACTAAACCGCAAGGGTTGTTCGCCGGGTTGGATGACCCGATTCGTGAGGCAGAGGATGATGCAGACTACTTCTAACCCGGCAGGTTTACTCGAGACCTTGGCGCAGCGTAAGGCTACACTGGAGCGCCACGGCAACACCTTGCGGGTTAGTCCTAAGGGTGTAGCTTTGGGGCTCGAGGACGCCATACGCCACCACAAACCCGCCCTGCTCGCGCTGCTGGCCCGTAGCGGCGGGACGCTCACCCCCGAGGAACTGCGCCTGTGCTCTGGACTCACCAAAGACTATGGCCTGCAACCCCTACTGCTGGCCCTGGACGCCCACCTGCCCATAAATGGAATAGGCGAACAAGCGCCGCAAACACCGCGAGCGTACACCCTCGTCACCGAGCCCCACCAGCTGGAGGGCCTGCTACCCCGCCTGATGGCCGCGCCGGTGCTGGGGCTCGACCTCGAGACCAGCGGACTGGACCCCCACCAGGACCGGCCCCGGCTGCTGAGCCTGAGCACGGAGCGGGGTGCCTACCTGCTCGACATGCTTGCCCTACCCCGCGCCCTCGAGGCCCTGCGGCCCCTCTTCGAGGCCACTACCGGCCCGGTTCTGGTGGGCCATAACCTCAAGTTCGACCTCGCCTTTCTCCTCAAAGCCGGGCTGTGGCCCGAGGGCCGGCGGCTCTGGTGCACCGGCCTGGCCCACCAAGTCATTCACGCCCAGGCCCGCATGCCCGCCCTGGCCGACCTGGCACCGGGCCTGGATAAGCGTCTGCAAACCTCCGACTGGTCCGGCCCCCTCAGCGAGGCCCAGCTGGCCTACGCCGCCAAAGACGCGCAGGTGCTCCTGCCCCTCTACCACCAGCAGCAGGAGGAATCCCGGCGGCTAGGGCTCGTGCGGGTCCTGGAGATTGAGTCCCGCGCCCTGCCTGCCGTGGCCTGGATGGGGCTCATGGGCGTGCCCTTCGATCCCGAGCGCTGGCTAACGGCAGCCCGGGAGGCCGAGCTTAGCGCCCAGGAAGCCCTGAAGCGGCTCGATTGGCGTACCAACTGGGACAGCCCCAGGCAGGTGCTCGAGGCCCTGCGCCGGGCGGGGCTCGAGCTCAGCGATACCCGGGAAGAGACTCTATCTCGCTACCGCACTCACCCCGCCGTGGCGGCCCTGCTCGCCTACCGGGAGCACCGCAAGCGGGTGGGCACCTACGGCCCGGCCTGGCTCGAGAACCTGCACCCCCTCACCGGCCGCATCCACCCCTCCTGGCAGCAGATTGGGGCCGAGTCGGGAAGAATGTCCTGCTCCAGGCCCAACCTCCAGCAGGTGCCGCGTGAGCCGGCCTACCGCGCCTGCTTCCGCGCCCCTATCGGTAGATTGCTCGTCAAAGCCGACTATTCGCAGATTGAGCTACGGCTGGCCGCGCAAATCGCCGGGGAGAAGCGCATGCTCGAGGCCTTCGAGCAGGGTGAGGACTTGCACACCCTCACCGCCCGGCTCATCACCGGCAAGGCCGAGCCCAGCCGTGGGGACAGGCAGTTAGCCAAGGCGCTAAACTTCGGCCTGCTCTACGGCATGGGGTCCGAGGGGCTGCGCACCTACGCCCGCGCGAACTACGGCCTGGAGCTCTCCCCCCAGGAGGCCGAGGCCCTGCGTGAGGCTTTCTTCAGGGCCTACCCCGGCCTACGGGCCTGGCACCGCCGCCAACCCGAGGGCGAGACCGAGGTACGCACCCTCACCGGACGCCGCCGGGTAACTTCCCGGCACACCGAGAGACTCAACACGCCGGTCCAGGGGTCGGGCGCGGACGGGCTGAAGTTGGCCCTGGCACTGTTGTGGGAACGCCGGGAGCGTTTGCAGGGTGCCTTCCCGGTGCTGGCGGTGCATGACGAAATCGTGCTCGAGGCCCCCCGGGACGTGGTAGAGGGGGTAGCGCTCGAACTCGTGTGCTGTATGAAGGAAGCCATGCAGGAAGTTTTGAACGGCCGGGTACCGGTAGAGGTGGAAGCCGGGGTTTATGAAGACTGGGGGGTCACTAGCTGGAGACAATATGCCAAAGAAACCTGAGACAATCGAGACTGATGCCCTCTGGGAGGCCCTCTTCGACCGGCTGCCCCAACTGGTGGCCCGGCTGCTGCTCGAGGAGATAGGCCACCCCCTGCTAACCTTGGAGAGAAATATATGAGAAAACCGAGAATGGGTAAAAGGCCTAGATACGGCAAAGGGGAAGTTCTCAGATCGATTGAGGACTGCGGCGGAATCGTGAGCACCGTGGCTGAGCGCCTTGGGGCTAGCTGGAGCACTGCTCGGGCGCTTATCCAGCGCTGGCCTGAAACCCAAGCCGCATTTGAGGCCGAGCGAGAGGGCCTCCTGGACGCTGCCGAAAGCCTCATCCACCGCGCTATCCATGAGGGGGACGTCCAGTCGGCGAAATGGCTGCTGTCCCGCTTGGGCCGCCATCGCGGCTACGGCGACCACGTGGAGGTGTCTGGCCGGCAGGCGATGGAGATTGTTCTCCGCTGGCCGGACGAGGAGGCCGGGCTGAAGGCCCTGGAGGTGGAGGTAGGGGATGGCGAGTAGGAAACGCCCCCGTGGGGCAGGCACCAAGCCCACCAAGCGGGGCAGCCGTTGGACGATGCAGGTAACCCTAGGCCGCCGTCCTGACGGGAAGCTGGACCGCCGCCGGGTGTTCAGGCTGACCCCCAAACAACGCGGGGAAGCGCTGCTCAAGGGGCTCGAGGTTTTAGGGTTGCTGAAGGGGGTGCAGGATGGGCAAGAGGCGAACCGCTAACCTGCAAGGCAACGTCCGGCAACGCCCTAACGGGCTGTGGGAATGCCGCTTTTACGTAACCGAGCCGGACGGCGTTCACCGCCGCCGGGTGTCGGTGTACGGCCCGACGCAGAAGGAGGCATTGCAAAAAGCCCACGAGTACCAGGTGCAGCACAGCCGGGGGCTGGTAGCGCGTCCTGACCGCCGACGCTTCGGGGATTTCGCTAAAGAGGTGCTGGAGCGGCATACTCGGGGCAAGGCCGCCAACACGAGGCGCAACTACGCAAGAGAACTGGCCCTGGCCCTGGAGCACCTAGGCGACATCCCGCTGCAACGGCTCACCCCCCACGATCTGCGCCGGATGCTGGATCGGGTGAGCGAGGCGTACAGCCTCAGAACCACAGCTAAGGTGCTGGAGCGCGTCCGGCTGGTGCTGCGGGAGGCCCTGGCCCTCGAACTGATCCACCGTGACCCGAGCACTGCGGTGCGGCTACCCCGAGCGTCGGAGCGGGAGAAGGCCGCTCAGCACCTCGAGCCCTCCCAAGTAAGGGTTTTGCTGGAATACGCCGATGCGTCCCAAAGCCCGCTCATGGCCCTGTTGTTGCGGGTGCTGGTGCAACTCGGTTTGCGCAAGGGCGAGGCGCTGGGGCTGCAATGGCGGGATGTGGACTTCGTAGGGGCCACGCTGAAGGTCGAGCGACAGTACACCCTGCAAGGGAGCAAGGCTGCCCTAGGCCCCTTGAAGACCCGCGCGGCCAGGCGGCTGGTTCCGATTCCGGCTGACCTGCTGGCCCGGCTGAAGGCCCGCTATGACGGCTTGCTAGCCGAGGGGTATACCCCTCGAGGGCTGCAAGGGGCGTTCGTGTTCGGCCTGGACAGGCCCTTAGACATCAACGCACCCAACCACTACCTACGCCGCCTGGTCGAGCGTATCCGGCTGGAGCACCCCGACTTTCCCCAGGTGCGCATCCACGATTTGCGGCACACCGCCGCTAGCCTGCTGCTGGCCCGAGGGGTGGATGTGAGCCTGGTGTCGGAGCGGTTGGGGCACGGCAACGTCAACGTGACCCTCTCGATATACCGTCACCTGCTGAGCGAGGAGCGGCAACAGGGGGTGTTGCCTCTGGAAGACCTGCTGGATGGCCCCCGCCACCGAGCCTAGCTCGAGGCCCAATGGGGGTAAAACTCGGGGGTACAAGCGAAAACCGGAGCCTAAGCGACTCCGGTTTTTTGCGTCCTGGTGCTGGTGGGCGATCCCGGACTCGAACCGGGGACCTCACGCTTATCAGGCGTGTGCTCTAACCAGCTGAGCTAACCGCCCCCGCATCAGCGCATACGAGTATAGCTGGGGGTTTGCTTTAGGTCAAGCCGTAGATGTTGACGATTTGGCCTAGGGTCGCTAGACTTGACTGTGCACCTGCGGCCTAGGCCCAGGTTGGACAGTTCCGAGGCGTAGCGCAGCCTGGTAGCGCACACCTTTGGGGTGGGTGTGGTCGGAGGTTCAAATCCTCTCGCCTCGACCAGCAACCCCGCTCGAGTTCTCTCGAGCGGGGCTTCGGTTTTTTCAGCGTAGTCCTTCCAGCCAGCCTTTGAACTGGGCGATCTCCCGGCTTTGCAACTCGATGACCCCCTGGCAAAAGCGCCTAAGCTCGCTTCTAGCGGCTTTCTGCAGGCAAAGCCGCGACATGTCTACCGCATCTTGGTGATGGGGAATCATCCCTTCCAAAAAGGCCCGATCAACCGGCATGGCATGTCCCGGCATAACCTGCATTCCCTTCATAGAAGCCTCCATCATGGGTTGCATGTCGGCACGCATCATCTGCATGTAGCGCTGGCTGGGAGAGATGCCGTACCAGGCTTTGAGCCAGCCCTCGAGCTGGGCTATTTCCTTTTTCTGCACCGTCACGATTTCCTGTGCAGCCTTGCGAATGCGGGCATCTTTGCTCGTTTTCAGGATGGCTTGGGCCATCTCCACCGCGCCTTTGTGGTGTTCAATCATCATGGACATATAGGCGATGTCGAAGTTTCGCCCCGAGAGCTTCTGTAGCTCGCCCATGGACTGCATGGCCATGCTGTTGTGCCCGGCGTGGCTGGGCTGGGCCAGGGCACTGCCAAGGTAAAAAACGGCGCTCAAGGCAAGGGTCATCAGGTGTTTGTACATAGGTTCCTCCTCATACTTAGCGGGCTTTCTCAGGAATCCCCAAAGCCAGAGGGGGCCTCGAGGGCTGTAGGTTGGTGAAAATGGGCTTAAACCTGCGCAGCCCTAAGGCATTGGAAAGAACGAAAAGTGAGGAAAGCCCCATGGCTGCTCCGGCCAGCATGGGCGAGAGCAACCAGCCGGTGAAAGGGTACAGAGCCCCAGCTGCCACCGGAATCAGAAGCGTGTTGTAGGCAAAGGCCCAGAAGAGGTTGAGCTTGATGTTTCTGAGGGTGGCCCTCGAGAGGGCGATGGCATTGGGCACGCCCCGTAGGTTGCCCGACATCAGGATCACGTCGGCGGTCTCGATGGCCACGTCGGTGCCGGTGCCGATGGCTAGACCTGCGTCGGCCTGGGCCAAAGCCGGGGCGTCGTTGATACCGTCGCCCACGAAGGCCACCTTATACCCCTTGCCCTGGAGCTTTCTCACCGCTTCGGCTTTGTCTTCGGGCAAGACCTCGGCCAGCACCTCGTCGATGCCCAGTGGATGGGCGATGGAGCGTGCGGTGCGGGCATTGTCACCGGTGACCATGGCTATCTGAAGCCCTAAGCGATGCAGGGTGGCAATAACCTGAGGGGCTTCCGCTTTAATGGGGTCGGAGACCGCCAGGATAGCTGAGAGCTGCCCGTTGATGGCGGCATAGAGGGGGGTTTGGCCCTGGTCGGCCAGCCGGGCAGCCTCGGCGGCGAAGGGGCTCACGTCGACGCCTAGCCGCGCCATGTATCGATCCGCTCCCACCCCTACCCGGTAGATGCCCACCTGAGCGCTCACCCCGAGGCCGGGGAGGGCCTCAAAACCCAGCGGTTCCACCAACTCCAGCCCTCTGGCTTGCGCCGCTTTCACGATGGCTCGAGCGATGGGGTGCTCGGACTTCTGCTCGAGGGAGGCCACCAGACGCAGTACCTCAGCCTGGTCAAAGCCCTCGAGCACCCGCAGGGTGGTGAGCTCGGGCTGGCCTTGGGTGAGGGTGCCGGTCTTGTCGAAGGCCACCACCCGGGCTTCGGCCAGCCGCTGCAAGGCCTCGCTTTTGCGAAACAGCACGCCCAGTTCGGCGGCTTTGCCGCTGGCCACCATCAGGCTGGTGGGGGTGGCCAGGCCCATGGCGCAGGGGCAGGCGATGATGAGCACCGCCACCGTGTTGACCAGAGCGAAGGTCAAGGCGTTTTCCCCCCCTAGAAGGAGCCAGGCCAGGGCGGTGAGTAGGGCGATGCCCAGTACAATAGGAGTAAATACCGCCACCACCTGGTCAGCTAGGTTCTGGATGGGGGCTTTGGAGGCCTGGGCCTTCTCGACCAGGCGGATGATCTGGGCCAGCACGGTGCCTTCGCCTACGGCGGTGGCCCGGAAAGTGAAGGATCCGCTCTGGTTGAGGGTTCCGCCCACCACCTTGGCGCCTTCGTTTTTGAGAACGGGAATCGGTTCGCCGCTGATCATCGACTCGTCCACGTAGCTCTCGCCGGCCACCACTACCCCGTCCACTGCGATTTTCTCGCCAGGGCGAACGATGAGGAGATCGCCTACCTGCACCTCGTCTATCGGCACTTCCCGCTCGGTCTGCCCCACCCGGAGCACCCGGGCAGTGCGGGGTTGCAATCCCAGCAGCCTGCGCATGGCCTGGCTGGCCCGGCCCTTGGCGATGGCCTCGAGGTACTTGCCCAGGAGCACCAGGGTTATGACCACCGCCGCTGCCTCGAAGTAGACATGCCGGGCTGAAGGGGGATATAGCTGAGGGAATAGCACCACGCCCAGGCTGTAAAAATAGGCCGCGCTGGTGCCCATCATCACCAGGCTGTTCATGTCGGGGGAGCGTGCGCGCAAAGCCTTCCAGCCGTGGCGGTAGAAGCGCAATCCAGGCCCAAACTGCACCGGGGTAGCCAACGCCAGCATGACCCAGTGCCACACCTCCGCTGGGGCCAGTGAAAGCAAAAACATGTGTGCCGGCATCCACAGCATAGGCAGCATGGCCAGTAGAAAGAGGGGTACCGAGAAGTAGTAGGCTACCCGAAAGGCCTGCCGCAAGGCGGCCAGCTCTTGCTGGCGGGCCTGGTGCTCCAGGTCGGCAGGGGCCTTGCCTGGGGTGGTTTCCCGTACCCCATAGCCCGCTTCCCGCAGTGCCTGCTTGAACTCTGCCAGCCCGGCTGAGGCGGGCAGGTAGCGCACCCAGGCTCGCTCGGTAGCGAGGTTGACGCGGGCCTCGAGCACCCCGGGTACCTTCCGCAAGGCCCGCTCGACCCGCGTTGCGCAGGCCGCGCAGGTCATGCCGGTAATGCCTAGTTCAGCCTCGGCCACCACGGGCTGGTAACCTGCCGCCGCGATCTGGGCCACCAGGGCGCCGAGGTCGGTTTTGGCGGGGTCGTAGGCCACATGGGCCCGTTCGGTGGCCAGGTTGACCTGTACCGCTTCCACTCCCGCTACCTTTTTCAGGCTTCCCTCCACACGGCGCACGCAGGCCGCGCAGGTCATGCCTTGAACGCCTATGGTCAGCTCTTTCATGGGCCTAGCGGTACTTCAGCACTTCCATCAGCTCGTCGACCATGACCTGGGCATCGCCGCGCTGGGCGGCGCTGGCTACGTGGTGCTCGAGGTGGCTTTTGAGCACCATCTCGCCCACCCGGTCCAGTACCCCCTGCACGGCCTTGATCTGCTTGAGCACATCCACGCAGTAGGGCTCGCCTTCCAGCATCTTGAGGATGCCCTCGAGGTGCCCCTTGGCCGAGAGCAGGCGATTGCGGGCCTCCTGCCGCACCTTAGGCTCGAGGTGCAGGGCATGGGGGTGAGGCACTTCAGACCTCCCGGGCGGTGTAGCCTTCCTCCTGCACCGCCGCAATGAGTTGCTCCAGAGGGGCCTGGCCGACCACTATCGCCCGCCCTTCCGACAGGGAGACCTCTACTTCCTCCACGCCCCGGATCCTTTTCAGGGCTTCCGTTACGTGGCGCACGCAGTTGTTGCAGCTCATGCCTTCAATCTTGAGTTGAACGCTTCTGTTTCCCATAGGTTCAGTATACCCACCCCTCCTGGGGTGGAGTAGGGCTGTGGATTACAATGGCCAACCTCTTGCCTTTAGCGCTTCAAGTAGCGGTCGAAAAAAGCCACCGAGCGCTGCATGGCCAGGGTGAAGCTTTGGCGCAGGTTGTGGTCGTTGCCGGGGTAAGTGTATAGCTCGAAGGGCCGCCCGGCCTGGTCTAGGGCCTGGGCTAGGCGCTGGGAAAAGGCTACCGGTACCACGGTATCGGCCAAGCCATGGTGGAGCTGGATGGGCCCTACCCGCTCCAAGTAGTTATGGGGCGTGAGGGCCTGCCAGAACTGGGGGTTGGTTTGGGGCGAGCCGTAGCGGGCTAAGAACATCTCCCGCCGCCTGAGGGCCCCGGGCGGAGCCTGGCTTCCAGGCCCACGCCGCCAGCGGTACAGCAGGTCCTCGTAGGTGCCCACCACCCCGGCCCAGATTACCCCGACCCGGATGCGCGGCTCGACCACCATGGCCCGCAAGGTCAGGAAACCCCCCATGGAGTGGCCCCACAGGCCGATTCGCTCAGGGTTGGCCTGGGGAAAGCGGGCTAGCGAGGCAAAGGCGTTGAGGGTGTCGACAGTGTAGTCGGGGGACCAGTAGGCCCCGCTGGGGCTACCTTCGGAGTTGCCGTGCCCGCGCAGATCGATTTTGAAGACGATATAGCCCGCCCGGGCCAGGCTATCCACGTAGGCCTCGTAGCGCTCGGTGGTACGGTACTGGGCTGGGGGGATGTAGCCGTGGAGGAATACGATGGCTGGCCAGCCTGCTTTGGGGCGGTTTCCGTTAGGGATGGTCAGCAGTCCATAAATTTTTAGCCCCTCCGAGCGGTAGGAAGCGATGTAGCGGCGGTAGGTCGCTCCAGGGGCCAGGGTTTGTTCGATGGTAATAGTGCTGCCCGGGTAGTGTCCCTGGCGCAGGGCCTCGATGGACAAAGGGTGTTGGGCTTGGGCCAGCCCCAACAGCGTCAATAAAACTCCTAGCCCGCGGGGAAGCTGTCGCATCCCCCTTAGGTTACGTTCGCTTGGTTAGGCGGAGGTGATACGGGGGCGTCGGATGGTCTCGATGTGGGCGCCGTTGTGCAGTACCGCGGTGAACAGTTCCCATAGCTCTAGAGCCAGCTCCGGCTCGGTGGTGAGCTGGGTGAAGCGGAAATAGGCTGCGTCGCCTGAAGGCAGCACGAAGGTAGGGGTGCCGAATACCCCCAGCTGGGCGGCGGCCTCGAGGTCGCGCGCAAGCTCGAGGCGGCGGCTTTCCTCCTCCTCAAAATCGGCCATAAAGCGCTCCAAATCCAACCCAGCCCGGCCCACCGCCTCCACCAGGGCTTCCTCGTCCAGCTCGCGGCCATCCTGATGGCGCAGGCGAAATAGCTCCAAGGCGAAGCGCAGGTGGGCTGCCTGGCCCTGCTGCCGCGCAGCGTGCGAGCCTAGGAAGGCCCGCAGACTCCTGGGGCCTTCCAGAGGCTGTTGGGCCAGGTGCCAGGACGGGGCCTGGGGGGGCAGGCCGGCTTTGTCGGGGTGGTGGGCCTGCTCCAGGCTGTAGTGGCGTAGCTTTAGGGTTAGCCCAAGCTGGGGAGCCACCACATGGGCCAGCTCGAGGCCCCGCCAGGCAAAGGGGCACAGGTAGTCTAGGTACACCGTCACGCTCTGCACGGCTAGTCTCCCAGATACTCGTAGGTGTAGGGACCCTCCAGGCCGAGCATGAGATCCAGGTTCTGCACCGCGGCCCCTGAAGCCCCCTTGCCTAGGTTGTCAAAACGGGCTACCAGTAGGGCCTGTTCCTGTTGGGGGTTCTCGAAGACGAAGAGCTCGAGCAGGTTGGTTCCGTTGAGGGCCTGGGGATCTAGCACCGGGTGGTGCTGGGCATAGGTTTCCAGGGGCATGACCCGCACGAAGCGTTGGCCCTGATAGCGCTGGGCCAGCACCTCGTGCAGCTCAGCCCCGTGAACCTTCTTCGGTAGGGCCCACAGGTGCACCGGGATGAAGTCCAGCATGCCCTGGCGGAAGCGGGCTACTGCCGGGGTGAAGATGGGCGGGCGTTCTAGCCGGGAGTAGAGCGTCATCTCGGGCAGGTGCTTATGGGTTAGCTCGAGGCCATAGGCCCGGTAGGCCCCGGCTAGGCGGTGGGTTCCCTGCCCTTCCATGGCCTCGATGAGCGGCCGCCCGCCGCCAGAGTAGCCGGAGATGGCGCTAACCGAAGCGGCAAAGCTGCTGGGCAATAGGCCCGCGTCCACCAAGGGCCGCAGCAGGGCAATCACTCCGGTGGGGTAGCAGCCGGGGTTGGCCACAAAGCGGGCCTGGCGGATTCGCTCGGGTTGCTCTGGGCCAAGCTCGGGGAAACCATAGACCCAGCCCTCGGCCACTCGGTGGGCCGAGCTAGCGTCCAGGATGCGGGTTTGGGGATTCTCCAAGAGGCTTAAGGTGGCCTTGGCTGCCTCATCGGGTAGGCAGAGGATGGCCACGTCGGCCTCGTTGATCAGGCGCTTGCGCTCGGCCTCGTCCTTGCGCTTGGCGGGGTCGATGGAGAGGAGCTGTAGATCGTTTCGCCCTTGCAGCCGCCCCCGGATTTGCAGGCCGGTGGTTCCAGCCTCACCGTCGATGAAAATCTTGGGCTTGCGCATGGATTACCAGGACAGCACCCGGGGTGTGTCGGGAAAGGCCAAGGGGGTTACCGGCTTGGTGGGATCGTGGTCTACGTGGGATAGGCAACGATCTCCCGTGGGTTGGCGGTAGATTTCAACCCGGTAAGCCTCGAGATGTACGATCCAGACCTCAGGGATGCCTGTCTTCGCGTAGACAATGAGCTTTTTGCGATCGTCCTCGAGGGTGCTCACCGCTATCTCAGTAACCAGGTATACGTCCTCCCCTTTGGGGTGTTCGTGGCGATAGTCAGCCACGCGGATCAGGGCCAGATCAGGCTGAGGCATGGAGTGTTGCCCCAGATGGAGGGGATTCTGCGTGCTAACCAAGGCCCTGCCCCGGAAATACTCGTGGAGCACTGCCTGAAACTTGCGTACCAGGGTGGCGTGAAGCGGTTCAATAGCCGGCATCTCGTAGACAACTCCCTCGATAAGTTCATAGCGTTTGTCCGGCGGCAAGTTCAGGCGGTAAAAGTCTTCCACCGTCAATCTGTAGCGACGGGATGGGCTTTGAGGTTCAAGTACCGCCATAGTCTTTAGTTTACTCCCGCTAACCTAGTAGATGGTATAGTAGCGCCTTTTGGGCATGCAGCCGGTTTTCCGCCTGGTCGAAGACCCTGGACTTTTTGTGCAAGGTGGCCTCCTCCACCACCTCCTCGCCGTAGTGGGCGGGCAGGCAGTGTAAGAAGATACCGTCAGGGTCGATTAGGTCGAGCATCTCGGGGTTAACCTGGAAACCCGCGAAGTCTTTGATTTTGCGCCGTTGGCTGGCCTCCTGTTCCTGGCCCATGCTCACCCACACGTCGGTGTAGAGCACCTGGGCGTCCTTGGCCGCGGCGCGGGGGTCGTGGGTGAGGGTGACCTCGGCCCCCAGCTTGAGGGCCTCCATGTAGATGACCGCGTTGGGTTCGTAGCCCCGGGGGGTAGCGATGGTGAGCTTAGCCCCGGAAAGCACCGCACACTGGATGTGGGCGTTGGCCATGTTGTTGCCATCGCCAATGTAGGCCACCTTGAGACCCCGGGTCTGAGGGAAGTGCTCCTCGATGGTCTGGTAGTCGGCCAGAAGCTGCACCGGGTGCAACAGGTCGGAAAGGCCGTTGATGACCGGTTTGGAGGAGTAGCGGGCCAGCTCCTCCAGGGTGGAATGCAGGTAGACCCGGGCCATGATGGCGTCCACCCAGCGCTCGAGGTTCAGGGCGATATCCCGCACCGGTTCGCGGGTGCCTAGCCCGATCTCGGCGTTGGTCAGGTTGACGGCATGCCCGCCGAGCTGGTTCATGGCCACCTCGAAGGTGGTACGGGTGCGCAGGGAGGGTTTCTCGAAGATCATGGCCAGGGTCTGGCCCTCGAGGGGGCGCAACCCCTTGTAGGCCCCTTTCTTCATAGCATGGGCGGTATCCAGCACCACCCGGTACTCCTGGGGCGAAAGGTCGAGGTTGGAAAGGAAGTCGCGTCCTTTTAGGCTGGGCAGGGGGGGGATGATCTCCGACACGGGTTTGACCTCCTGTATAAAAACACAGGTTAGGGGCTTGATTATACAGCCTGGGCTTTACAATAGGGTCTCCAGGGCCACCTCGACCATCTGGTTGAAGCTTTCCTGCCGTTCTAGGGGGGTGCTGCGCTGCCCCTTGACCAGTTGGTCGCTGATGGTCAGGATGCACAAAGCCCGCACGCCGAACTTGGCGGCCAGGGTGTAAAGCCCGGCGGCTTCCATCTCCACCGCTAGCACACCGAACTGCGCCCAGCGCTCGAGGCTAGTGGGCTCGTCGTTGTAGAAGAAGTCCGAGGAAAGCACGTTGCCCACGTGCACTGGCAGGCCCCGGGCCCGGGCCTGGTCGTAGGCCCGACGCATCAGCTCAAAGTTAGCAATGGGGGCAAAGGTCTGCCCCAAAAAGCGGGTGTGGTTGATACCCGAGTCGGTGCTAGCGGCCTGAGCGATGACCAGGTCGCGTAGTTCCAGGTGGGGCTGGATGGCCCCGGCGGTACCCACCCGGATAAGGGTCTTGCAGCCGTAGAAATGGATTAGTTCGTGAATGTAGATGCTGGCCGAGGGAATGCCCATGCCGGTTCCCTGCACGCTGACCCGCTTGCCCTTGTAGCTTCCAGTATAGCCGAACATGTTGCGTACTTGGTTGTATAGCACAGGGTTCTCTAGGTAGGTTTCGGCGATGTGCTTGGCCCGCAGGGGGTCTCCGGGGAGCAGAACCGCTTCGGCGATGGCCCCGGGCGGGGCGGAGATATGAGGCGTCATGCCCGTACTTTACCGTGGAAAAGCTGAACCAGCACCATTGTGTGCCTTCAACGCTCGGACTGGCGTAGGATGGCCAGTTCGAACTGGGTGGGATTTTGCGCGTGTAGGCGGGCGGTTTGGTAGTCTATCAGGCCTCGCTGGTATAGCTCGAGCAGGTTTTGGTCGAAGCTTTGGTAGCCCTCGAGACTCTCCTCACGCAGAACCTCGCGCAAACGGTCGGTCTGGCTGGGTTGTTTGAGGGCCTCACGTAGACGTGGGGTGAGGGTAATCACCTCCATCACCGCTACCCGCTCTTGGTGAAGGGTAGGTACCAAGCGTTGGTGGAGAGATACCATCAAGGGGTGTGGAAATACGCTGAGGGCGGTGTATCCTTCCTCCTGGCAAAAAAGTGAGGGCTTGAAGCCCGAGGGAGGAGGCACACCGCCATGGGGAAGCGTACCAAAGTGGCTGCTTCGCCGATAGGCGAACACCTTGAGGCCCGTTCGTCATCTCCCACCTGGGAGACGTTGCGGGATTGGCTGAGGGGGAAGATCCGGGAGTTGATGCAGGGGCTGCTGGAGGAGGAAGTGACGGAATTTCTGGGCCGTGCCCGGTATGAGAGGCGGGCGGCCGTCGATGCGTGCGGTTACCGCAACGGCTACGGCAAGCCGCGGAAGCTGACTACCTCCATGGGCACCATCGAGGTGCGGCGGCCCCGGGTCCGGGGGGTGGAGGAGCGGTTCGAGAGCCGGATTCTCCCCCTTTTTGTGCGGCGCACGCAGGAGGTGTCAGCGCTTTTGCCGGAGCTATACCTGCATGGGCTGGCGGAAGGGGATTTTGACCTGGCCCTGCGGGGTCTTTTGGGGGAGGAGGCGCCTGTTTCGGCCTCCACCGTG
>NZ_AUHY01000022.1 GCF_000423425.1 Meiothermus rufus DSM 22234 | reverse complement strand
CAACGGTGGTAAACTGCACCTGGGGAACCTCCTTTCTTGGTTGGTTCCCCTCTTTTTATCCCAGCTTAGAGTCTCACATGTGTTTGTCCAGGTTCAGGGGCAGGGGCGCAAGATGGCGGTGCAAATGGGCATGGACACCCCTTACCTAGCCCTAGCAGGGCCTCACCTTACCCCCAAAGGCTACCGCTCAATCCCGCAAGAGCCAGCGTACATCTTTGACCACCCGCTCTGTCTCGGCCACCTTGCCGTTGCCGTAGATCAGGCGCAGCCGGCCCTGGGGGTCGAGGGCAAAGACGGTGGCGGTGTGATCCACGTTGTACTCAGTAGGCGACTTGATGGCCGATTTTTGGTAGAAAACCCCGTACTTTTTGGCCACCTCGGCAATCTGTTCTGGGGTACCGGTCAGGCCCAGAAAGGTGGGGCTAAAAAAGGTGACGTACTTTTGCAGCATCTCGGGGGTATCCCGCTCGGGGTCCACCGTGATAAGCAAAACCTGCACCCGGGATTGCTCGCTTGGGCTAAGGGCTTTGTAGACCTTACTGAGTTCGAGCAACGTGGTAGGGCAGACGTCGGGACAGCTGACGAAGCCAAAAAAGATCAGCACCACCTTGCCTTGAAAGTCGGAGAGGCGCTTGCTCGAGCCATCGTGGGCGGTTAGGGTGAACTGGTTGGCCTCGAGGGGGCGAGCCTTCAAAAGGCGCGTTCCATAAGGCTGGTAGGTATCCCGCATCAGGGAAAAGGCAGCTAGGGCCAGCAGAAAGGGCAGGCCAACCAGAAGGACTATCCACAAAACTCGACGGGGCATGGGCAACACCTCTGACCAGAGTAGGACAAAGTCCCATGGGCAGATGTCCCCTCTGGCCATTACACATTACCGCACCAGCTTTCCGGCATGATATGGGGGATATGAACGAGCATCAACCCGCCTTTGCCCACCCCCAAGCCCGCTGGGCTGCTGCTTTGCTCATCCTGCCCTTCTTCCTGCAGATGCTGGGGTTTGGCCAGAGCATCCTAGGGGGAGGGCTGTGCGGCGAGCTTTTCGGCAATGAGACCCCCTTAGGCCTGCAAGGAGCAGGATTTTGGTACGCCCTGGTGTTCATGATGCTCCTGGGGTTCCAGCTCATGTACGGCGGCTTCCTCTTGCTGGCCCGTCTGATTGAAATGCCCGCCAACATGGAGGGCCCCACCTACCGCGGCGGGGTCTGGCTGGTAGGGATTTTGCTCATGCTGTTTTTACTAACCCGCACCACCGGTCTGCCCTACCCCAGCCCACAGGGCCTAGCCCTAGGTGAGCCTGTCCCCGCCGATCCTCTGAGCCTGATCCTGGTGGGCTCTTCTCTGGCCGGAGGGCTCTTGCTGTGGGGCTTGCTGAAAAACCTGCCCAATGGCCCGCACAAAACCCGCTAGGCTATAAGACATGGAACGATTGCTCGAGGTCATGCGCCGCCTGCGCGGCCCTGGGGGTTGCCCCTGGGACAAAGCCCAGACCCACCAGAGCCTCAGGCCCTACCTGCTCGAGGAGGCCGCCGAGGCGGTGGACGCCATAAGCCGAGGCCAGCCAAAGGAGATGGCCGAGGAGCTGGGGGATGTACTGTTGCAGGTGGCTTTCCACGCGGTCATTGCTGAAGAAGCGGGCACCTTCAGTTACGCCGAAATCGAGCAGCACATCGTAGAAAAGCTCATTCGGCGTCACCCCCACGTCTTTGGCGACGTTCAGGCCGACACCCCTGAGGCGGTAGCGGCCAATTGGAGGGCCATCAAGGCTGCCGAAGGCAAGGCCGAGCGTTCCCCCTGCGACGAGGTGCCCCGCAGCCTGGGAGCCCTGGCCCGGGCCAGCGAGCTGCAGAAGAAGCTGAGCACCCCCCCCACGAGCGAGGCCGAGGTTATGGAGGCCCTGCAGCAAGGCGATCTAGGCGAAGCCTTATGGCGGCTAGTGGCTTTATGCCGCCGAGAGAAGGTAAGCCCGGAGGTTTTGCTGCGCGAGCGGTGCGAGCAAGAATGCCTTTAGTAGGAGGTTTGGTGAGACGGGAGATTTTGCAAGCGGCTGTAGCCCGGCCCCCCAAAGAACTTCCCTTGCCCCGGGGCTTCACCGACGCGGCGGTGCTGCTGCCGGTTTGGGAAGGCAAACTCCTATTCACCGTACGCAGTGCCAGCCTGCCCCACCACGCGGCCCAGATCAGCTTTCCAGGCGGGCGCTTCGACAACGGCGAAAGCGCCGAGGAAGCCGCCTTGCGCGAAGCCTGGGAGGAAGTGGGCCTACCTCCCCATCAGGTAGAAGTCCTGGGCCCTCTCGACCCCACCCTCTCCCCTTTTGGCTTTCGGGTATTTCCCTTGCTGGGGCAGATTCTAGGTGAACCTCATCTGACCCCCAACCCCCTCGAGGTCGGGGAGTTGTTGTGGGTGCCCATTGAGGAGTTGCTCAGCGCCCCAGCCTACGCCGAGGAACGCATCCCACCTCCAGGCAACCTTTTTCCTCCCGGTTTAGCGGGAGAGTTTTCCACGCTAGAGGGCCAGCTACGGCGCAAAGTCTGGCACTACCCCTGGCGCAGCTACGATATCTGGGGCGTGACCGGCAACATCCTGCACGACTTCCTCGAACGTATCCGCGCAGTATGGCGCTGATGGAGCAGCCAGGCTAATCCGCAGCCACCACCCCTGAGGAAAACAGGGGCTTGGCTTTCTTGGACAGTTGATGGTAGAGCTGCAAAAACTGCTCCTTGGCTCGAGCGCCCAAAAAGCCCGGCGGGGTGAGTTCGGGGGGCAGGCCGGGGTCGAGAAAGAGGTTTTTGCGGGCCTGGTGGATCATGTGGGTCAGGCGCACAAAGGCCTCCTCGGCGTTTTGCGGCTGGCCCTGCTTCTGGGCCAAAAACGCGCGGTAGCGGGCCTGGGCTGCCTCCAGGTTGAAGGCTTTTTCGATGAGCTTCAGGGCTGGGGTGTTGGAAAAGCGCTCGGCCTGAAAAAGCTCCACGTAGTTTTGCAGACCGTAAAAGCCCACCAGGTCGCGGGCGGCCTCGAGGGAGGCATTAGGACTGACCCAGACCCCCGGCGCCGGCGTGCCGAAACCCAGCAAAATTAGCTCGTTGCGGAAGCGGTCGCGCACGGTGCGCTTGGTCTCGGGAACGGCATAGATCAGGATACGCCACCGCCCGTCCCAGGGGGCTCCATAGCCATACAGGCGCTCCCGCACCCGCTCGACCTGCCAGGCCACCCGGGGAGAAAGCCGGTAGAAGGCTTTGCGCCCCTCTTTTTCGGGGATAATCCAGCCCCGCTTGACGCTGCGCGAGACCGCCGCCCGCACCGCCGGTTCGCTGAAGCCCAATAGCTCCATCCAGCGGATCAGGTCGCCCACCCAGGCCCGGTTCTCCGGGTAGAGGTACTCCATGTAGAGGGTAAACAGGTAGGAGCGGGCCCGCATCGGCCTCTAGTATAGTACGTTTTTTGCCCATCCAAACCGAAAAGCGTCTGACCCGGGTTCAGCCGGTGGCGGGGGCCACCCGGAACCAGTGCCCCCCACGGTAACGTAGCCAGAACAGGGCCACCCTCGAGACCTCCTCACCCAGTAGGCGCCCCAGAAACACGCCCCAAAGCCCCATCTCTAACGGAAAAGCCAGCCACCAGGCCAAAGGCAGCCCCACCACAAACACCGTTACAAAGTCGGATACAAGCAGGAAGCGGGTATCGCCCCCACTGGCCAGGATGCCGAAGAAGATGAAGTTGGAGACCTTGATCGGCTGGAATAGGGCGTTGAGCAGTACCGCCCAGAAGGCCCACTCTTGCACCTGGGGGGTGGTGTTGGGGTAGAGCAGGGGTAGCGCAAAGGCGAACAGGGCCATACCCAGCCCGAACAGCCCTGCCGAGAGCAGGCCCATGCGCCAGATCAGCCGCGAAACCCCCCAGACCCCCGGGGCATCGGCCCGCCCGATGGCCTGGGCCACCAGCACCGTGGCGGCGTAGTGCAGCCCCGCCGAGGCGGTGATGAAGACCATCTCGAGGTTGCTCACAATCTGGAAGACGGCCAGCTCCTGGGTACCCAGACGCTCGAACAGCAGGGCGAACAAAAACACCCCCCCGCTGAAGACAATCTCGGTGATGAAGAGGGGAAAAACCAGCGGCACCGCTTGGGCCAGCAGGCTGCGGGCCTGGGCCAGTGTGGGCCAGGCCCAGCGAAGCCCCCAGCGGCTAGCAAAGAGCAGCCCCAAGAGCAGCAAGGCCCGTAACCCCTGGGCCAGCAGGGCGGCCCAGGCCGCCCCTGCCGCACCCATCCCCAGGGGGAACACCAACAGCCACGACAGCACTGGTATCAGGGCCACACTGGGGATGGTGACCAGCATAGGCACTCGAGCCCGACCCATGCTGCGGAAAGCCGCGCTGGCCACCACGCTGAGGGTAATCAGGGGCAAGGACAGCGCCACCAGGGAAAGGTAGGGGCCGCCGATGGCGGAAATCTCAGGCTTGGCGCGCAACAGCTCTAAAAACGCCGAGGCCCCCAGGGCCAGCGGCAGGGCCAAGGCCAGCGACAACCCTAGGGAAAAGACCACAAAAAAGCTCACGATACGGGCAATGGCGGCTCCATCCCCCCGTCCGCGGGCCCGGCTGGCCAGGATGGCACACCCGGCCCCCAGGGTGTTCAGGCACAGAACCCCTATAAACAGGGTATTGTTGGCCAGCCCCACTGCCGCAATGGTGGCCGTTCCCAAAGCCCCCACAATAATCTGGTTGACCAGCCCCAAAGCCAGCTGCACGGTGGACTCGAGGCTCACGGGCAAGGCGATTTTGAATATCTCACGCCTATCGGCAGGCACAAAGGCCAGCATACTATGCAAGCGGGTATTCCCCTCCATAGAATCAGGGGCATCTATGACCCTGGACTGGAATACCGAGCAGCTCATCGAGCAAGACATTGCCCACCACCTGCACCCTGTAACCAACCTGCACCGCCACCGGCAGGCCGGCCCGCTGGTGCTGGTCGAGGGCAAAGGTTCTAAAGTGCGCGACAGCGAAGGCCGCTGGTACATCGATGGCTTTGCCGGGCTGTGGAACGTGAACGTGGGCCACGGGCGCACCGAGCTAGCCGAGGTGGCCCGCGAGCAGATGGCCCGCCTGGCCTTCCAGCCCACCTTCTTCGGGCTGGCCACCCCTCCGGCCATCGAGCTGGCCGCCAAGATGCACCAGCTACTACCGCACCACTCCCACTTCCAGTTCACCTCGGGCGGGGCCGAGTCCAACGAGACCGCCATCAAGATTGCCCGCTACTACTGGGCTTTGTCGGGCCAGCCGGAAAAAACTAAGATCATCTCCCGCCGTATGGCTTACCACGGCATCGCTATGGGGGCCCTGGCCGCTACCGGCGTCCCGGCCTACCACGCCGATTTTGGCCCCCTGCCGCCGGGGTTTTTGTACCTGAGCGCCCCCCATGCCTACCGCAACAACCCCGGGCTTTCGGAGCCTGAGTTTGTGGCCATGCTGGCCAGGGAGCTCGAGGAGCTGATTGCCCGGGAAGGGGCCGAGACCATCGCAGCCTTTATTGGCGAGCCGGTGCAGGGTGCCGGTGGGGTGGTGCCGCCCCCCGAGGGCTACTGGCAGGCCATCGGGCCCATCCTGAAGAAGCACAACATTTTGCTAATTGCCGACGAGGTGATCACGGGCTTTGGCCGCACTGGCCAAATGTTCGCCCAGGAGACCTACGGCTTCCAGGCCGACATCACCACCTTCGCCAAGGGCATCACCTCGGGCTACGTGCCGCTCGGCGGGGTGGGCGTCAGCCGGCCTATCTACGAGGCCATCGCCGCCCCCGACCGGATGTTCATGCACGGCTTTACCTACTCAGGGCATCCGGTGGCCTGTGCGGTGGCCCTGGCCAACATCGAGATCATCGAGCGCGAGCAACTCTGGCTCAATGCCGCCGAACGGGGTGCCCAGCTTTTGCGCGGGCTGGGCCAGCTCGAGGCCCACCCCCACGTGGGCAACGTGCGGGGCAAGGGTCTGATGGCCCTGGTAGAGGTGGTGGAGGACAAGGCCAGCAAGAAAACCTTCGAGCCCCACTGGGCGATCGGCCAACGCCTGATGGAGACGAGCCGGCGTAAGGGGGTTATTGTGCGCTGCAACGACACCGGCTTTGCCCTGGCCCCTCCTCTGGTCATCACCGAGGCGGAGGTAGACGAGCTGGTGAACGCCCTAGGCGAAACCCTACAGGAAGTGCTGGGTTAGGGACACTGGGGCAAAGCCCACACCCCTAGCCGCTCGAGCAGCGCGCCTACCAGGTACAAAGAACCTGTGACCAGAACGGGCTGACCATCGCGCTGGGCCAGATGGGCAGCATCCGCCAGGGCCTCGAGGGGGTCGGCGAAGTAAGGTGCTGGGTAGACCTGCTGCAAAGCCTCAGCCGAAAGAGCCCCTGTGGCCGCCTGGGTGTAGCGCAGGCTACGGGCCTTGGGCCTAAGGGTGTGCAGCATGGCGGGGTAGTCTTTGCGGGGAAAAGCCCCGAAAACCAGGTGAAACGCCGGAAACTCCTCGGCTAAAGCCCGAACCGCCGGGGGGTTGTGGGCGCCATCCAGCACCACCTGTACCCCCCGGTACAGCAGGGGGTGCATCCGCCCGGGGTGCACGGCTGTAGATAAACCCGCGGCCACCGCCGCCTCGCTATAGCCCAGCAGGCGCAAGGCCGCCGCGGCCAGCCGGGCGTTTTGCCGCTGAAACCGGCCCAACAAAGAAGGCTCGGTTGGCAGGGCGAACAAAGGGCCACCCTCGGCCAGGACATAAAGGGGGGCTTTGCGCTCTAGAGCAATCTGGCGGATGATCTCTAGCCCCACCCCCTCGGCTCCCGTAACCACCGGCACACCAGACCGGATGGCCCCGGCTTTGTCCCGCGCTACCCCCTCGAGCGAACCGCCCAGGGTCTCCAGATGGTCCTCCCCTATATTGGTGAGAATCGTCACCTGCACATCGGGCAGAACCTGGGTGGCGTCCAAGGCCCCGCCCACCCCGGCCTCTACTACAGCCAGGGCCACCCTCTGCGCCGCAAAATGCTGGAAAGCCAGGGCGGTGGTCAGGTCGAAGAAGGCCACCGGCTCGCGGAAGGACTGCCGTCGGGCCCACTCCACAAAACGCACCACCTCAGCCTGGGGAATAAAGCCCAGATGCGTGCGGATGCGTTCAGCAAAATCCACCAGGTGGGGGCTGGTGGTGGCCCCGTAGCGCTGCGGGACAGCCCGCAAAGCCGCCTCCAGATAGGCCACTACGCTGCCTTTGCCGTTGGTGCCGATAACGTGTATTGCGGGAAAAGCCCTCTCCGGATGGCCCAGGTAGCCCAACACCTCCTGCACCCGCGAAAGCCCCCGTGGGGCTCCGGCGCGGCTTTGGGCGTACAACCAGGCCACGGCTTCTGGATAGGTCATACCGGTCTCACCCACCCCAAGGCCCTTTGCCCTGTACTCCCTAGCCAAACGGCACAAAGCCCCATGCCCCCAGTCTAACCGTACCGGCATAATGAAACCATGGCACTTTTACAAGCCCGCCTGGAGCTCGAGCTTGACCAAGCCTTACTACAGGCCTGGTCGCAGCAACAGCTCGCCCAGGTCAGCCTACCCCTTCAGCTTTTACGCTTTCCTTTGGGCCGCTTAGAGCAAGGCCAGGTGCGGGGTTTTACCCTGGAAGCCAACCGCTTGTGGCTGGAGCTACGTTTTGCCAGTGGCCCCTGCCTGCAGCTAGCCCTCCAGGCCCTGGGCTTTTTGCCAGAAAAACAGGCCCTGCACCTGCGGGTAGAACAGCTCCTTTTCACTGGCTTTCGCGGCGCTCCGGTGCTCAACCTGCTTCCTGGCAAGGTGCTTGCCGCTTTAGTAGCCCAGGCCAACCGGCGCCTTCCCGGCTTGCTGGAGCTGGGCAGAAACCTGGAACTCTGGCTTTACCTAAACCCTCTGCTGCAAAAGCTTCCCCTCTCCCCAGCCCTACAGGCTCTGGGACTGGTGGATAGGCCACGAACCCAGGTAGAACGCCTCGAGCTACAGGAAAAGCGGCTTTGGCTAACCCTGTACACCCGGGTCTAGAACACCCTGCGCCGCAGGTTGGCCACCAGCAGGCTCGAGGCCAACACTAACCCCGCCGCCAGGCCAAACAGGCCGCTCACCTCGGTTTGTTGGGGCCTCCAGCCTATCACCCGCCCCAGGTTGCGGTAGGCCTGCCGCAGGGCCTCAGCCGATTCGGCGGCGTAGTACTGGCCCCCAGTGGACTCGGCAATGGCCCGCAGGGTTTCCTCGTCAAACTGCATCCAGTAGCCCCAGCCCCCAAACGCGTCGGCCTGGCTCGAGCCATCCCGCCGCCCCAGCCCAATGGTATGCACCACCACCCCCATGTCCCGGGCGAAGGGGGTCACGTCGAGAGGGTCTATGCCGGTATTGCTCCGGCCATCTGAAAGCAACACCACCGTGGAAGGCCCCAAAGGCTTGTTGTTCTGGTCTACCGGTATGGCCTTAAGGCTTTCCAGCAGGCCATCGCCGATGGCAGTGCGGCGGGCCATCTGCAAAAGCCCAATCTGCTCGATCACGCGCCCGTGGTCAGTGGTAGGCTCCACCTCTAAGACGGCATAACCAGCAAAGCTCACCAGCCCCACCTTGATGCTATCGGGCAGAGCCCGCACAAAGTTCTGGGCCTCCCGCTGGGCCGCCTCGAGGCGGCTGGGCTGGATGTCCTGGGCCCGCATGGACAGGCTGACATCGATGGTCACAATCACCACGGCCTGGGCATCCGGGACAGGAATGGTGGCCTGGGGGCGGGCCAGGGCCAGCAGGGCCAAGGCTAGGGCCAGGCCATACAGCCCTGCGCTCAGGTGGCGCCTCCAAGGTGATTCGGCCAAAGCGGTCAGGGCAGAAAGATGGGGGTAAAGCACGTGGGCGCTACCCCTACCTTGCTGCACCCTGCGCCAATAAAACCAACCCAAAAGCGGGAGCAACAAAAGCAGTGCCAACCCGAACGGAAACTGAAACCCCATACCCTTCCCCTGGCCTGGCGATATAACCTGAGTTTGCCCGCAACCTGCACCGGCAAAGGTAGGCTGCTTTACGGTTGTTCTTCAAAAAATCTACACAAACGACCTAGTCCACAGACTCGAGCGCCAGGCCTTCAGGGGACGGGGCTTCCCAGCAGGTAGGCAACTACGTCCTGGGCGCTATAGTTCAGGCCATAACGGGCCACAAAAGCCCCTATTCGCTCCAGGTCGTCGCCGCTGGTGACCAGAGGCCGCTCGAGGTCGCCATTTTTCTGCACCTGACCTAGCCCCACTGCGGCCATTAGGGCATTGCACAAGCACTTGCGCCCCTGGGTTTGGGCAAGCTGGCCCCCCTTGGCCAGGTACTGCTCCACCGGCTCGGCAGCGCAGCGAAAGCCAACTTTACCCTCTGCTGTCTGGTAGGCCTCCCGCAGATAGCCCAGGTCACAGACCCGAACCCGCTTCTGGTATAGCGCCTCTTCCCACAGGGTGCCGGTTATTTCGGCTACCTTGAAGGGAAAACCGGTCGGCGAGGCTTTGGGGTCGGTAAACACCCTCCCCTCTCCTTTTGCAGCCTGCTCGAGCACCCTCTGTTTGAGAGTAGCCTCAAAGCCTGATTCCCGGCTGTAGGCAAAAAGCGTACCCACCTGGATGCCTGCCGCCCCCTGGGCCAAAGCCCCCTGCAAGGCTTCCGGGGAGCCGGTGCCCCCGGCCAACCAGAAGGGCAGCCCCAGGGCCTTGATTTGCTCCAGATCCACCCGGTCACGCTCGCCATAAAGCGGCTGGCCCCGCGGGTCGAAAACCGGGGCCCCGCGGGGGGGCGCGTTGTGCCCCCCCGCGGTGGGGCCTTCAATCACAAAGCCCTGGACACTGCCCGCCCCCTTACGCCCCAACAGGGTAGCCAACGAGTGGGAGGCGATGATGGGCAAAAAGTGGGGCCGCTTAAGCGTGGGAACCTCCTCGGCAATCTCCTGGGGGTTGAAAACCACCCGGGCCGGTTCGACAGGGGTCCATCCGCTGACCTCCAGCTTGAGCGAGGCCGCCTCCCCCGCCGCCAGGCGGTCGAGGGCCTCGGGAATTTCCCGGGGAATGCCCGCCCCCATCAGCACGTAATCCACCCCGGCCAACATGGCCCCATACAGGGTGCCTAAGGTGGGCAGTTGCAGCTTGGTCAGCAGGTTAATGCCCACCAGCCCAGCGTGCCCCTGTTTGGCCAAAAATACCTCGGCGTAGCTGCCCAGCACGTGCAGAATCTGCGAGGCTGTCCCTGGTATGCCCACCGGCATAGGGATCCGTCGGTAAGGCCGACCCTTCCGCCCCTCAGGCTGAAAGTACCGGGCTAGCACCGGCTCCACCCAGCGCTGAAAGGGAAAGGTAGCCAAGGCCTGGCGTACCCATCCCCCGGGGTCACCGTCCTGCAGGCGCCGCACCATCACAGTGTCGATAGCGGTTCCAGAGACCACCCCCAGTTGCCCTAGCCTCGAGACAGTCCGGGCCAGTTGCCAGCTGGAGACCGCCACCCCCATCCCCCCCTGGATGACGCGCGGTAGGGCCAGACTTGTAACAGCTTGCATCTATAAACCTCCTACACCGCCAAGCTATGCCGAGCGATGGGCTATTGTACGGGAGAAAAAGGTGAGAACTCGAGGCTTGGTGCCACCTCTACTCGGTCTAAGCAAAACCCGGGCGTAGTAGATTGAAGCCGTGAAGACCCTCTCGGCCCTGGAAACCTTGCACCAGCAGATAATTTCCTGTCGCCAGTGCCCCCGGCTGGTAGCCTGGCGCGAGCGGGTTGGGCAGGAAAAACGCGCGGCCTACCGCCATTGGATCTACTGGGCTAGGCCAGTGCCTGGTTTCGGCGACCCCCAGGCCCGGATTCTGCTCTTCGGCCTGGCCCCCGGCGCCCACGGTTCCAACCGCACCGGACGGCCTTTTACCGGCGATGCCTCGGGCGAGTTTCTGTATGCTGCGCTTTACCGGGCTGGTTTGTCCAATCAGCCTAAGGCCACCCACCAGGGGGATGGGCTAGCGCTGCAAGGTGTCTATATCACTGCCGCGGTGCGCTGTGCCCCCCCAGCCAACAAACCCGCCCCTGAGGAAATAAAGCGGTGTGCCGAGTGGACCCGCCTCGAGCTGGCCCTTCTGTCCCAGGTGCGGGTTTACCTGGCCTTAGGACAAATAGCCCACCAGGCCCTGTTGGATTATCTGGGCTTACGCCGCTCGGCCTTCCCCTTTGCCCACGGCAGCGAGTACCCCTTGGGCCAGCAGGTTTTGCTAAGCTCGTACCACGTTAGTCGGCAGAACACCCAAACCGGCAAACTGACCACGGCTATGTTTGACGCTATCCTAAAGCGGGCCAAGGCTCTAGCTGGCCTTTAGTTTTCCCTTGGCTTGCTGTATAGGAAGTCGTAGAGGAAGGCAGCCAGCCCTGCCCCCACCAGCGGCCCAACCCAGTAGACCCAGTGGGCTGCCCACTCCCCGCCCATCAGGGCCGGCCCCAGGACTCGAGCCGGGTTCATCGCCGCACCCGAGACCGCCCCTCCGGCCAGTATGCCCATGGTCACCGCCAGGCCTATTGCCAGCCCCGCATAGCTAAAGCGGTTGTAGACCGCCGAACCGAAAATCACCGAGACCAGAAAAAAGGTGAGGAAAACCTCCATCATGAGGGCCTGGATAGGGCTGTGATTGGGCCCCAGCGCCGGGGTTCCCTCCGCCACCGCGCTGCCCCCGTACAAAGCCCCGATGAAAAAGGCCGCCACCAACCCGCCCAAAAACTGGGCCAGCCAGTAGCCCGCTGCACCGGCCAGGGTCATGCGCCCGGTGATGAGCAGACCGAAGGTGACCGCCGGGTTGAAGTGCGCCCCGGAGATCGCCCCCAAAGCCACCACCGAAAGCCCGATGGCCAGGCCATGGGCCAGGGCCACCGCCATCAAATCGGCCCCCTGAGTAGCGGCTGTAGCGCCAATACCCACGAAGCACAAGGCAAACACCCCCAGAAACTCCGCCACGAGCGCACGCACATTCATATTTGCCTCCCGCCCATACCTTATACCATCCCACCGCGTGTTCCTCAGGGTGGTTGTATTGAGGCTGCCTCCCTGGCCCTAACCTCCCTTCAAGGCCTGCTTGAAAAGCTGGGGAGCGAACTCGGTCACCGCCCGAATAAAGCCGGTGGCCCCCCGGGCCCTTCCGGGGGTGATGTAGACGGGCAGCCCCAGGTTCTCGGCCTCGAGGCGCACGGGTTCGGAAAGATCGTGGCCCACGTAGCTGCTAATAATCAGCAAGCCGTGGGCCCGGGCCAACCGGTTCTGGATGCGCCGGATAACCTCCCGCCCAGCAGTGTGGCTATCGGAATCGAACCAGTCCACGTTCAGGCCCTGGGCCTCCAGCAAGGGCACCATGCGGCTGCGAAGCTGGGTATGCCCCCCCACCACCACCAGATACTCCCCGTGGAAGCGCGGTAACCCCTCGCGCAACAGGCCCTCGGGGGTGACCCCAGCCAGGGAATCGGGGGCTCCATCGAGCTGGGCCAAGGCCTGGGAGGTGGCCTTGAGTTCCTCCAGGTAAAGCAGCACCTCAGGGTCGGTAGGGTTCAAGAAGAGCAGGTTACGCAGAATCTCGCGGGAGAGCTCCAGGTCCTTTTCCCAGTAATAAGCCGTTTCCAGGGCCTTGCGCCAGGTCTGGGCGGCTTTCTGGTAGGCCCCGGTGCGCTCGTAGTGTTCGGCCAGGTCGTAGAGCACCTCCAAAGCCTCGGGGTTGCGGGCCAACTCCGCCAGCAATAACCCCTCGGCCCCCAAGGCCTGCCCGGCATTGTATAGCGCAGCCAAGTAGCGGCCCCGCACGCTCTCGGCCTCACTGCTTTGGGAGAAGTTGCGAGAGAGGCGGTAGGCCAGCTCGAGGTGCTCCAAAGGCGGCTCGAGGGTGCGCTCCAGCCACTGGGCCAGCAGGCGGAAAGCCTCCCAGGGACCCTCGAGCTGCTCGACCAGACGCACCACCGGCTCAATGGCCTCGAAGTGCTCCAGCCCGGCATCGCGTACCCGGCCCAAAAACTCCCGGGCCATGGCCCCCTCACCCGCCTCGAGGGCCTCCTGGGCCAAGCGGTAAAGCTCTGGGATGGAATAGGCCCGATGGGCATGGGCCCGCTTGTGGTCGCCCAACACCTCGGACATGGGATAACCCAAGGCCCGTTTGGATAGGGCCAGCAGATGGTAGGCCGTACCGGCAGGCTCAGCCACCAACCCCCGCACGGCCCGCTCGAGGTAGCGCACGGCCTCGGCATGCCGTCCCTCGCGGTGGCGCAGCATGCCCAAGGCCAGCAAAGCCGTGGCATCCTCGGCCCGGGCCACCGCGTCGGTCAGGTAGGGCTCCACCTCCTTCAAGTCGGCCAACGGCACCCCCTCCAAAGCCTCTGGCCCCCGCACCTTAAGGCCCACCAGGGCCAGGCCCAGCGCCCCGTGCGACTCCCCCGCCACGTAAAGCCGCTGGGCGTAGCGGGCTGCCCGGCCCCACAGCCCTTGCTGCAAGGTAGCCTGTAGGCCCATGCGCAGCAGGTTGTGGTTCAAAAGCTCAGGGGCCAGATCCTCGATAAACTCCACCCGTCGGCTGACCTCGCTCCAATCCCCCTCACGGCACAGGCGGCGGATACGCTCCTCGGTGCGCTCGAGGGCCATCTTCAAGTACACCTCGGCTTCGGGCAGACCACACTCGTAGAGCTGGCGCAAGGCCTCGGTCAGCCGGTTCTGCCTTAGGTAAAGCCGGCCCAAAGCCAGCTTAAAGCGGCCCCCACGGCTGGCTAGGGCCTCCAAGCGGGGAAGGGCCCGGGGGTCTTCCAGCTCGGCCCAGCACAACACCCGCAATGCCTCGGCCTCCGGGGTGCCGGCCAGGGCTAGGGCCCGTTCAGCCTCTTCGTAGCGGGAAAGCGCCCAGAGGGCCCGGCCCCGTAAGAAACCCAGCTCACCGGGGGTACCTTCGGGAATACGCTGGAGAATCTCGGCGTAATTCTGCGCCTCCCACCACCCCCAGGCCTCCTCCAGGCTGGGCAGGGGCGCCGGGGCCGGGGGAGGGGGCGGAGGGGGTGGTTCGGCCACCTCTACCTCGAGCGCCACCTCCGCCAGTACCTCCGGCATCCGCCCATAAACCAGGCTGTACTCCCCCTCGCCCCGCAGTTCCACGTCCTCAAACCCCAGCCGACGCAACACCTGGGCCGCAGCCTGGGTATTCTTACCCAAAAAGGGGCCGTGCCCGTAGAGCAAAAGCCCCCCCGGGCGCAGCACTCCCTCCAGCCCCCGCAGCCGCTGAGCCAACTGGAACTGCCGGTCAAAAGCCTCGGCCTCTAGGTTGCTGGGGAGGTCGCCCAGGTACCCCTCGGGCAAACAAGAAAGCAGCAAAACCACATCCATGGGGGGAAGCCCCTGGGGCAGGGCCTGGCCAAACCACCCCAGGTGCCATTGCACCCCAGCGGTGCGGGCCTGTCCCAGACTCAAGGCCTCCTCCACCCCTTCCAAAGCGTGCCATTCCAACTCAGGCCGGGCCTGCTGCAACAGGGCCACCAACCCCCCGGTAAAAGCACCCACCTCCAGTACCCGGCCCTCCGGCGGCAGCAAGGGAGGCACCTCCCGCAGGTAAAACTCGATAAAGGGCAGGTGCATGGCGTAGACCAAAGCCTCCAGGCGCTCCCGCGGATGGCCCAGCAAAGCCTGGTAGAAACTTCGCACCGCCTCTAGGTCGCCCCCCGAAGCCCCCAGGTAGGCCCGCCAGGCATTCACAATGGGCCGCCGCCTCGAGGGGCTGCCGATGCGTTTGGCCAGTTCACTTTCAAAACGGGCTGGGGAAAGGGGAGCCTGTAGGTTGAACAGGGAACGAAAATAACTTCGGGCACGGGAGTCCATAAGCCTTCCTCACAGCGCGGTCTTAAGGGGCTATTGTATGGAATCCCCCGTACCCATCATGAGAGTTTTGCACCCGCGAACACAAAGCGTACCTTCTGCCCTGGCCGAAGCTGGGCCAGGCGGGGTAGGTCGGCCGGGTGTACGATGGCTGGCTTGGCATATCCGCCCATGCGGCCCCGGTCATGGAGCAGCACGATAGGCTGGCCCTGGGGGGTAATCTGTACGGCGCCCAGCGGGGTGGCCTCGCTAATGACCTCACCTCCCGGCACCTGGGGGCCAGCCAGCTGAAGCCCCATGCGGTCGCCCGACTGCAGGGTGAAAGGCCCGGCACACAAAGCCCGCTGAGCTTCCCGGCTGGCCTGCGGCCCTGGCAGCAGCCGAACGGTCTCCCCGCCTTCCACCCGCAACGAAGGCTGGCCCAAGGCAAAGCCCGGCCGCACTGCACGGGGCTGGGCTACGCCCAAGACATCCCCCGCCCGCAGGGGGCGGCCTATCCGGCCCCGAAGATCGGTGCTGGCGCTCCCCCAAAAGCGCCCCACCTCCAGCCCCCCCGCCACCGCCAGATAGCCCCGCACACCTACCCCGGTGGGGCGGAAAGCCAGCACATCTCCCCGGCAGAGGGCAAAGCTCTGCCCAGCAGCCAGAGGTTCACCGTTCAACAAAGGCTCCAGACCGTAACCAGCAAAGGCCGCCACCCCTGGGGCCAGCACCTCTAGCTGTGGGCCCTCCAGGGTGAGCTCGAGCAACGGCGCTTCCGGCGGGTTGCCCACTAGAGCGTTGGCCCGCTGGGCCGAGCGGGCGTCCAACGCCCCTCCTGCAGCCAGGCCCAGCCGCCCCCCTAACCGGCGCCCCTGATCCACCACCAGGCTTAGCAGCCCCGGGGCCTCCACCCGGAACAGGGGGTGGCGCGGCTTTTCGGGCAGAAGCTCGAGGCTCTCCGGCAAGGGTGGGGTGGGGCCTTCGGCCGCCACAAAGCGCACCCGGTCACCCGCCTCGAGCAAAAACGGTTCTGGGCGACGGGGGTTGTACACCTGCACCAACGCCGTGCCCAAAAGGTGCCAGCCCCCCGGCGAGGGTAGGGGGTAGATGCCGGTCTGATGGCCCGCAATGGCCACCTGGTGGGCCGACACCTGGGGCCGGGGAAAGGCCCGCCGGGGCAAGCGCAGGGGAGGCTCGAGGGGCCCCATGAAGGGGAAGCCTGGGGTAAACCCGGTGGCAAAAACCCGGTAGGTTGGCTTCTGGTGTAGCTGCACGACCTCCGCTGGGGTAAGGCCCGTGGCCTGGGCCACCCAGGCTAGGTCTTCCCCGTCGTAGCGCACCGGCACCTCGACCAACCGGCCCTGGTCTGCGCTGGGTAGTTCCTGCAAAAAAGGGGCCAACCAGCGCTCCACGCGGGCCTGGGAGACCCGCCGGGCGTCGAACTCCACGTAGAGGTTCACGTACCCCGGTACCAGGTCGGTCACCCCTGGTAAGGGTTGCTCTAGAAGACGGCGGGTTAGGGCCAGCAGGCGGGCATTGGCCGCAGGGTCCAGGGTTTCGGCAAAAGGTAGGTAGAAGCCCAGCCGCATGTTTAGGTCAAGGTTTCGTTAGGCTCCTTAGAAAGGGCGGATGGAAACCCCCTCGGCCTCGAGGGCTGCCCGTACCGCCTGGGCGATGGCCACGGCCTGAGGGTTGTCGCCGTGAATGCACAGGGTCTGGGCCCTGACCGGCACCATGCCCCCATCCACTGCGGCCACCTGGCCCTCCCGCACCATCTGCACCGCCCGCCGGGCAGCCTCGGTGGGGTCGTGAATCCAGGCCCCCGGGGTGCCCCGGGGAGCCAGCCGCCCATCCCGGGTGTACCCCCGCTCGGGGAAGGCCTCGAGCACCACCGGCAAACCTAGGGCTCGAGCCTCCTGCTCTAGCGGGGTACCTAGCAACACCACCAGCGGTAGCTGGGGGTCGTAGTCCCGCACGGCCTGGGCGATGGCGCGGGCCGTAGCCGCATCGCGGGTAGCCCGGTTGTAAAGGGCCCCATGGGGCTTAACGTGGTGCAGCGGCAGACCCGCCACCCGTAGAAAAGCGGCCAGGGCCCCCACCTGATAGAGCACATCGGCATATACCTCTTCCGCCGTCGCCGCCAGCTCCCGCCGACCAAAACCCACCCGGTCGGGAAAGCCGGGATGGGCCCCCACGGCGATCCCCGCCTGTTGGGCTAACCTCAGGGTACGCTGAATGGTGAGGGGATCGCCCGCATGAAAACCGCAGGCCACATTAACCGAGCTGATAAGGGGGAATAACGCTTCGTCTTGCCCCAGCTTCCAAGGGCCAAACGACTCACCGGCATCGGCGTTGATGTCGATTTGCATATGCAGGTCTCCTCTTAGCCGCGGGTCATGGTGCGCGGCAACCAGGTTACAATCTCAGGAAAAAGGGTAATCAGCACCGCCGCCAGTAGCAACATAAACAGGAAAGGCAGGGCCGCGCGGGCAATGGTGAAGATGTCCCGACCCGAAAGCCCCTGCAACACGAACAGGTTGAAGCCCACCGGTGGGGTAATCTGGGCCAGTTCCACTGCAATCACCAGAAAGATACCAAACCACAAAAGGTCGATACCCACCGCTTTGGCCAGAGGTAGGATGACCGAGGTGGTCAGCACGATGATGGAGATGCCATCGAGGAAGGCCCCCAAAAGCAGAAACAAGAACATCAACACGGCCAGGAGGGCGTACTTGGAAAGGCCCAAGGAGCCCACCCAGGCCGCCAAGGCCGCCGGAATCCCGGTAAAGCCCATGGCGATAGAGAGCACCGCGGCTCCGGCCAGGATGAAGCCGATCATGCTGCTGGTGCGCACCGCGCTCACCAGGCTTTCCTGCAGCCCCTGCCAGCTCAGGCTGCGGGTGGCCATAGCGATGAGCAAAGCCCCCAGCACCCCCAGGCTGGCTGCCTCGGTGGGGGTGGCCAGCCCAGCGTAGATGGAGCCGATGACGGCCACCATCAAAAGCAGCACCGGCATGATTTTGAAAAGACCCCGCAGCCGCTGGCCCAGAGGCAGGGGGGGGTCGGCTGGGGGCATCTGTCGGGCATACAGCAGGCTAGAAAGCATCACCCAACCCATGAACAAGAGCATCACCAAAAGCCCCGGGAGTAGCCCGGCAATAAACAGCCGGGCTACCGAGACCTCGGCCGCCACCCCGTAGACGATCATCATCACCGAGGGAGGGATCAGAAGCCCCAGGGTGCCCGAGCCGGCCAGCGAGCCCAGCACCATCCGCTCAGGGTAGCCTCGTTTCAGAAGCTCGGGTAGGGCAATCTTGCCTACGGTGGCCGTGGTGGCCGCCGAGGAACCGATCACCGCGGCAAAAAGGCCTGAAGCCAGCACGTTGATGTGCAACAAGCGGCCCGGAATGCGGCGCAGCCAGGGGGCCAGCCCTTCGAAAAGATCGGCAGCCAATCGGGTTCGGTAGAGGATCTCCCCCATCCAGATAAACATGGGCAAGGCCGCCAGGGACCAGCTCGAAACCGAGGTCCACAGGCTGCTGGCTACACTGGTGCCCGGCGGCGTCTGGGTGAAGAATTGCAGCCCAGCCCAGCCCACGCCCAGCAGGGCCAAGGCAATCCAGACCCCCCCACCCAAGAGCAGCAGCAATAGCAGGGCTAGGAAAAGGGCTACCTGGGTCAGCTCCACAGCCTACTCCCCCCGATCCTGGACCAGATAAGGCGGTAGATCCCCTCGGAGCAAGGCCACCAGGGCATCGGCCAGGGCGATGGTGAAAATGGCCAGACCCAGGGCCACCAGGCTTTGCGGAAGCCACAAGGGCATGGGCAAGAGCCCAGGGGCCAGGTCGCCGTAGCGGTAGGATTCCAGCACCAGCCGCACCAGGTGAAAGGTGGCATAGCCAGAAGCCAGGAGCGACAGACCCACCACCCCCAGCTCGAGGCCCCACCGCGCCCGGCCTCCCAGCCGACCCAGAAGCACCCCCACACGGATGTGCCCTCCAGCCCGGAGGGTTGGGGCCAGGGCCAGGAAGGTGGCCCCGGCCATAGCAAAACCGGCCAGCTCATTGGCCGAAGGCACGGCAAAGCCGAGCTGCCGCCCTACGATCTGGGCTAGGATAACGACGAAGATGAAGACCACCAACAGCCCGGCCAGCCCACCGGCCAGGCGGTAAAGCCCATCCAACAGCCGCCGCATGGCCCCCTAGCGGCCCAGGTAGGCCCGGTAAATGTTGACCCCCACCGCTCCAGCCCGACGGAGCCACTCCTCGGTCATGGTCTGGCCCACCTTTTTGAGGTCGGCGGTGAGCTGGGGGCTGGGCTGGAGTACCCGCATACCCCGCTGGGCCAGGATAGCGGTCTTGCTGGCGGCCTCCTGCTGGCTGGCCCGCCAGCCGCGCTCCTCAGCCCGGCGGGCTGCGGCCAGCACCGCTTCCCGGTCGGCAGGGCTCAGGCTATCCAGGGCCCGGCGGCTTACAAAGACCATGTTTTTGGGAATCCAAGCCCTGAGGTCGTAGAAGTAGCGGGTAAAGTCCCAAGCCTGGCTATCCACCCCGGTAGAGGGAGAGGTAATCATAGCTGCCACGATGCCGGTAGCGAAGGCCTGGGGAATATCCGCGGCCTCTACCTGGGTAGGCACCATTCCCGTAAGCTCGGCGATGCGGGCGGTGGCACGGTTATAGGCCCGGAAGCGCACCCCCCGCAGGTCGGCCACGCTGTTGACCGGCTGGCGGGTGTACAGCCCCTGGCCAGGCCAGGGCACCGAGAACAACAGGGTCATGCCCCGCCGGGAAAGCCAGTTCTCAATCTCCCCGCGCGAGACCTGGTACAGCCGCAGAGCCTCCTCGTAGCTGCTGACCAGGAAGGGAATGGTGTCCAGGTCGAAGACGGGGTTCTCGTTGGAAAGGAGCGAGATGAGGACCTCCCCCATCTGAATCTGGCCACTGCGCACCCCCGGCAGAATCTGGGGATGGGGCAGCAACGAACCCCCGCTATTGACCCGGATGCTCAAGCGGCCCTGGGTAGCGGCTTCTACGTCGCGGGCGAACTCCCGGATGTTGATGGTGTGGAAGTTGCCGTCGGGGTATGGGGTGGCCATGGTCCAGACCTGGTTTTGGGCCAGGCCCAGACCGGCTAAAGCTAGAATCGCAAGGGTGCCGAGTGTCTTCTTGTGCATATCCTCCTCCTTTTAGCTATAAACCCCCTGGATGAACTCCAGGAAGCGGCGCGGTTGGGTAGCCCAGGGGCCGATATAGCCCAGCCGGCGGGAAATCTCCTGGGCGGTCTGGTCGAGCTGGTAGAGGAAGTCCTCGAGCCTCCCCCCTTCGCGGTAGGGGGCCTCGGCCCCAGCCAGGCTCAACGCGGCCACCACACCCCCCTGGGCCTCCCGTACCGGGGCGGCCAGCTCGGCAGAGTGGGGCTCGAGCTCGCCAAAGCTAGCGGCAAAACCGGTTCGCTGGGTCTGAACCAGCAGCTTTTGCAAATGGGCCCGCAGCGTTGGGGTGGCCGGGGTGTAGGCCCTGCGCCCGCCAGAGAGCACGGCTTCTTGCACCTCCTTAGGGGCAAAGGCCAGCAAAAGCCGGGTGGAGGCCCCAGCATACAGGGGGGCCCGCCGCCCTGGGGCGATGTAGAGCCGTACCCTCGAGCGGGCCTCCAGCACCTCGAGGTAAACCCCCTCCAGCCCGTCGCGTACCACCCACTGCACCGACTGGCCGGTAGCATCGCGCAGGGCCTGCATTAGGGGCAAAGCGGTCTGCCGGGCGGGGTAGACCGCCTTCACCAAGGCCCCCAGGTACAAAAGCCGCGTGCCCAGGCGGTAGCGCTCATTTTCCCGCACCAAGAGGCCGTGGTTTTCCAAAGCCCGCAGGCTGCGCAAGCAGGTAGCCTTGGACCACCCGCTGGCCCGGGCCAGCTCGGAGAGGCCCCAGTAGGGCCGTTCCTCGCTGAAGAAGCGCAGGAGGTACAGCGGGCGCTCGAGGGTGGGGATAGCTTCACTTGGTTTCATTGAACGAACCACCTGTTTACTCAATGAACCCAAGTGCTAAGGTAAAGGCCCGGCTCCTAGCTGTCAAGCCGGAACCCCGCCTACCAGCCCAGCACCAAGGCAAAGATCAACGGGGCCACAATCGAGGCGTCGGACTCAATCATGAACTTGGGCGTATCCACCGCCAGTTTGCCCCAGGTGATCTTCTCGCCCGGTACGGCGCCGGAGTACGAGCCATAGCTGGTGGTGGAGTCGGAAATCTGGCAGAAGTAGGCCCAGACCGGCACATCGGGGCGCTGCATATCCTGGTGCAGCATGGGAACCACACAGATGGGGAAATCACCTGCAATACCCCCACCAATCTGGAAAAAGCCCACCGGGTGTTGCGCGCTGGTCTTCAAGTACCACTCGGCCAGCATCATCATGTACTCGATGCCGGTACGCACGGTGTGCACGTTTTTGATGCGCCCGTTTAGGCAGTGGCCAGCATACATGTTGCCGGTGGTGGAGTCCTCCCAGCCCGGCACCACAATGGGCAGGTTCTTCTCGGCAGCGGCCACCACCCAGCTATCCTTGGGGTCAATCTGGTAGTATGGCTTTAGCCTCCCCGAACGGATGATGCGGTAGAGAAACTCGTGGGGAAAGTATCGCTCACCCCCCGCATCGGCAGCCTCCCACTCCTCCAAAAGGGCGGCCTCGAGGCGGCGCATGGCCTCCATCTCGGGAATGCAGGTGTCAGTGACCCGGTTCAGGTGCCGCTCCAGCAGGCGCTGCTCGTCCTGGGCAGAAAGCTCGCGCCAGTTAGGCACGCGCTCATAGTGGTGGTGGGCCACCAGGTTGAAGAGGTCTTCTTCCAGGTTGGCCCCGGTACAGCTGATGGCATGTACTTTGCCCTGCCGGATCATCTCGGCCAGGGAAAGGCCCAGCTCGGCAGTGCTCATGGCCCCAGCCAGCGTAACCATCATCACCCCCCCTTGCTCGAGGTGGGCGCGGTAGGCTTCAGCAGCCTCGACCAGGGTGGCGGCATTGAAGTGGCGGAAATGGTGTTTCAAAAATTGGGAAATTTCTCCCCGAGACATGCGGTGCTCCTTTCCCGCGGGGTGGGCCAACAGGCTCCCCTCTTCGGACGCCATCGCCGAACGCCAATTGGGCGCAAGCCCCCTCGGGCCTGCCGTCTGCAAGTCTACCCAAGTTGGGTGAGATTACAAAAGCGCTCCCTTTGCACGGAGGGCTCTTTGGCGTAAGGTGGAACCGTGAAAGATATCCAATCCCGCCGCGAGATCGCCCAGGTAGTGGACAGCTTCTACGCCAAGGCCATGGAAGACGAGCAGATCGGCTACCTTTTTCAGGGGGTAGACCTGATGAACCACCTGCCGGTGATCTACGACTTCTGGGAAAACATCCTCTTCCGCACCGGTGCCTACAAGGGCGGCATGATGTACAAGCACCTGCGGCTCCACGCCCAGAAACCCCTCAAGCTCGAGCACTTCCAGCGCTGGCTCGAGCTCTTCACCCAGACCATCGACGCCCACTACGCTGGCCCCAACGCCCAGGCCATGAAGCAGTTTGCCTACACCATAGCAAACACCATCTACAACCGGGTTTCCCAGCACAACCCCCTCCCCCTGGCCGTGCGGGATGGCTAGCGAAACCAGCGCATCAGCAGATTCAAAAAGAGGCTCAGCCCCACACTGAGAAGCAGCATAGAGGCCAGGGGAAAATAGAAACGAAAACCCTCGCGTTCAATGCGGATATCCCCTGGCAAACGGCCAAACCAGCTCAAAAGCCCAGGGGCGTACAGCCACACCAGGCCCAGCGCCACCAATACCAAGCCCACAGCCAGCAACCAGCGCCCCGCTTCCATACTTCAATGGTAGCCCAACTCGCGCAGGGCCTCGGGGTCCTTACGCCAGTTGGGATAGACCTTGACCTGTAAATCCAGGTAGACCTTGTAGGCTAAGAAGACCTCGAGCTGCTTGCGGGCCGCCGCCCCAATCTCCCTGAGTTTGCGCCCTCCCGCCCCTATCAGGATGGGCTTATGGCTCTCCCGCTCGACATAGATGTTCACCCGGATATAAAACACCCCGTTTTCCCGCCGGACAAAGGTTTCTGTTTTGGTGGCAATCGAGTAGGGAATCTCTTCCTTGAGGCGTTTCATAGCCTCTTCGCGCACGATCTCGGCAGCCCACTCCTCCGCACTCTGGTCGCCTTTGGCGTAGTCGGCAGGGTAAAAGAAGGGGCCTTCGGGCAGCAAGGCCAGCACCTCATCGCGCAGGGCCTTGGCATCCCGCTCGTCCTGAGCGGAGATCATGCGGGTTTCCAAGCCCGGCAACAGTTCGGCGTAGGCCCGCATGGCCGACTCGGGATACCGGGCCACATCGGCTTTATTGCCCACCAAAAGAATCGGCACCCGTCCCTTCAAAGGGCGCAGCGCCCGCGCGACCCGTTCATCCTCGTGGGTAGGGGGGTGGCGCAGATCCACCAACCACAGCACCACGTTCACCTCGGCCAGGGCTTCGGTAATCTGGCGGATCATGTACTCGCTTAAAGCATCGGCAGCCTCATGCCAGCCTGGGGTATCCCAAAAGACAATCTGGCGGTTGCCCTCGGTATAGACCCCCCGCACCCGCTTGCGGGTGGTCTGCGGCTTGGGGCTGATGGGGGCAATCTTGACCCCCAGCATGGAATTAACCAGGGTAGACTTACCTACGTTGGGCTTCCCTACCACCGCTACAAAACCGGAATAACTCGCTCCTTCACTCACCGCTCTAGTATAGAGCGAAGGATGGCCCCCACTCCCATCCGCTATGCTGGTTCGCGCTATGCCCGACCCTCTGGCCCTTGCACTCACCCCTCATATTGGCCCCAAGCGCTTACTGCAAGCCCTTTCCACCGACTTGAGCCTAAAGGCCGTGACCGAATGCCTCGGCCCCGAAATAGCCAGTGCCTATGGAAAAACCCTTGCCAGCGGCCTAGCCGAAAAGGAGCGTGAACAGGCAGCCCGGCTGGGCCTTCGCCTGATTGGGCTGTGGGAAGATAGCTATCCTGAGGCATTACGCCATCTGGAAAGCCCCCCACCGGTGCTATACCTAAAGGGTGAACTCCCCCCTTCTCCCCGAACCATCGCCATTGTAGGCACCCGCAAGGCCAGCCCCTGGGCTACCGCCTGGACACAAAAAGTAGCCCATGAGCTGGCCGAGGCTGGTATAGGCATCATCTCGGGGTTAGCCCTGGGCATTGATGCCGCCGCGCATAAAGGGGCTTTGGCTGGTAGCGGCTACACCCTGGGGGTGTTGGGCAGCAGCCTAGATCGCTTCTACCCACCACAAAACCGCACCCTGGCTGAACAGATGCATCTGCTTTCGGAATTTCCCTTAGGAACCCCGCCCCAGCCCGGCCATTTTCCCCGGCGCAACCGCATCGTGGCCGCTTTGGCCCAGGCGGTGCTGGTGGTGGAGGCCGGCGAAAAGAGCGGCAGCCTGATTACCGCCAGGTTTGCTGCGGAGCTGGGCCGCGATGTGCTGGCGGTGCCGGGCCGACCCAGTGATCCTCAATCGGTGGGATGCAACCAGCTGATACGAGACGGGGCCGGACTGGTGATGAACGCCGAGGATGTGCTAGGTGCCTTAGGGGTTCTGGCCCGCACAAAACAAAGCATGCCCCTCGAGGGCCTCGAGGCCCAGGTCTACCGGGCTCTGCTCGAGCTTTCCGAGGCCCTGCCCGACGACCTGGCCCAGGCCACCGGCCTTTCTGCCAGCGAGGTGCTCTCCACCCTTACCCTGCTGGAGATCAAGGGCTTAGTGCAGGAAATGGCCGGGCGTTATAGCCCGGTATAGACGAGGCTCTACGGGAACGGCCTAACCGAAGACCAGACCAGCCCCTGAGCCCCTACCGAGCCGAGCAGTTCGTACCACCCCGGCTTGAGCCCTGCCGGGACTGGAAAGCTGGTGGGCAGGGCACGGAACTTGCTGCCATCAAAATAGGCCACCACCCGCACCTGGGCCTGCTCGCTGGCGGTTCGCAGCGCCAGGAAGGGGTCAGCGCGGTTGGTGGAGAGCCAGGCACTCACATGGGGGTACTGGCTAGCCCCCACCAGGCTGCCAGGCCCCTGATAGAAGGCCCAGGGCACGGGGCTATGCAGCTTGACCTCGGTAGCCACAAACACTTCGCCTTCCCAGGCACCGGTGGCCTCGAGCCACATACCCGGAATGGCCAGGCTCAGCCAGGGGGAGTTGCTCTGAATGCGCACAGCACCAGAGATAACCTGCCCTCCGGCGTTTACCGTTACCTGCCCCATGTAGCTTTGGACCGGGCGGGCGCTTGTGCTGGCGTTGGAATTCTGGCTGTTTCCGCTACTGCCTCCTCCAGGGTGGGGATTACCCCCACTGCTGCTGTTTCCCCCACTACTGCCACCGCTGTTCCCTCCACTATTTCCCTTGCCCCCGCTGTTACCACTATTGCCGCCGCTATTTCCCCCACTATTGCTGTTGCCGCTGTTACCCCGCTGCGCGATGACCTGCCCATCGGGCACCAGGCTGGGCTGCCCGTCCACCTGTACCCTATGGGCAAAGGCGGAAGGCAGCAACAGAATCAGCGCCATCCACAGCCAAAGGGCCTTACGAAGGCTAAACACGCTTCACCTCGAGCCGGGGCAGGCTCAGGGTGGCCTCGAGGCCCCCCTCAGCCCGGTTACGAAACTCCAGGCTACCCCCCAGCAAAGCGGCGATATGCCGAACCAAGGCCAAGCCCAACCCCATCCCCTCGAGCCGGGGGTGGGCCCGCAGGAATGGCTCGCCTAAGCGGGATAGCATCTCCTCTGGCACCCCCGGACCGCGGTCTAGAACGCGAATGTGAACCATAGTCCCCTGCGCTACCTCTACCCGTACCGAACCCTGGCTAAACTTGAGGGCGTTGCTCACCAGGTTGCCTAGGGCCTGCTGGAGAAGTTCCTCGTAGCCTAGCACCTGAGCCCGCAGCTCCCCTTCCAGGATAAGGCGTGCTCGTTCCTCAGGTGGGCAATTCTGCACCACCCAGCCCAGCACTTTGCCCACCTCCACTGGCTGAGGCTCTTTTTGTGGGCTGCGGGTCAGGGCCAACAACCCTGCCAGCAAACGTTCCAACCGCTCCAGGCTGCCCTTGATGGCCGGTAGCGACTCCTCCAAGGACAACAGCCCTTGCTCCAGAGCTTCCACCTGGGCCCGCAGTGTGGCCAAAGGGGTGCGTAGCTCGTGCGAGGTATAGCGGGAAAAATTGCGCTCCCGCTCGAGGTAACCCTCCACCGCCCGGGCCATGCGGTTGAAACTATTAGCCAAGTCGGCAAGCTCGTCCCGGCCTGGGGGTACCGGAACCGGCTTGGGAAAGCGCTGCTGGGCAATGGCATGGGCTGCATCGGTCAGATAACGCAGAGGCCACATCAGGTAGCCATGCAGCAGGTAGACCACCAGCAAAACCAGCAGCAGGGAAACAGGCAGGGCCAGCAGCTCGGTTCGCCAAAAGGCCTGCAATGCTTCGCGCTGGGTACGGGTCTCGAGGGCCCCCTGTAGCACAAAACCCTCGGCCAAGGCCCGCTCGCTCTTGAGCCAGCCCACTGCCTCAGTGGGAAAGCGGCCTCCAATCTCTAAAAACACCTGCTCCCCCCGGATGACCCGGAAGCGGCTGCTGCCCAGCTCGGCCAGCCGGGGCAACCGGTCGGGATTCAGCCCAACCTGCCCCGAGGAGATCAGCAAAGCCTGGGCTACCGCATAGGTAAGGGACTCGAGGTTCCGCCGAGCCTCCCGGTTCAAGGTATCGCGGAACTGGACAAACCCCAGCCCGCCTACCAGCAAGGCCGTTAGCAAAACCACCGCCAGCAGGCTAAGCAACAAACGGCCACGAAACCCACCTGACCATACCCCGCCTCTAACCGGGCCGGCTAACCGGGTTTTACCTGGCAGCACGCCCATCCCGCTAGACCCCCAAGGCATATCCCCCGGGCAGAGTGGTAATCACATCCTCCCCTAATTTCTCCCGCAGGCGATGCACATAGACCCGCAAAATGCGATGGCCCGATTCGGCGTCGGGAAATATTTTCTCCAACAGTTCATCAACGCCGAAAACTCGCTCGGGATATAGAGCCAGGCGTTCCAGCAGGGCAAACTCTTTATCGGAAAGCGAGACCAATCGTCGGTTCCAGTAAACCTTGCGGCTGTCGAACTCTATACGCAAGGGGCCACGCTCAAAAACGCTCTGCCGGGTGGTTCCCCCCCGGCGTAGCAAAGCCCGCACCCGGGCTAAGAACTCCTCGAGGGAGAACGGCTTCACCAGGTAGTCGTCGCCCCCTAAATCCAGCCCATACACCCGGTCTTCCACTACATCGCGGGCTGTAAGGAACAAAATAGCCCCGGTAAAGCCCCCCAAGCGGAGCTGCCGGGCCAGCCGGAAGCCCGCATCCTCCCCCTCCGGTAACATCACATCCAGGGCAATCAGGTCTGGCTCGCACTCGTCCACCTGGGCCCGGGCCTGGGGGGTGTTGTCGGCCCATACCACCTCGTAGCGCTCCCGGCGCAATAAGGCCACCAGCGGCCCCGCCAGGCCTGGCTCATCCTCCACCAACAAGATGCGCATCTTCCCCCTAGCCTAGCCCCGTGGGATAAACAGGATATTAACGCAGGGCCTGGCCTACTCCGGCTCGAGGCCCAAGGGGCCCTTCCTGCTGCACCACCTGTTCCTGCTCGCCCAGGCCCTCCACCCCCAAGCGCACCCGCTGGCCAGGCCGCAGGTAGACTGGCTCGGGCTTCTGGCCCAGCCCTACCCCAGCGGGAGTACCGGTGCTGATCAGGTCGCCGGGCTGTAGGCTCATGAACTGGCTGACATAGCTGACCAGCTCGGCCACCCCAAAGATCATGGCCCCAGTGTGCCCATCTTGGTAGCGGTGCCCATCCACCTCGAGCCACAGGCGCAGGTTCTGTGGGTCGGGTACCTCGTCAGCGGTCACCAGATAAGGCCCGATGGGGCCAAAGGTATCGCAGCTTTTACCCTTGTCCCACTGCCCCCCGCGCTCGAGCTGGTATTCCCGCTCGGAGACGTCGTTGACCACGCAGTAGCCAGCCACGTAGGCCAGGGCCTCAGCCTGGGGGATGTACTTACCAGGCTGGCCTATCACCACCCCTAGCTCCACCTCCCAGTCGGTCTTGCGCGAACCACGGGGCAGCACGATGGGGTCGTAGGGCCCGGAAATAGCGCTGGTAGCCTTGAGAAACACCACCGGCTCACGGGGAATGGCCGCCCCGGTCTCCTGGGCGTGGTCGCGGTAGTTAAGCCCAATACAGATAAACTTGCCCACCCCAGCCACACAAGGGCCTATCCGGGGGCGGCCCCGCACCAAGGGCAAGGTCTCGGGGTCTAGGCGGCGCAGCTTGGGCAGTTGCTTGGCCAGCACCGCTCCGTTGATATCGGGCACCAGGCCACTCAGATCGCGAATCCGGCCCTGGGCGTCGAGGAGCCCAGGTTTTTCCTTTCCTCTGAGTCCATAACGCAAAAGCTTCATCGGGCCTCCCGCACCCACGATACTTCTGGGCGGGGCTGGGCGACCAGGGCCAGGGCCTCTTGCAGCACCTCCAGCCCAGCCCCCCGTCGGCCCGCCCGCTCAGAAAGCAGTCGACGCCAGGCCCGTCCCCCTGGCTGGCCCTTGAACAGGTTGAGCATATGCCGGGCCACGGCCCAAAGTGGTGTGCCCCGCTCCATCTGAATTTGGGTATAGGCCAGCATGGCCTGGGCCACCTCGAGGCGGTTGGGCTGGTGCGCTAGGCCGAAAAACAACCGGTCGGCCTGCTCGAGTACGAACGGGTCTTCGTAAACAGCCCGCCCCAGCATCACCCCATCCACCCGCTTTAGGTGGGCCTGGGCCTCGACCAGGCTACGCACTCCTCCGTTGAGCACAATGGTCAGCTGAGGAAAGTCCTGCTTGAGGCGGTAGACCCAGTCGTAGCGCAGCGGGGGGACAGTGCGGTTTTGGGCCGGCGAAAGACCCTTCAGGTAGGCTTTTCGGGCATGAATGATGAAGACTCCGATTCCCACCCCGGCCAGCTTCTCGATAAAGCGAGCCACATAACCGTAGTCTTCAACCTCGTCCACGCCCAGGCGGTGCTTCGCCGTAACGGGAATCCGCACGGCCTGCCGCATCGCGGCCATACATTCGGCTACCCGGACTGGCTCGAGCATCAAGCAGGCCCCAAACCCACCCCCCTGTACCCGGGGAGAAGGGCAGCCTAGGTTCAGGTTAATCTCATCGTAGCCCCAGGCCTCCCCGATGCGCGCTGCCTCTGCCAGCTTCTTTGGCTCTGAGCCGGCGATCTGCAGGGCCAGGGGGTGCTCCTCGGGGTGGAAGTCTAGAAGCCGGGGCCGATCCCCCAGCAGGATGGACTGATCGACCACCATCTCGGTATAAAGCCGGGTACCTCGGGTAATCTGGCGCAGCAGGTAGCGGAAATGCCGGTCAGTCCAGTCCAGCATGGGGGCCACGCTGAGCCGGTATGGGCTGGAAGGTGTCATGGTGGTTTTGGGCTAGACCCGGCTGGCCAGAACCTCTTCCGGCGATAGGCGCTTGGGCTGGCGGAACTCGATATCCTCCCACTCGCCTTCTTCAATAACCTCGAGGCCCGGGTTGCCCTGGCGGAAGTAGGCCACAACCTCTTGCACCAGGTCGTCGGGGGTGGAAGCCGCCGAGGTAATCCCCACCGCCTGCACCCCCTCGAGCCAGACCGGTTGAATATCCTCTACGGTGTTGATGCGCTCGGCCCGCCCCACCAGGCTTTGGGCCAACTCCAAGAGGCGCATCCCGTTAGAAGAAGTGGGGCTGGTCAGCACTAGGAAGAGGTCGACCTGAGGGGCTATCCGCTTAACCGCATCCTGCCGGTTCTTGGTGGCATAGCAAAGGTCGTGCCGACTGGGCACCACCAGCTTGGGGAAGCGTTTTTTGAGAATCTCGATGGTAGCTAGGGTATCGTCTACCGAGAGGGTGGTCTGGGTCAGCACCACCACCTTTTCCGGATCGGGCACCTCGACGGTATGGGGGTCGGCCAAGCGGGGATCGCGCCCCACGTGGGTGTGCACCGCTACCAGAATGGTGCGCTCCGGAGCCTCGCCGCGGGTACCCTTGATCTCCTGGTGCTCGGCAGAATCGCCGATGAGCAAAATCCAGTACCCCTCCTTGGCGTAACGCTTGGCCTCGCTATGCACCTTGGTCACCAAAGGGCAGGTGGCATCAATCTGGTATAGGCCCCGCTGGGCTGCCTCACGGCGCAGCCAGGGAGGGATTCCGTGAGCGGAAAAGACCACGGTCTGGCCTAACCTCCGGCCTTTCTGGCGGAGCTGGTCTACCTCGGCTAAGTCCTCGACGAAGTGAACCCCGTACTGCTCCTGCAAACGCTGGGTAACCACCTCGTTGTGCACAATGGCGTGGTAGACCACCAGCTCGCCCTCCTGGCGGAGTTCCTGGGCCGCTTTTTCTACCGCCTCAATGGCCATAACCACTCCAGCGCAAAACCCTCGAGGCTTGGCTAGATACACTCGCTCGACCATATCGAGTGCTTACCATAGCACAGCGTTGGCCTCGGCTCTGTAAGTTGCCGCCCCTCTCCCCACCCAAGCGAGGGCCTAAGTATCCTTTTGATATGCAGCAGGAGCTACGAGAACTTAGCCTGCGCTATGGCCAACCCCTCGAGGTCTGCTATACCCTGGACGCCAATACTTACCTGGCCACCCGCGGCCACCAAGTAAGCGAGGTCTGTCTGGTACTCCAGCGGCCCGGGGGCCGCTTTCTAACCCTAACCAAAGCCTTCTACCCCCCGGGCGTCTACCGGCTGCCCACCGGCCGTATCGAGTGGGCCGAGTCCATCACCGATGCCCTACATCGAGAAATGGAGGAGGGAATCGGCCTGGAAGCAACCATCCTGCGCTATTTGGCCCATCTCACCTACCAGCACAACGAGGGTCGCCTCTTTCACAGCCACGTCTTCCTGCTGGCTGCCGAAGATACCCCCAGGCTGAAGGCACCACTCGAGCCAATCTATAGTTTCCGCGAGGTAAGCGCCCAAGAACTTTTAGCCATCGCTCAGCGATTGGAGCAGCTACCGGAAGCCTTCTCCCAGGAACTCAGCGCCACCTGGGCCGACTGGGGCCGCTTCCGTGCCATCGTCCACCGGGTAGCGGCCCAAGCCCTCAGCAGCCCTCAAACCCCGTAGAGCGCCCCGAACTTGCGGTTTAGGTACTCGACCAAGTAGCGCGGGTTGAGGTCTTCCCCGGTCACCTCTTTGAGCAGATCGCGCGGCCAGTAGCGGCTGCCCTGGCGGTGAATTTTCTGGCGGGTCCACTCTAGCAACGGGGCGAACTCGCCCTGTGCAAACTGGGCCTCGAGGTCCCCTAGCTCCTTCTGGGCCTGGGCGAAGAACTGTGCGGCGTAAAGGTTGCCCAGGGTATAGGTGGGGAAGTAGCCGATCAGCCCCGCCGACCAGTGCACATCCTGCAGCACCCCGTCTTGCATCTCGGGAGCCCGCACCCCTAGGTAGGCCTGGTATTTGGCGTCCCAGGCCTCGGGCAAATCGTCAATGGACAGTTCGCCCTGCAGCAGGGCCCGCTCGAGTTCAAAGCGAATTAAGACGTGCAGGTTGTAGGTTACCTCGTCGGCCTCCACCCGGATTAGGCTGGGCTTAACTTCGTTGATGGCAAAGTAAAACTCCTCCAGCCGCACATCACGCAAGGCCTCAAAGTAGTGCTGGGCCCGGGGCCAGAAATAGCGCCAGAAACCCAGACTGCGCCCCACCAGGTTCTCCCAGGTGCGGCTTTGCGACTCGTGGATGCCCAGGGAAATCTCGCTGCCCATAGGGGTACCGAAGTGTTCCTCGGGCAGGCCCTGGCCGTAAAGACCGTGCCCCATCTCGTGCACGGTGCTGAAAAAGCCTGCACTGAAGAAATCCTCCTGGTAGCGGGTGGTCAGGCGCACGTCCCCCGGCCCTATTCCTTCCATAAAGGGGTGGGCCACCACATCCAGCCGGCCCCCCTCGAGGTCAAAACCCAGCCGGCCGATCACCTCACGGCCAAAAGCCTCCTGAGCGGCTAGGGGAAAGTGCCGCTGCAAAATCCCCGAAGAAGGACGCCGAGCACTGCCCCGAATACGCTCCAGCAAATCCACGGTGGCCTGGCGCAAGGGCTGAAAAACCTCCTCCACCTGCTGGGCCGTCGCCCCTGGCTCATACTGGTCGAGCAAGGCATCGTAGCGTTCTTCCTGGTAGCCTAGGGCATCGGCCACCTCAGCGGTCAGGGTGAAAATTTGCTGCAGAATTGGCTTGAAGGCCTGCCAGTCGTTTTTGGGGCGGGCCTCCTCCCAGATGGCCTGCCCTTGGCTGGTGGCCTGGGCCAGCTCTACCGCCAGCCGCTCGGGAATCTTGCACTGAAGGTCGTAGGCCCGTCGCCACTCCCGCACATTAACCGCCTCCACCGAGTGTGGCTCCGGCCCGTCCTGGGCCTCTTCCACTATGGAAAGCATCTCCCCTACCCGGGGGTGGGTGGTACGCTGGTGCAGCAGCCGGGCTAAGGCCGCCTGCATCCGGGCCCGATGGGCATAGCCCTTTTTGGGAATGTAGGTGGCCTGATCCCAGCCCGCCAGCTTGGCGAAGGAAACCAGATAGGCCGTCTCCTGGCTGTAGTTTTTTAACCACTCGTAGGCTTCGCGTGCGGTCATACCCGCCCATCATAGGGCCAAAGGGCACAGCAAAGGTGCCAGACCTCACCAGGAGAGCTGCCCCCCTAGCCCTTCACCGCCCCCGCGGTCAGCCCGGCCACAATGCGCTGCTGGAAAATGAGCACCAGCACCACCAGCGGCACCGTCACCACTACCGAGGCTGCCATAATCGAGCCCCAGGGGATCTCGAAAGGTGTGGCCCCGCCAAACGAAGCGATGGCTACCGGAACGGTGCGCACGTTGTTCCCGATAGTGAAGGTCAGGGCAAAGAGATATTCGTTCCAGGCTGCAATGAAGGCCAGCAAGCCGGTAGTGACCAAACCGGGGCCGGTCAGGGGCAGCATTACCTGAACCAGGGTCTGCATGGGCGAAGCCCCGTCCACATAGGCGGCTTCCTCCAGCTCCCGAGGCAGTCCACGGAAGTAGCCTGTCAGCACCCAGACCGTGAAGGGCAGGGTAAAGAGCAGGTAGGAAAGAATCAGCCCGGCGTGGGTATTGAAAAGACCCGTCTCGCGCAGCAAGACAAACATCCCCGAGAGCACCGAAACCTGGGGAAACATGGTCATGGCCAGCACGATGTACAGAACTGCGTTCTTGGGTGGAAAGCGCAGACGGCCCAGCGCGTAAGCCGCCAGCACCCCCAGCACCAGGCAGATCAGCGTGGCGCCACCGGCCACCAGAAGGGAGTTGATCAGGTTCCGCCCAAACTCAGCCCCGCTGAAAACATTCTGGTAGTGGGTCAGGGTGAAAGGGGTGGGCAGGAAGCTGGGATTCGAGCTAAACAGCGCATCGCTGGTTTTGAAGCTGCTGATGAGCGCCCAGTAGAAGGGAAACACGCTATATATAACAATAAAAACCACCAGTATATAGAAAAGCACCCGACCGGCGTAGTAACCCAGCCCTTTAGTCCTCACCGCGCACCCCCCGTCCTGCTACGCGCATGTACAGGAACACAAAGATGAAGATTATAACCAGAATGGCCACCGATATGGCCGAGCCATACCCCAGGTCTTGAAAATCGATGAGGGTCTGACGGTTGTAAATGGCCAGGCTTCGGGTGGCGGTATTGACCCCTACCATCACAAAAATCACATCGAAGACCCGCAGCGCATCCAGGGTGCGGAAGATCAGGGCCACCACCAGAGCCGGGGTCAACAAGGGCAAGGTGAGGGTCCAGAACTGCTGCCACTTGCTGGCTCCATCGATATCGGCGGCCTCATAGATATCGGAAGGGATTAGCTGCAAACCAGCCAGCAACAGAAGGGCCATGAAAGGTGTGGTCTTCCAAACATCCACTGCCACGATAGACCACAGGATGGTGTTGGGGTTGGCCAAGAAGGCGATTTTGTTGGCTATCAGGCCGGTGTTGACCAGGATGACGTTGATCACACCATAGATATCGTTGAGCATCCATTGCCACATCTTGGCCGAGACCACCGTGGGAATGGCCCAGGGAATCAGGATGGCCGCCCGCACAATCCCCCGGCCCTTGAAATTGGAATGAATAACCAAGGCAATGGCCAAACCCAAAACGGTCTCGAGGAAGACCGAAACCACTGTAAAGCGCAAAGTATTCCAGAGTGCTCCCCTAAAGTCGGGGTCTTGCAACAGGAAAATGTAGTTCTTCAGGCCCACAAACTCGGTGGGCTCCACAAAAGAGATGTCCGCCCGATGAAACGAGTAGTAGAACACCTGGGCCAACGGGTAGCCTGCCACAAACGCCACCACCAACAGCGTCGGCAAGACCAGCAGCCAAGCCAAGCGGGTTTGTCGTACTGTGAGCATCTATCACCTCCACCCAGCCGACCCTATAAAGCGTTTGGCGATTTTTTTCAATACACCGATACTACATGCCTTCCGGCCACTTGCGCTATAGTTGCCGCACCTTAGTCATCTCTGGTGTTAACGAATGGGGCCGGATACCCGACCCCATTCGTTGGAAGCTGGGACGACCTAACGCAGAATGCGCCGCAGGGCCGCTTCGATGTCCCGAACCGCTTGTGCAGCCGGCTTACGGCCAGTAATGGCTTCATGTACGCCGGTCCAGAAGGCCTCGGAAACCTGGTTATAACGCGCACCGGCCACACCCGAAGGGCGCCCCACCGCATTTTGGAAGACCGGCAGCAGGTCGCGGAACCAGGGGTTCTTGGCCAGCACCTGCGGGTCGTTGTAAAGGGCCGGACGGGTGGGCAGGCGCGAGAGGTTGACGGCGTTGTCTTTCTGAACCTCCACGCTGGTCAGGTACTTGACCAAATCCGCAGCTACCCGCTGGTTGCGCGAATAGGTCGAAACCATGAGCTGCCAGCCCCCCAGGGTGGCCGCGTTGCGGCCCCCAGTACCTGCGCCGCGCGGCAACACGGTTACGCCGATCTTACCCCGCACCGCGCTGCCCTCGCTCTGCCCCAAGCTATAGGCATAGGGCCAGTTGCGCATGAAGGCAGCATTGCCCGACTGGAAGGCGTTACGGGCCTCTTCCTCAGCGTAGCTAGTCACACCCGGAGGGGAGATTTTACCCACCCATCCCCGCACCATGTTGAGCGCAGCGATAGCTTGGGGGTTGTTGATGGTAATGCGACCATCGGGCTCGATGATACGCCCCCCGCCCATGGAGAAAATCCACTCCAGGGCATCGCAAGTCAGGCCCTCGTAGGCCTTGCCCTGCCAGACAAACCCCCAGAAGTCGCGGTTGCCCGCCTGGCGCTCGCCTGCTTGGATTCTCTCCGCCATCTGCTCGAGCTCGGTCCAGGTCGCTGGTGGCTTGGAGTAGCCGTACTTTTGCAGTAGGTCGGTGCGGTAGTACAAAAGACCGGCATCGGTAAAGAAGGGAATCGAGGTCAGCTTGCCCCGGATGGTGTTGTTCTCAACGATCCGCGGGAAGAACTGGGCCAACTCTGCCTCGCTGAAGAACTGCTTGAGGTCGGCAGCATGGGGCGCCACAATGCCCGGCCAGATCACATCGATCATGTAGACGTCCACATCGGCACTGCGGGCCGCCCAGTACTGCTGGTAGAGGGCCAAACGGTCGTTGGTGTCTGCAGGTGAGTCGATGTACTCGATACGGTTGCCGGTTTTTTGTGCCCATTCCTCGGCCTTGGCCTTCATCCAACGGCCGCCCTCGCCCACCGCGGTAGAATCGCCCGCGACACGTATGGTCACTCCTTGGGCCAAGGCCAACCCGCCCCAAACAAGGGCCAGGGCCAATACACTTGCCAGCCACTTCTTCATGTTTCCTCCTGTTTCCATGGAAGTGCTTCCATAAACCATCTAGCCCAAAGGCATTGTAGTCCATTGGCTTTGGAAGAACTTCCCAGGCGAAGTCTATCCTAGACCCCTTGAACTGTCAACCACGAAGGAGGGCTCAAACTTTCTCGTCTCGGCAAGAATAATCCCCGCCCAAGAGACTGGGCGGGGGGTTATACCTTTGGAGGATGTTTACAATTTTTTGAGGGACTGCACCAACTGGCCCAGTACGCTCTGGGCATCCCCATAGAGCATGCGGGTATTATCGGCGTAAAACAGCTCGTTTTCCACCCCAGCGAAGCCCTTACCCTGACCCCGCTTGATTACGATGGCGTTCTTGGCCTTATCCACGTCCAGAATGGGCATCCCGTACAGGGGGGAACCCTTGCGGTGGGCTGCCGGGTTGACCACGTCGTTGGCGCCAATAACCACGGCTACATCGGCCTGGGGGAACTCGGGGTTGATGTCCTCGAGGTCGAAGAGTTTATCGTAGGCCACCCCAGCTTCGGCCAGCAGTACGTTCATGTGGCCGGGCATGCGGCCTGCTACCGGGTGGATGGCAAACTTGACCTCGACCCCTTTAGACTCGAGCAAATCGGCCAGCTCGCGCAGCTTGTGCTGGGCCTGGGCTACCGCCATGCCGTAGCCCGGTACAAAGATGACCTTGGAGGCATAGGCCAGCATCACCGCAGCGTCCTCGAGGTCGATCGGCTTAAGGCTGCCCTTGACCTCGCCCGCCTCCTGCTCCACGCCGAAGCCCCCTACCAGCACACTCCACAGGCTGCGGTTCATCGCCTTGGCCATCAGTAAGGTCAGCAGGGTGCCCGCCGCCCCCACCACCGTACCGGCCACAATCAAGGCCGCATTCCCGATGGCAAACCCCTCAAAGCCCACCGCCAAGCCGGTAAAGGCGTTGTACAAAGAGATGACCACCGGCATATCGCCCCCGCCGATGGGCAGGGTCATCAGTACCCCAAAGGCCAAGGCCAGCAGGAAGAAGAGGAAGATAAGCCCCCCCGAGTGGCTCGGCAGCAAGGCCAGGCCCAAAAGCAAAGCCCCCACCAAGACCACCAGGTTGACGAGCCGCTGGCTGGGAAACTGAATGGGGCGGCTGGACATTAGACCCTGTAGCTTGGCAAAAGCGATTAGGCTTCCGCTGAACGAGACCGAGCCAATCAAAGCCCCCAATACCGCCAGGGTCTTGAGGCCGGTGCCCTCGAACTCCCCCCGCAAAAGCTCCACTGCGGCGATAGCCCCCGCGGCGCCTCCGCCCATGCCGTTGTAGATGGCCACCATCTGGGGCATGTCGGTCATCTGCACCCGCTTGGCCGCAATCCAGGCCACCACCGTGCCAATCGCGATAGCCAGGATCATCAGACCAAAGTTTTTCATCCCTGGCGTAAGAAAGGTTACCAAGGTTGCGGCCACCATAGCCGCCCCAGCCCAGACCACCCCGCTGCGGGCGGTGGCCGGGGAAGACATCCGCTTGAGCCCCAGAATGAAGAGCAAGGCGGTCAGGAAGTAGACCAACTCAACGAAGTTTTCCACCGGCCTACTGACCCCCTTTCGGCTTACGTTCAAACATTTCCAGCATCCGCTCGGTCACCGCGTACCCCCCCGCGGCATTGGCGGCTCCTAGAATCACCCCAAAAAAGCCAATGGCCTGCTCGAGGGGGGTCTCGGCATGGCCTAGCACCACCATAGCCCCCACCACCACAATGCCGTGGATAAAGTTCGACCCCGACATCAGGGGGGTGTGCAGGATAACCGGTACCCGGCTAATCACCTCGTAGCCGGTAAAAGCCGCCAACAAAAAGATATACAGCGCAGCCCAGGTTGTATCCATGTTTATCCTCCCAGCAAAGCCTTGGTCGGCGCATGGGTGACCTCACCCTGGTGGGTGAGCAAGGTTCCGGCCAAAATCTCGTCGCTCCAGTCGGGCGCGAGCTGACCGTCTTGGTAAAGCAGCTTGGAAAGGTTATAGAGGTTCTTGGCGTACATCTCGCTGGCGTGCACCGAAAGGGCACTGGGCAGGTTCAACGGCCCCACGATGCGCACCCCACCTACCTCGAGGGTCTCGCCGGGCCGGGTCAGCTCACAGTTGCCCCCAGATTCAGCCGCCAGGTCGACCACCACCGACCCCGGGGCCATCCGCTCCACCATGGCCTGGGTAATCAGGATGGGGGCCTTGCGCCCGGGAATCTGGGCCGTGGTGATGACGGCATCCATCTGGCCCACCTCCTTGGCCAGGGCCTCTTGCTGCAGGCGTTTTTCCTCCTCGGTCAGCTCGCGGGCATACCCCCCCTCACCCTCGGCGCTGATGGGCAGCTCGATGACCTTAGCCCCCAGGGAAAGGGCCTGCTCGGCAGCAGCCTTGCGCACATCGTAGGCCCAGACGTTGGCCCCCAGCCGGCGAGCGGTCGCGATGGCCTGCAGACCCGCCACCCCTACCCCCATCACCAGCACCTTGGCTGGGCGGATGGTACCGGCAGCGGTAGTGAGCATAGGAAAGAAACGGCTGCTCTCGCGGGCAGCGATGAGGGCAGCCACATAGCCAGCCACCGTGGCCTGGGAGGAGAGCACGTCCATGCTCTGGGCCCGGGTGATGCGGGGCACCAGCTCCATGGCTAGGGCAGTGAGCTTTCCCGCAGCCATAGCCCGGACCCGCTCGAGGTTGCGGTGTGGGGCCATCAGACCCACTACGATGGTGCCGGGCTCGAGTTGGGCCAGTTCGGCTACCTCCAAGGGCTGCACGGTAAACACCACCTGGGCCCCCTTGAACAGTTGGTCCCGCGAGACCACCTCGGCCCCGGCCTCCCGGTAGGCCTGGTCGGAAAAATAGGCACCCGCACCTGCGCCGGCCTCGAGGCGAACCCCCCAGCCTTCTTTGCGCAGGCGGCCCACCACCTCGGGGGTCAGGGCAACCCGGCGCTCACCTGGCGCGGTCTCTTTGGGGACTGCTATCTGTACCATTCCACCTCCTCGTTTTGGTATACCACTCCGCAGGAAGTATACCAGCCCTTACCCAGGGCACAAATCCCCATCCTCAAAGCCTGCCATCAGGCCCGCTTATTCCCGGTACAATCTAGGCCATGCCTTCTGCCCACATACGCATCGCGCTGGTGCTCTTGGCCGGGGTTGTGGCCATCTCCTTCGGCTCCATCCTGGCCCGGCTGGCTGCTACCGCCGCCGGGGAGCAGGGGGTGGGTTTCAGCCTGGTGATCAGCGCTTTGCGGATGACCTTTGCCAGCCTGCTGCTGCTCCCCGCCTGGTGGGCCTATCCCCAGTTGCGCCTGCAACCCGGGGCCTGGGCCTACGCCGCTCTAGCCGGGCTTTTTCTAGCCCTGCACTTTGCCACCTGGATCACTTCCATCGGCCTGACCAGCATTGCGGCCAGCACCGTGTTGGTCACCTCTACCCCTATCTGGACTGCCCTACTGGCCTGGTGGTGGCTCAAGCAGACCCCCAGTCGGCTAACCCTCCTGGGCATCGGGGTAGCCCTGGGCGGTGCGGCGTTCATCGGCCTGGGGGGAGAGAACGGCCAGGCGGTCAATCCCACTTTGGGCAACTTCCTAGCCCTATGCGGGGCAGTGGCCGGGGCACTGTACTTCATGCTGGGGCGGGAAGCCCAGCGGCGGGGCTTCGCCATCGGGGTTTATGCCGCTGTGGCCTACAGCGTAGCCGCCCTGGCCCTGCTCCCCCTGCCCGGCTTGTTTGGGGGTAGTTACGGCGACCACCCCCCCCTGGCCTACCTCTGGATTGGCCTGATGGCCCTGTTGCCCCAGCTGGTCGGGCATACCAGCTTTAACTGGGCCATGCGGCAGATTCCCCCGGTGCTGGTCAGCCTGGTGATGCTATTGGAGCCCGTAGGTGCCAGCCTACTGGGTTATTTCCTCTTGGGAGAGGTACCCGCTCTGGCGGTATTCGTGGGGGGAGCCATCCTGCTGGTGGGGGTGGGCCTGGCAGTATGGGGCAGCCGCTAGGCACCTCACTCGCTTAGAGGCTGCTCCTTGCGCCTTGTGCCCTGCCGGTAGGCCTCGAGCAAAGCCCTAAGGGCCTTACCCCGGTGCGAATGGGCCGCTTTCTGTTCCAAGGTCATCTCGGCAAAGGTCTTGCCCACCTCGGGCAGATAAAACAAGGGGTCGTAGCCGAAGCCCCACTCCCCTCGGGGGGCCTCGAGGATCTCCCCCTCGGTCTCGCCCCGGTAAAGCTCCAGGTAACCATCGGGGTAGGCCATCGCCAACACCGCTACGAATTTGGCCTTGCGCTGCTCCGGCGGAATGCCTTTCAGGCGCTCGAGCAGATACACATTCCGCTCGGTATCGGTCGTCTTATTGCCATAGCGGGCCGAGTACACCCCAGGCTCACCCCCTAAGGCCGCTACCTCGAGGCCCGAGTCGTCGGCCAGGGTAGGCAGGCCACTTTGCCTAGCGGCGTAGGCCGCCTTCAAAATAGCGTTATCTTCGAATGTAGCCCCCTCCTCGGGCGGCAGCTTGAAGGGGTAATCCAACAGGGAAAACAGCGTCCACCCCAGCGGGGCCAGCCCTTCTTTAATCTCGCGATACTTACCGGGGTTCGAGGTAGCAACCAGCACGCGCATCTATCCCATCTTAATCCCAAAAAGGAACCCCGGTTGGGCTATATGGGCAGGGCCTCCCAAGCGCCGGATATTCGTTAGGCCTTCGGCCTAAGCTGGGCGTGCACCCGCCGCACCAACTCAGGAATCTGGGCTAGACCCAGCTCCAGCATAGCCTGGTAAGTGGCCCGGGGGACTGGGCGCCCCTCCCCAGCCCCGTGCAGCTCAATGATCTCGCCGCTTTGGGTAGCCACCACGGTTAGGTCGGCCCAGGCCTTTTCATCCTCGAGCTGGGTCAGGTCCAGCAACAAGGTATCCCCCCCCATCCAGCCCACGCTCACCGCGGCAAACTCGGTCAGGGGCCATTCGTCAATTTTGCCCTGGCGAACCAGCCGATCCATGGCCTGGTGCAGCGCCGCATACCCCCCTAGTAGCGAGGCCACGCGGGTTCCCCCATCGGCCTGGATCACATCAGCATCGATCACCACGGTCTTGCCCGGCAACAAGCTCAGGTCCAAAGCCGCCCGGAAGGCCCGGCCCAAAAAGCGCTGTATCTCAGCGGTGCGCCCCGAGATTTTCTGGCGTTCGCGCTCCTTGCGCACCTGGGTTGAGCGGGGCAGCAAGTTGTATTCGGCCATCAGCCAGCCTTCCCGGCCCGAGACATGCCGGGGCACCCCATCGGTGAGGGAGACGTTCACCAGCACCCGGGTATTCCCCAGCTCGACCAGGGCCGAGCCTTCGGCATAGTGCACATAGCCCGTTCGAATCAGAAGAGGTCGGAGTTCGTGGGGCTGCCGCCCATCCTTGCGCTTCATCGTCGAGACTCTACCACAACCCCACCACACCGGCGGCCAGGAGTGAACCTGGACAAACACATGTGAGACTCTAAGCTGGGATAAAAAGAGGGGAACCAACCAAGAAAGGAGGTTCCCCAGG